>NZ_JBEPCY010000005.1:297603-482309 GCF_040299965.1 Streptomyces sp. NPDC000594 | reverse complement strand
GAGCGCGGAACCCGGACCGGAGCGCCCCGGCGACCAGCTCACCGCTGGCCGCCGGGGCGCTCCCGTACCGGCGCCCGGACCCGCTACCGGGCCCCCGCCCCCAGCTCGGCGCGCCGCTGCGGCGGCTCCCACCACTGCTGGTTCTCGCGGTACCAGGAGACCGTCTCCGCGAGCCCGGTGGCGAAGTCCTTGCGCGGCCGGTAGCCCAGTTCCTGGGTGATCTTGGCGCAGTCCACCGAGTAGCGGAGATCGTGGCCCTTGCGGTCGGTGACGTACTCGACCGACCCCCAGTCGGCCCCGCACGCCTCCAGCAGCAGGGAGGTCAGCTCCTTGTTGGTGAGCTCGGTGCCGCCGCCGATGTTGTAGACCTCACCGGGACGGCCCTGCGTACGGACCAGCTCGATGCCCTGGACATGGTCGTCGATGTGCAGCCAGTCCCGGACGTTGAGCCCGTCCCCGTACAGCGGGACCGTGCGGCCCCGCAGCAGCCGGGTGATGAACAGCGGGATCAGCTTCTCGGTGAACTGGTGGTGGCCGTAGTTGTTGGAACAGCGGGTCACCCGGACATCGAGCCCGTGGGTGCGGTGATAGGCGAGGGCGATCAGGTCGGCGCCCGCCTTGGAGGCCGCGTACGGGGAGTTGGGCGCCAGCGGGTGCGTCTCCGGCCAGGAGCCGTGCGGGATGGAGCCGTACACCTCGTCCGTGGAGATATGGACGAAGACACCCTGTCCCTGGGCATGGTGGCGCAGTGCCGCGTCGAGCAGGACCTGCGTCCCGCCGATGTTCGTCCGGACGAACTCGGCGGCGCTCAGGATCGATCGGTCCACATGCGACTCGGCGGCGAAGTTCACGATCTGGTCGTGCTCGGCGACCAGCCGGTCCACGGTCGCGGTATCGCAGATGTCGCCCTGGACGAAGGAGAATCCGGGGTGTTCGCGCACCGGGTCGAGATTGGCCGGGTTGCCGGCATAGGTCAGTTGGTCGAGGACGGTGACCCGTACCCCGGAGGGCCCCTGCGGGCCGAGCAGGGTGCGGACGTAGTGGGAGCCGATGAAGCCGGCGCCACCGGTGACAAGGATCCTGGTCGCCGTCATGAGGAGATACGCACCTTACTGTGGTCCCCCAGTACCAGCCGATGGGCCACCGGTACGCCTGTGGCAGGAGTGACTTCGGTGTTCCGCCCGATCAGCGAACTCTCGATCCGGCGGACCCCTTGGATGACGGCTCCGGCCAGGACGATGGAGAACTCGATCTCGCTGGACTCGATACGGCAGTCGGGCGCGATCGAGGTGGACGGGCCCACATAGGACCCGGCGATCAGCGTATTGGCGCCTATCACGGCCGGTCCCACGATCCGCGAGCCCCGGATCTCGGCACCCGCCTCGATCGTGACCTGGCCGATGATCTCGCTGGCCTCGTCGACGGAGCCGTCGATCCGTCCCTCGACGCCCTCCAGCACGGCACGGTTGACCTCCAGCATGTCGATGACATTGCCGGTGTCCTTCCAGTAGCCGGAGATCGTCGTGGAGCGGACGTCCCGCCCATGGTCGATGAGCCACTGAAGGGCGTCGGTGATCTCCAACTCGCCGCGGGCCGACGGCTGGATCCCCTGGACCGCCTCGTGCACGGCCGGGGTGAACAGGAAGACGCCGACCACGGCGAGATCGCTGCGCGGGGCAGCCGGCTTCTCCTCCAGGGCCACCACCTTTCCTGACACGTCGAGTTCGGCGACGCCGAAGGCCGAGGGGTCGGACACCTTGGTGAGCAGGATCTGCGCGTCGGGACGGGTCTCCCGGAACCGGTCCACGAGATGGGTGATGCCACCGACGATGAAGTTGTCACCGAGATACATGACAAAGTCCTCGTCGCCGAGGAACTCCCGTGCGATCAGCACGGCATGGGCCAGGCCGAGGGGCGCGGACTGCTGGATATAGGTGATGTCGAGGCCGAAGGCGGAGCCGTCGCCGACCGCCTGCCGGATCTCGGGGGCGGTGTCACCGACGACGATGCCGACCTCGGTGATGCCCGCCTCCGCGATGGCCTCCAACCCGTAGAAGAGCACGGGTTTGTTGGCCACGGGAACGAGCTGCTTGGCGTAGGAGTGGGTGATGGGCCGCAGGCGGGTTCCGGCCCCGCCGGACAGTACGAGAGCCTTCATAGTGGCGCAGTCTAGGGTGCGGAACGCGCGTACCGGCCGTAAGGCCTTCAGCTGGATCACTTCTTGTTGGATCATACTTGTCGGACGCGGGGGCAGGACATGGGCGAGCCGCCAAAGCGGTGCCTGCCTGTGCGGACCTGACGAGGGGGAGCGAGAGCGTGTCGGGTGCCGTCGGCGACCTGCCCCTGTCGTACGGGAGAGGCCGTTCCGCCGCGGCGGGGCGGGAACCCGCCCTGCCCGGGGGCCGGTTCGCCAGGACGCGGGACGCCAGGAAGCAGGACACCATGACTCAGGACACCGGAGAGCAGGACACCGGGGGGCAGGACGTCAGGAAGCAGGACGTCGGACGGCAGGATGTCGGGAGGCAGGACATCATGACGCAGGACGTCGGGAAGCGGCCCGGGGACGTCGTTCCCCCGGCGGTCGCCGGGCGGGTGGGCGCGTGATCGAGCACCTGCTGCCGCCGGGCGTGGTGTACGTCCACAGCTTCACCGACCGGCTCGACACCCCGCTGTTCCCGGAGGAGGAGGCGGTGGTCGCCCGGGCCGTCGCCAAGCGGCGGGCCGAGTTCACCACGGTCCGGGCGTGCGCGCGGGACGCGCTGGCGAAGCTCGGCCATCCACCGGCCCCCCTGCTGCCCGGCGAGCGGGGCGCGCCCCGCTGGCCCGAGGGCGTGGTGGGCAGCATGACGCACTGCCAGGGCTATCGCGCCGCCGTGGTGGGCCGGGCCGACGAGGTATCGGCGCTCGGCATCGATGCGGAACCGGACGCGCCCCTGCCCGACGGTGTGCTGGAGGGGGTGGCCCGCCCCGAGGACCTCACGGCGCTGGCCGTGCTGCCCGCCGGGGGCCCGGCCTGGGACCGGCTGCTCTTCAGCGCCAAGGAGTCCGTGTACAAGGCGTGGTTCCCGGTGGGCAGGCGCCTCCTGGACTTCCAGGAGGCCACGGTCGCCATCCTGCCGGACGGCACCTTCACGGCCCGTGTCCTGGTGCCCGCGCCGACCCTGCGGGGCAGACCGCTGACCGGCTTCTCGGGCCGCTGGGCCGCCGGGAACGGGCTGGTGCTGACGTGGATCGCCGTGGAGCCGTAGCGAAGAACCCCTGGAGCCGCCGGCCCCGCCCGGTCCACCTGGTCCACCCGGTCCACGAGAAAAACCGAAAGGCGGTACCGGATATCTCCGATACCGCCTACGACCTGCGAAAACGCTGGTCGGGACGACAGGATTTGAACCTGCGACCCCTTGACCCCCAGTCAAGTGCGCTACCAAGCTGCGCCACGTCCCGGTGCCCGCCTGACCTGGGGTTTCCCCCTGGCTGAGCGCGCACGAGAACAATACCGCACTCGGAGCGGTGGTCACGAACCGCTTTCCGGGGCCCTCCCGGAACCGGGCGGGACGGAACCGGGCGGGACGGGAGCGGACGGAAGCGGGAGGGGCCGCCGGGACGGGAGGCGGCGGGGAAAGGAAGGCGCGGGAGGGGGACAGGAGGGGCCGGGCGGGCCCGGAGGGGCATTGACCGACCGTGCGGCCGTATCTACGCTGTGCGACGCACGGCATGGAAAGCGCTTTCTCCTCCGCACGCTCCGCCCACCACCACCGGGAGCGCCATGACCAGTCGCCATCGCCGGGTACAGCGGGTACAGCAGGTACAGCGGGTACAGCAGGTACAGCGGACACACCGGGCCGGGCCTGGGCGGCGGCTCTGCGGCGTGATCGCCGGTGTCGCCGCACTGCTGGTCACGCTGATCGGACCGGGGCCCGCCCAGGCACGGGAGGCACCGGCGGGATTCCGGGTGCTGGTCTTCTCCAAGGTGACGAACGTGGCCCATGCCTCGATCCCGGACGGCATCGCGGCGGTCGAGCGGCTCGGCGCCGAGCACGGCTTCGCGGTGGAGGCGACCGCTGACGCCGGGGTCTTCAGCGACACCGGGCTGGCCCGCTTCCAGGCGGTGGTGTTCAACAACACCAACTCCACCCCCGCCTCGGGGGCCCTGCTCGACCCCGGGCAGCGGGCCGCGCTCCAGCGGTACATCCGGGGCGGCGGCGGCTGGGTCGGGCTGCACGCGGCCTCCGCGAGCGAGCGGGACTGGCCCTGGTACGAGGGACTGGTCGGGGCGATCTTCGACCGGCACCCCCCGGTGCAGCACGGACGGATCAAGGTACTGGACCGCACCCACCCCTCCACCAGGGATCTTCCCGAGCTGTGGGAGCGTACGGAGGAGTGGTACAACTGGCGCACCAACCCCACCGGCAAGGTCCACACCCTGGCCCAGATCAAGGTCAGGGACGGGATCACCGGGCTGGACGAGGGCGTGGACCACGCCTGGAGCTGGTGCCAGAACTTCGACGGCGGCCGGTCCTGGTACACGGCGGGCGGCCATGCCCCCGCCGCCTTCCGGGAGCCGGGGTTCCTGCGGCATCTGCTGGGCGGCATCCGCTGGGCCGCCGGGGTCGCCCCCGGTGACTGCACAGCCAACCGGACCGGGGCCTTCCAGCGCACCCCGCTGGTCACCGCCGATCTCTCGGACCCCTTCGAGCTGGCCGTCGCCCCGGACCGCCGGGTCTTCTTCATCGAGCGCACCGGCCGGCTCCGGGTGGTCGACCAGCGGACCCTGAAGGTGACCACCGCACTGGACCTCGGGTACACCCCGGAGATGACCAGTCAGTCGGACGGGCTGCTGGGCCTCGCACTGGATCCCGGCTTCACCACCAATCACCGGCTCTATCTCCTGCACTCCGACCGCACCGAGAAACGGCTGAATCTGTCGCGTTTCACGGTCACCGGGAACACCGTGGACCCGGCCTCGGAGAAGCGGCTGCTCACCGTCCCCACCTGGCGGGGCGAGGGCCGGGCCAACTCCCATATGGCCGGATCGCTCGCCTTCGACCGGGCGGGCCGGCTCCATGTGGCGACCGGTGACAACACCGATCCCTTCGCCTCGGAGGGCTTCACCCCGCTGGACGAGCGGCCCGGCCGGCGGGCCTGGGACGCCCAGGCCACCTCGGCCAACACCGACGATCTGCGTGGCAAGATCCTGCGGATCGTCCCCACCGAGGAGGGCGGCTACACGATCCCCGAGGGCAATCTCTTCCCGCCCGGCACCGGGCGCGCCCGGCCCGAGATCTATGCGATGGGGATGCGCAACCCGTTCCGTATCACCACCGACCCGGTCAGCGGCGCCCTGCTCGTCGGCGACTACGGGCCGGACGCCCGCGCCGCCCGGCCGGACCGGGGTCCGGAGGGCACCGTCGAGTTCACCCGGATCACCTCGGCGGGCAACTACGGCTGGCCCTACTGCATCGGGCGGAACACCCCGTTCCATGACTATGACTTCGCCACCCGTACCCCCGGTCCGGCCTTTGACTGCGCCCGCCCGGTCAATGACTCGCCCCACAACACCGGCCTGCGGGAGCTGCCGCCCGCCCAGCCCGCCACGGTCTGGTACGCCTACTCGGCGTCGGCGGACTTCCCCGAGGTGGGCACGGGCGGCGGGGGCCCGATGAGCGGGCCGGTGTACGACCACGACCCGGCCAACCCGTACCGGACCAAGTTCCCCGAGTACTTCGAGGGGCGCTGGCTGACCTTCGAGCTGACCCGCAAGTGGTTCAAGACCTTCTCGACCCACCGGACCGGGCAGAGCTTCACCGATCCCCGCTTCCCGCCGGTCCGGGCCGGCGATCTCCAGTCGATCAACACCGTCTTCGCCGACATGAAGTGGAACCAACCCTTCGAGGCCGAGTTCGGACCGGACGGGGCGCTGTACGTGATCGACTTCGGCCTGGGCAGCGGCACCGGGCGCGGCGGCAGCAACGAGGGCGCCGGGCTCTACCGCATCGACCATGTCGGCGACGACCGGCTGCCCCAGGCACAGACCTCGGCCGCCCCGGACTCCGGGGCCGCGCCGCTGACCGTACGGTTCACCAGTACGGGCTCCGGACTGCCGGACGGGCGGCCGGTCCGTTACGCCTGGGACTTCGACGGCGACGGAACCACCGACTCCAGCGAGCCCGACCCGACCCATGTCTACCGGACGAAGGGCACGCACACGGCCGTCCTCACGGTGACCGGACCCGGCGGGCTGAGCGGCCAGAGCGCCCAGGAGATCACGGTGGGCAACACCCGGCCCGTGGTGACCGTGCGTACACCGGCCAAGGGCGGAATGTTCTCCTTCGGGGACACCATCCCCTTCACCGTGACCGTACGCGACCGGGAGGACCGGCGGATCGACTGCTCCCGGGTGGTGGTCCAGTCCCAGCTCGGCCATGACTCCCATCTGCACCCACTGGACAACCACACCGGCTGCCGGGGCGCGATCGTGACCGACCGGGGCGACAGCCACGGCCCCGGCCAGCACCTCTACTACGGGATCAGCGCCCGCTACGAGGACCGGGGCGCACCCGGCGCGCCCCGGCTCACCGGCTCCGCCGCACTCACCCTCCATCCGTCCTTCCGGGAAGCGGAGCACCGCACGGCGACCGGTGGCCCGGGCGACGGCGCCGTGGTCGAGAGCAGGGCGGACGCCTCCGGGGGCAAGCGGCTGGGCGGGATCCAGGACGGCGACTGGATCGCCCTGGACCCGGTGGCGCTGAAGGGCGTCAGCTCGGTGACGGTGGGGACGGCCCCGGGCGGGCTCGGCGGGACGATCACCTTCCGCTCCGGCGCGCCGGACGGCCCGGCGCTGGGCGCGGTGACGGTCCCGCCGTCGGACGACCCCGCCCAGCTCGTCTCGCCCACGGTCCGGCTCCGCGATCCGGGCGGTACGGTGCGGCTGTACGCGGTCGTCACCCATCCCGGCGGCTCCCCCGGCGGTGCCGAGCTGCTCACCCTGGACTGGCTCCACTTCAACGGTCCCGGGGTGGAAAAACGGCCCGGGACCCGGGTCCGGGTGGCGGCGACACCCGCCGGGGGGACCGCGCCGCTGACGGTGGCCCTGACCGGGACGGTACGACCGCTGCCGGGCCGCACGGCCGTCGCGTACCACTGGGACTTCGGCGACAACTCCCGCCCCTCCGGTCCCGAGGGCCCCTCGGCCACCCATGTCTACCCCCGGCCGGGGAGCCACACCGTACGGCTGACCGTCACCGACGACCGGGGCGACACCACCACCGCGCACCTCCCGCTCCGGGTGGAACCCGGGAGCGCGCCACGGCAGGGGGAACGACGATGAGGGCGGGCGCGGACCGGCGGGTCTTCCTGGGTACGGCGCTGGGCGCGGCCACGGCACTCGCCCTCCCCGGCCGGGCGGAAGGGGCCGAAGCGGCCGACGGGACCGGGCACGGCTGCCGCCGGCGACGGATCCCCCGCTCCGGTCTGGGGATGCACCTCTACACCATGCGGACCGCGCTCGCCGTCGACTTCGAGGGCACCCTCGCCCGGCTCGCGGCCCTCGGGTACGCCACGGTCGGGGTGAGCGGCCGGCACGGTCACGACGCGGCGGCGATCCGGCGGATGCTGGACTCCACGGGCCTGCGCGCGGTGCTGGAGCACATCGGCTGGGAGACCCTGCGCGGCCCCGGGCTGCCGGGGGCGCTGGAGGATCTGCGGGTCCTGGGCGCGCACTGGCCCGTGGTGCCGAGTCTGCCGAGGACGATGCACTCCCCCGCCGGTTTCCGGGCGGCGGCCCGTGAGTTCAACCGGATCGGCGCCGAGGCGCGCGCCGCCGGGCTGGGGCGGCTGCTCTTCCACAACCACGGGCAGGACCACCAGGTGGTGGACGGGGAGAACCTCTATGGAATCCTGCTCGACGGGACCGATCCGGAGCTGGTCGGTTTTGAGCTGGATCTCTACTGGGCGGTCAGGGGCGGGGCCGACCCCCGGTCGCTCTTCCTCCGCCATCGCGGCCGTTTCCCCGCCCTCCATGTCAAGGACATGGCGCCGGACGGGGACTTCGCCGATGTGGGCTCGGGGGTGCTGGACTTCGCGGCGATGTTCGACACCGCGCGGCCCGGCGGGGTCCGTCAGTGGCTGGTGGAGCACGACCGGCCCGCCGACCCCTTCGCCTCGGCGCTGGCGAGCCACCGCTATCTGGCGGCGCTGCGGTACTGAGCCGCGCGCTGAGCCGCGTACCGAACCGCCACATCCAGGGCCCGCGTACCGGGCTGCGGCGCGGGCGGCTGCTCAGTCCCCGGCCGAGGCGGCGCCGAGCAGGGCGCGGACCCGTGCGGTGGCGGTCCGGAACGCGGGCCGCTCCACCGTCTCCGCGTACACCCGCAGCGGCCCGAGGCCCACCTCGACGGTCTCGGTGATCCTGCCGGGCCGGGGGCTCATCACCACCACCCGCTCGGCGAGCGCGCACGCCTCCGCGATGGAGTGGGTGACGAGCAGCACCGTGGTGCCGGTCTCCCGCCAGACGCGGTTCAGCTCGGTGTTCATCTGCTCCCGGGTGAGCGCGTCGAGCGCGCCGAAGGGCTCGTCCATCAGCAGCACAGGCGGCCGGTGGAGCAGCGCCCGGCAGAGGGCGACCCGCTGTTGCATCCCGCCCGACAGCTCATGGGGGTAGGCGTCCTCGAAGCCGTCGAGCCCGGTCATGGTGATCAGTTCGGCGGCCCGCCGCCGGGCGGGCTCCTTGGGCAGACCGCGCATCTCCGCCTGGAGCAGGATGTTCCGCCGGGCCGTGCGCCAGTCGAGCAGGGCGGCCCGCTGGAAGACATAGCCGATGTCGGGGCGGGGCCCGCGGACCCGCTCACCGCCGAGCCGTACCTCGCCCTCGGTCGGTGACAGCAGCCCGGCGACCAGTTTGAGCAGGGTCGACTTGCCGCACCCGGAGGGGCCGACGATCGCGGTGAACCCGCCCGCCCCGACCTCCAGTCCGATGCCCGTGAGCGCGGTGACCTCATGGCGCCGGGCGCGGAACCGTACCGTCACCCCGTCCAGGGCCACCGAGCCCGGGGCCGGTCCGCCGCCCGCCGCGTGGTTCCGTACCGCGTCCTCCGTCGTGCCCTCCGCGCCCATCGCCCGTCCGTCCCCTCGGTTCACGGGCCCCGGGGTCTCCCCCGCCGGCCTCTCCGTCCCCCGGTCTCCCCGTCCCCCGGACCGGTGCCGGGGGTCCGGTGCCGGGGCTTCGATGCCGGGGTTCAGCCCTTCAGCGCGCTACCCCGTTCCCAGTACTCCGTCACCGGTCCGGGCTCGGTCACCAGCCCGGACCGGGAGAAGAGATCGATCGTCCGCTGCCAGTCGGCCTCGGTGTTGACCCCCGGGGCCTTCCCCCGGGTCGCCGGGGTGTGCAGCAGGGTCAGGGTCGTCGCCAGCTGCTCCCGCAGCACCTTCGCGGGTGGCAGCTGTCCGCTGGCGCCCGCCATCGCGGCCACGGCCTCGGCGGGCTTCCGCCGCGCGGCGGCGAAGGACTCGCTGACCGCGCGGACCATCCGCCGGGCCACCTCCTTCCGCCCCGACAGCAGCCGCTCACCGGCGATCAGCCCATTGGAGTAGAAGTTCAGCCCGTGCTCGGAGAACCGCAGGGTGCCGACCTTCTTGCCGGACTTGTGCGCCATGATCGGCGCCTGGTCGCTGGCATAGCCGAGCAGTCCGTCCGTACGCCCGGAGATCACCGCGGCGATCTTGCCCGCCGGGTCGGTGTTCTGGACCGTGACATCCGATCCGGAGAGCCCGTTCCGTTCCAGGAAGACCGGAAAGGTACGGGAGAGGGCGTCGCCCGCGGTGCCCGCGATGGTCATGCCCTTGAGGTCGGCGGGGCGGGTGATGTTCCGCGAGGCGAAGAACTGCACCGACGACGGGGTGGTCTGGAGGAAGACCCCGAGGCTCTTCACCGGGACCCCGGTTTCGGCGCCCGCGAGCAGTGCGGGGGTGTCCGCCCAGCCGAAGTCGGTCTCCCCGGCGCCGGTGAGCTGGACCGTCTTCTGGGAGCCCTGTCCCGCGCGGATGGTGAGATCGATGCCGTGCTTCTCGAAGATCTTCCGCCGCTCGCCGTAGTAGAACGGCGCGTGTTCGCCGTACGGGTACCAGTTGAGGGTCAGGGTCACCCGGTCGAGCCTTCTGCCCGAGTCGCTGACGCTGGTGGCGGCGTCGTCACCGCAGGCCGTGGCGGTGAGCAGCAGCAGCGGTACGAGTCCGGTGATCAGCGGGCGGCGCCCGGTCATGGCTGGTCCGGTCATGGCTGGTCCTCCGTGTCGGCGTGGGGAGTGGCGCGGGGTGGCGGTCCGGCCGGCCGCACCGGAGCGGGCGGGCCTCAGAAGGCGGTGGTGGCCCCGGTGTCGCGGCGGGCGGCGTGCCAGGGGAGGAGCAGCCTCTCGGCCAGGTCGACCAGGACGAAGAGGACCACCCCGATCAGGGACATCACCAGCAGCGCGGCGAAGAGCATGGGGGTGTCGAGATTGCCGTTGGCCTGGAGGATCACATAGCCGAGTCCCTCGTTGGCGCCGACGAACTCGCCGACGACGGCTCCGGTGACGGCCAGGGTGACGGCGACCTTCAGCCCGGAGAAGAGATACGGCAGCGAGGCGGGGAAGCGGATCCGGGTGAAGGTCCGCCAGGGTCCGGCCCCCATGGTCGCGGAGAGCTGGAGCATCTCCGGGTCGACCGCCTTCAACCCGGTCACCATGGAGATGACGACGGGGAAGAAGGCGATCAGCACCGCGATCAGGATCTTGGGGGTGATGCCGAAGCCGAGCCAGACGACGAAGAGCGGCGCCACCGCGATCTTCGGGACGACCTGGGCGAAGAGCAGGACGGGGTAGAGGGTCTTCTCGACGGTGGGCGAGTGGACCATGACCACGGCGGCGAGCACCCCGACGGCCACCGCGATGCCGAAGCCGAGCAGGGTCTCGTAGGTGGTCACCCAGGTGTGCTGCCAGAGGTAGTCGGCGCGGCCGGTCAGCACATCGAGGGTGGCACCGGGCGAGGGCACCAGATAGGGCTCGACCAGTTCGGCGGCGGCGGTCACCCACCACAGGGCGAGTCCGGCCAGCAGCAGGGCGGCGGGGCGCCAGCCGTGCTCGGCGGCGCGGGCCAGCCGCTCCCCCGCTCCCGGCCCCTTCCGCCGGGCGACCCCGGGCACCTCCCGGGGCGGTCCCTCGACGACACTCTGGCTCACGGTCGGCTCCTCCGGTCTCCGGAGCGGTCACGGTGGCGCGGTTCACGGTTGCACGGGTTCAGGGTGGGCCCGGTTCACGGCATGCCCGGTTCACGGAGTGCCCGACGGGCCGTTCGTACGCCCTGCCCCGGACGGTCGCGGGGCCGGCGCGGTCCGGGTACCGCGCCCGGGGCCGGGGATCGCAGGGGTCCCAGGCCGTGGCCGGTACCCGCCCTGTCGGACGGTGCGCTGATCGGAGATGATGGAAAACGCGCGAAGAAAGCGCTTTCTGACAGAGTGTCGCCACGCTAGTGACTGGCCGGAGCCACGGTCAAGAGGGCGGAGGCCCCGGGTTCACCGTCGCGACGGCCCGATGGAAGGAAGCCGATGCCCGCGACGGACCGTCACCCCGTACCCGGCCCGTTCGGGGCCGCCGCGCCCGTGGAGCGGGTCGAGACCTTCGCGGTCGCCCTGCCCTCCGTACGCTCCTTCGACATCGCGGGAGGCGCGGTCACCGTCGCCGGGAGGCCCTCGCTCCGGATCCTGGTCAAGGTGACGGCCCGGGGCGGTGCCTACGGCTGGGGCGAGGCGACCCCGCTGCCGTCCTGGACCGACGAGACCGCGGAGTCCATCGTCACCACGGTCGACCGCTATCTGGCCCCCGCCCTCCTCGGTCTCGACGCCTGGAATCTGGACGCGGCCGACCGGGCCTTCGACCGCGCGATCAGCCGCGGCTACACCATCGGGGCGCCCCTCGCCCGCTGCGCCGTGGACATGGCCCTGCACGATCTGCTCGGACGGGCCGCCGGGGTCCCCCTCGGAGTGCTCTGGGGCCGGCGCCGCCGGGAGAGCCTGGAGCTGGGGTGGATCGTCTCCGGCACCACCCCCGCCGAGGTGGGCGAGAGCGTGGCGGAGGGCCTGGCCGCCGGATACCGCGCCTTCAAGGTCAAGATCGGACGGTACGGGGAGGAGGGCGACACCGCCCTGGTCTCCTCGGTCCGTGAGCACGCCCCGCCCGCCGCGCCGATCTGGGTGGACGCCAACCAGGCGTACACCGTCGACGCCGCCCTGCGGATGGCCCGGCGGCTCGACCCCCTCGGGATCACCGCCTTCGAACAGCCGCTCCCGGCCAATGATCTGGTGGGGCTGCGCCGGCTGCGCGAGCGCTCCCCGGTGCCGGTCGCGCTCGACGAGAGCCTGCGGCACCCCGGCGATCTGGCGACCTTCATCCGGCTGGAGGCGGTGGATGTGGCCATCGCCAAGGTGCAGCGCAGCGGTGGGCTCACCCTCTCCCGGCGGCTCTGCTCCCTGGCCGAGGTGTGCGGGGTACGGCTGATGGGCTCCGGACTGACCGATTCCGATCTGGGTCTGGCGGCCTCGCTCCATCTGTTCGCGGCGTTCGGGATCGACACCCCGGTCGATCTGAACGGACGGCAGTTCATCGAGTCGCCCTATGCGGTCGAGACCGTACGGGTGGAGGGCGGAAAGGCGTCCGTTCCCGACACCCCGGGGCTCGGCGTTGTCGTGAACGAGACGGTGGTACGGGAGCTTTCGGTCGACGTTCTGGAGCGGCGGGTGTGAGGAGGATTCGGTTCTGCGGAGTGGCGCCCGCCGGAACATGACGGGAGGACCCCCGGCACTCCCCGGCATCTCCCAGCAAATATGGGCAAATCACTACCCTTGCTCCCTCCTTCGTACGGGGCGCCCGCGCTCGACGGACCATGAACACGCGCCTCGTACACCCTCCCTCCACGACGCACGCCCTCCCCGTGCTTCCAAGCGCCGGGACGGCTGATTCTGCGCTTCGACCCCCCTGCTCAGATGCGTCCGCTTCCGTCCAGGTCTATGCCGTATCGGTTCTTCAGTGGGGAGCGAAGGGCACCGCCGTGCGCCCCTGGGGCGGCGCCCCGCCCCGTGGGCCCGCCGGGGCCGGAATCCATCGGGTCCGGCAGGTGGCACACCCGAGCGCGGGGGGAATGCCGTACGGCAGTAACCGAGGTGGTCGGCCTCTCGGTACGGGGGACCACAGCCACACGCCGCACCGCCGGCCCGGACGACGAACCGGGCGGGCATGTCGCACAGGAAGGCTCGGGATGGACGGGTACTTCACCAATCGCCTTCACGACCAGTTGCGCAGGGATGTCCGGGAGTTCGCCGAGCGGGAGGTGCGCCCGCGGATCGCCGCCATGGAGGCATCACGCTCCGCACACGGAGAGCTGTCCCGGCTGATAGCCCGCCAGGGGTGGCTGGGGGCCACGATCGGGCGCGCCTACGGTGGCATGGGGGCGGGACATCTCGCCAAGACCATCATCATCGAGGAGCTGTCCCGGGTCAGCGGGGCGATGGGGGCGATGATCCAGGCGTCCCAGCTGGGCGCCGCCAAGATCGTCCACTTCGGCAGTGAGACGCAGCGGCGGACCTGGCTCCCCCGGATCGCCGCGGGCCACTGCCTGCCGACCATCGCCGTGACCGAGGCGGAGTCGGGCGGCCATGTCCTCGGCATGACCGCCTCCGCCGTACGGGACGGGGACGACTACATCCTCAACGGCCGCAAGGTGTACGTCGGCAACAGCCATGTGGGCGATCTCCATGGCGTGGTGGTCAGAACGGCACCCGGCTCCAGAGGGCTGACCGCCTTCCTGGTCGAGTCCGACCGACCCGGCTGCCTTCTCGCCGAGCAGCACCCCGCGATGGGACTCCACGGCTTCAGCTTCGGCGAGCTGTCCTTCCAGGAGTGCCGGGTACCGGCCGCCAACCGGCTGGGGCAGGAGGGCGACGGGCTCGCCGTGGCGTACTCCTCCAGCGTGCTGTACGGGCGGGCCAACCTCACCGCCGTCTCCCTCGGGATCCATCAGGCGATCCTGGACGAGACCACGGCCTTCTGCGCCCAGCGGCACCGGTACGGGAAGCCGCTGCACGACCTCCCGTCGATCAAGCTGAAGCTGGGGAAGCTCCAGTCCCGGCTGATGACGGCCCGGCTGGCGGCGTATCACGCGGTGCATCTGCTGGACCGGGGGCTGCCGTGCGACGCGGAGCTGATGAACGCCAAGCTGATCAATGTGGAGTCGGCGATCGACTCCGCGCGGAACGCGATGGAGATGCACGCCGCCGCCGGGCTCTTCGCCGACCGTCCGCTGGAGCGCTATCTGCGGGACGCCTTCCATGTGTTCGCCCCCGCCGGGACCTCCGACATCCAGCTGCTGCGGCTGGCCGAGGTGGCGCTGGGGACGGAGAAGGGGCAGTGGTCCGAGCGGCTGTCGCAGCGGGTCCGGCTGGAACCGGCGCTCTGAGCGAGCGCTCGGGGCCGGCGCGCCCCGGGGCGGCGGGGCGGCGGTCCCGGCGACGGCGGCAGGCGAGGGACAGCGGCACGGCGGGCGGCAGCGGCACCAGGAGCGGCAACGGCACGGCGAGCGGCAGCGGTGTCAGCGGCAGGGGCGTCAGCGGCTGCGGTCCTCGCGCCGGTGGATCTGCTCCACCAGCTCCGCCGCCAGCGCCTTGATCGTCTCCAGCCCGGTCCGGCCCCAGGCCCGGGGCTCGGTGTCCACCACACAGATGGTGCCGAGCGCGATCCCCGTCCGGTCGATGAGCGGAGCACCGAGGTAGGAGCGGATACCGATCTCGTCGACCACCGGATTCCCCGCGAACCGCGGATAGTCGCAGACATCCTCCAGGACCAGCGCCTTGCGGCGTACCACCACATGGGGACAGTAGCCGTGGTCACGGGCCATGAAGCGGCTGACCGCCCCGCCGGACGCGGCGGCGGCGGTCAGATCGCCCCCGCTGTGCCGCCCGGAGGGGGTGTGCAGACCGGCGAAGAACTGACGGTTCTCGTCAATGAAGTTGACCATGGCGTAGGGAGCGCCGGTGACCTGGGCGAGCCGGTCGGCGAAGGCGTCGAACACGGCGTCGGGACGGTCCCCGAAGCCCAGCCGGCGCAGCCGCCGTACCCGGACCGGTGCCTCCGGATCGACCGGGGTCAGCAGCAGATGCCCGGTGGGGTCATAGGTCATGTCGGGGCTCCCTGGCTCTGGCTGGGGCGCGGCGCGGGCACCGCGGGACGCGTGGTGAGAAGGTGCTGGACCAGGGTGACCAGGGTGCCGATCCCCGAGCTGGCGATCCGTGCGTCGCACATCACCACCGGGACCCGGGGCGGCAGCCCGAGGGCGGTCCGGACCTCGTCCGGCTCATAGCGGTAGGCCCCGTCGAACTCGTTGACCGCCACCACGAACGGCATCCCGCGCCCTTCGAAGAAGTCCACGGCCGAGAACGAGTCCTGGAGTCTGCGGGTGTCGGCGAGGACGATGGCGCCCAGCGCGCCCCGGCACAGCTCGTCCCACATGAACCAGAACCGCTCCTGGCCCGGGGTGCCGAAGAGATAGAGGACATGGCGCCGGTCGAGGGTGAGCCGGCCGAAGTCCATGGCCACCGTGGTCCGGGACTTGTCCTCGACGCCGTCGAGCGGGTCCGTCGCCGCGCTGACCTGGGTCAGCAGTTCCTCCGTGCTCAGCGGGTCGATCTCGCTCACCGCTCCCACGAAGGTGGTCTTGCCCACCCCGAAGCCTCCCGCGACCAGGATCTTCAGGGCGGTGGGGAAGTCGTCGGGCGCGCCGCCGCCGGCCGGGTGTCCGCCGAAGCGGTCTGCGGCACATCCACCGGAACGGTCGGCCTCACAGCCGTCGTCGTAGGCCATCGAGCACTGCCTCCAGCACAGAGCGGTCGGTCGGTGTTACAGAAGCGCGGGGCGGCCGGGCGACGATCGCTCCGCAGTCGAGGAGATCGGAGAGCAGCACCGCGGTGACGGCCACGGGGAGCCTCAGCTCCGCCGCGACCTGGGCGACCGGGGTCGGTGCGGCACACAGGGCGAGGACCGGTGTGTGCTCGGGGCCGAGGCGTCCGGCCGGGGCGTCGCCCGTGGCCATCACCAGGGTGAGCAGATCCAGGGCCGCGGTGGGGCGGGTGCGGCCACCGCTCACGGTGTACGGCCGGACGATCCGGCCGGCCTCGTCGTCGAGGAGCGGCCCGTCCGCGGGGGCCGGCACGGTCAGTGCCCCGCGGCGCTCGGTGTTGTCCCGCCCTGCCGGGCGGGGGTGGTGAGATACGGGCGGACGCTCTTGACCAGCATGGCCATCTCGTAGCCCAGGACGGCGGCGTCCGCCTCCCGGTCGGCGACCACGGCGAGACAGGTGCCGGAGCCGGCGGTGGAGACGAAGAGCAGGGTGGCGTCCAGCTCCACGACCACCTGGCGGACCTCGCCGCCGTCACCGAAGCGCACTCCCGCACTGCGGCCCAGGGAGTAGAGGCCGGAGGCGAGCGCCGCCAGATGGTCGGCGCTGTCGGGCTCCAGCCCATGGACGGACTTCACCAGGCCGTCGGAGGAGAGCAGTACCGCGCTGCGGGTGTAGGGCACTCGCTGGACCAGCCCGCCCAACAGCCAGTCGAGGTCCGATACGTGGCCTGTCGGCGCATCGCTCGCCATGGTGCATCTACTCCTTGGGCAGGGTGTCGTGGCGCAGTGGCTCGGGGTGGGGGGCGGGGGCGTCCGCCGGGAGGGAGTACAGGAGGGAGGGGGCCGGCTCCGCCTCGGCGAGCCGGATGCCCCGGCGGAAGGCGGCCATCAGACCGGGGTCGTGGACGGCGGGCCCGAAGTCGCCGCCGGTCCGGGGCGGGCCCTGCCGGAGCTGGGGGGCGAGATGCTGCTGGCTCCGCCGGACGGGCAGCCGGGGGCGCTCGGAGCCGCCGCGGACCGCCCCGATGGGCAGCACGGGGGTGCCGGGGACGGCCGGGCGCTCCCGGGTCCCGGGGCCGGTGCCACCGGTGAGGGGGGCGGGGGCGCGGCGGCGGGCGGCGCCCGGATGGGGGCGGTCGGCGGCGCTGCCGGAGCGCACCGGCAGCGGGGCGAGGGTGCGGGATGAGCCGTACACGGGCCCGGCGGCGCCCCGGTCGTGGGGGCGCTCATGGGCGGCGGGGCCGTCCCCCTCGTCGGGGTGCTCGCGCTCCCGGGCGGCGCCGGGTTCCGGCCCCGGCCCCGGACCTGGTCCCGGCCCTGGTCCCGGCCCCGGTTCGTATGCCGGGGGCCGTCGGCGCGGGTCGGGTCCGGGGGGTTCCGCGGGGGTGTCCCCGGCGGGTACGGGCCCGTCCGCCGAGGGGGGTACCGGCGCGGGGAGGCTCTCCTCGTCGGGCGGGGCCTGCTGTTCCGGTACGCGGGGGAGCTGGGGGGCGGGGGGTGTGGGGAGCCCGCGCCGGACGGGGGTGCGCCCGGCCGCCGGGTCGGCGGTGAGCCCGTACCGGTCGGCCGCCCCGACGGCGGCGCTCGCCTCGGGGTGCTGGAGTCCGCCGCCGGTCTCCGCGCCGATCAGCCCCTGGGGGAGGACGAGCACGGCCTGGACGCCGCCGAAGATATTGGGCTGGAGCCGGACCGCGATGCCATGGCGGCGGGCGAGCGAGGCGACCACGAAGAGGCCGATCCGGCCGTCCTGGAGCAGCCGGGCGACGCTGACCTGGTCGGGGTCGGCGAGCAGGGCGTTCATACGGTTCTGCTCGTCCAGGGGCATGCCGAGGCCCCGGTCCTCGACCTCCACGGCGATACCGGCGGTGACATGCTGGGCGCGCAGCTGGACCTGGGTGTGGGGGCTGGAGAACGCACAGGCGTTCTCGACCAGTTCGGCCAGGAGGTGGATCACGTCGGCGACGGCGTGGCCGCGCAGGGTGCCGTCGACCGGGGGCACCAGTTTGACCCGGGGGTACTGCTCGACCTCGGCGATGGCCGAGCGCAGTACCTCGGTCATGGTGACCGGGTTGGACCACTGTCTGCGGGAGATGGCGCCGCCGAGGACGGCGAGGTTCTCCGCGTGGCGGCGGATCCGGGTGGCGAGATGGTCGATCTGGAAGAGGCCCTTGAGGAGGTCGGGGTCCTCGACCTGGTTCTCCAGGTCGTCGAGGAGCTGGATCTCCCGCTGGACGAGTGACTGGAGGCGCCGCGCCAGATTGACGAAGACCTCCAGCTTCTGTTCGCTGCCGACGCGGGTGGAGAGCTGGGAGGCCTGGACGACGGCGCGGACGGCGCTCTCGTGGGCGCGGCCGAGATCGACGGCGAGTTCATCGAGTTCGTCCTGGTGGGGCGGGGCGGGCGGGGGTCCGCCGGGGTGGTGCGGGGTGCTCTCGCCGCGGTGGAGGCCCTCGATCACGGTCCGCAGATCGGCCTGGCGCCGCTGGGTGGCGCGGCGCAGGGCGTGGCAGCGGTGGAGGAGGGAGGCGGCCATGCGTTCGGCGCCGACGGCCGCGGCGGCGACGGCGGCCATGGCGAGGGCCGCGGTGGTGGTGAGGACCGTCCAGAGGGCGGGGGTCGGTTCGGGGGTGGCGGTGTGCACGGTGAAGGCGACGGCGGCGGCACCGCTGACGGCGGCCACCAGGGCGGGCAGCACCGCGGTCCGGAGGAGTCGCGGACGGATGCGGTCCTCCGGCGGGGGCAGTCGCGGAAGCGGCTCCTCCGCCGGGGCGGCGGGGTGGGGGGCCGGCCGGCCGTGACGCCCGCCTGCACGGCGGTCGGGCCGTGTGACGGGTGCGCTTAAGGGAGTCATCGGCGTCCTCGGTACGTGGGGGGTCCCGTTTTCGGTGGGTGCCGCTGTGCGGCGGGTGCTGCTGTTCCGTGGGTACTGCTTCGCTGTGGGCGCTGCTTTTCTGTGGGCGCTGCTTTTCTGTGGGTCCTGCGGATGGCCGGGTGGGCACCGAATGCGGGGGTACGACGGGGATCACGGCATTCCGGGCACGGGGAAGGTGAGCCCACCGTTGATCACCGGCCACACACGGTAGTCGTCCAACGAGCAAGGAGGCGCGGGAGTTGACAAACTTCCCCGCTATTCACCCCGCCCTGGGATGAGGGACCGCACTCCGGTACGAAAACGGCGTGTTGATCGGGACGGTCACGGACGGGAACATGACACGGCCCCCGCCGTGGGGGCGGGGGCCGTGGGCCGGTCTCGGGGCGGAGGCGGCGGTGGCGCGGGGGCGGGCGGGTCAGCCGGTGGGTGCGGTGAGGTCCGGGGCGTCGGTGCCGCCGGCCGGCCGGGCGTCGACCGGGGTGCCGACCGAGGCGGGGGTGGCGGGGGCGGTGTCGCTCTCACGGACGGTGACGGCGGGCGCGGTGGCCCCGCCGCCCGCCGTGGCGGACACGGGGACGGCCGGAGCGGTCCGGGCGACCGCTCGCCACCAGCGCTCGGCGGGCACGGCGTCCCCGGTCGGCTCGAACGGCTCACCGGGCCGGGGCAGGGCCACGGCGGCCCCCTCCGCCGCGGCGGCGGCGACCGTCCCCTCGGCCGGTTCGGACCAGGGGTGCGGGGCGAGGTTGAAGGTGCCCCAGTGGATCGGCAGCATCACCCCGGCGGGCCGGCCGCCCTGGAGGTCGAGATGGGCCCGCATGCCCTCGGCGGGAGTCATATGGATGTCGGGCCAGAACCACAGACGCTGTAGCCGCCACGGCTCTCCCCACCTTGGGGCGCCTGACTCAGGTCCTTGAACTGTCCTGTTTAAGTGATCTTGATAGAGTTTGGACAGTGATGTCGCGCCCCACCACCGAGATATCCATACCGCCCATCGCCGGCGTCACATGGACTGCGGCCGAGGTCAAGGAGTTGGAAGACCTCCAGGCCAGGGAAGCCCTCCTCCCGCCCGACGCGCCGAGGGCTCTGTTGTCGATCCGCCTCTCGGTCCTCACCGAGGAGACCACCTCCCCCATCCGCCAGGAACTCGACCTCCGGCGCATGGCTCTGGACCGGCGGTGCCGCATTGCCGGTGTCGCGCGGGACCTGGGCGTCAGTGCAACCAAAATTCCGCCGTGGAAGCGCAAGGCGCTGGGTGACTGGATCCAGAACCGCGCACCCGAATTCGATGTGATCTTGTTCTGGAAGCTCGATCGCTTCGTTCGCCGGATCTCAGACCTGCACTTGATGATCGAATGGTGCAAGACCTTCAAGAAGGATCTTGCTGCGGTCAAGGATCCCATTGACCTCTCCTCGCCCTTGGGCGAGCTGATGGTGTCGATGATCGCCGGAATGGCTCGCATCGAGGCGGCCAACACCGGGGTTCGGCTGGAGTCCCTGTGGCAGTACGCCCGCACGGTGGAACGTTGGGTGATCGGCAGGATCATCTACGGCTACGCCTCAGAGGACACTCCTGACGGCAAGCGCCTGGTCATAGACCCGTACAAGCGCCTGATTCTCCACTGGATCATGGGAATGCTTCGGCGTCGCAGGGCGCTGAACAGCATCTGCATCATCCTCAACAGGGCACAGGTCCCCTCTCCCGGTGGAGGGAAGTGGGCTCCGGGCAATCTCAAGAACGTCCTTACCAACCCAGCCCTGCTCGGTTACCGCACCCGGCGCCAAGCAGGGATGCCGACGAACCAGCCTCCGTTCATCCTCTACGGCACCGACGGCGAGCCGATCCGCGTGGCTCCCGGCATCTTTACCCCGGCCGAGTTCGAAGAGATACAGGAACTGCTCCGGCTTCGATCGAGGAACGCGGGGGCCAAGCCCGCGGCTGGCCGGAACAAGCGGACCAAATTCTTGGGCGTGATCAAGTGCGGCTGGTGCGGTGCCGAGCAGAACATGTATCAGCACATCACTCGGAAGAAGCGTAAGGACGGAACCTACCGGGTCTCCGGGAACAAGATGCGGTGCCAGTCGGCCACTCAGCTAGGCATATGCGGTGGCCCGACCTTTGATCCAGACGACACATACGGGGCACTCACCGCCACCGTTCTCGACCAGATCGGAGCCATGGAGGTCGTTCACCGAACCTACGCACGGGGCTCCGAGAACCTGATGAAGAAGAAGGAACTGGAGGCATCAATTCAATATCACATGAAGGAGCTGGCGCCCGGCGGCTCCTACTCCGTAGGCGGGTTCATCGAGAGTGAGGCCAGGAAGACGCTGGGATCCCTGGGTGACCAGCTCTCCAAGATCGACCCGGCATCTCTTGAGGACCGATGGGTGTACGCCTCGAAGGGCGTGACGTACAGGCAGCACTGGGAGCGGGAGGGTCTGCACCAGATGGAATCTGACCTCATACGGGCTGGCATCACCTTCGTGCTCTACGCGGACCGAGCCGAGCTGCTGATCCCCGATGACGTGAAGCAACGCCTTGTCGTGAAGGATGACTACTTCAAGACCAGGATGAAGGTGTAGAGCAAGAGGGGCCCCGCCGCTTGGCGGGGCCCCTCTCGTCTAACGCTGGACGACCTTGATCAGCTCACGCTCTCCCGTAGAGCTGACCTTGTAGATGTACACCAGGAACTGGCGCCGTTCCGATTCAGCCATCGGCACTGTCCTCCTCGGCGACAGCAGCAGCGGAAGGCATCTCGCCCGCCCAGTAGTCCGTGGCCATCTCCTGCGCCAGAGCATGGGGAACTCCGGCCGCGATGGCCTCGGTGTAGACGGCCCCTGCGACACGGGCGAGCATGACGGCCAGGGTTCCGCGCTTTTCGATCACGGCCTGGTTCATCTCGGTCTCGATGCCTGCGACCAGATCGTCAAAGCCATCAGGGTTGATCAATTCATTCCTTCGTACATGCTCAGTGCTTGCTTGCTTCGAGATCCAGGACGCTGCCCCAGCTCCGTTCGCCGATCTCGGCGTCCACGGGGATGAGGAGGCCCCGGACCGTCATTTCCATGAGTCGGGCCGTCTTGTCGGCCAGCTCCTCCGCCTCGTCCTCCGGGAAGCTGAAGATCAGCTCGTCATGGATCGGGAGGCGGACGAGGGGGGTGTATCCGGCCCGGTCGAGTTCGATCAGGGCGCGGGCCGTGATGTCGCGGCTGGTGCTTTGGATGAAGTAGTTGAGCGAGGCGTAGATCCTTGCTCGATCGACCGGCAACCTCCGGCCCGTGCCGGTGTAGATGTGCCCTGTGCGGCGGGCCTCTCTCTGAAGTCGGTCGGCGAAGCGGCGGACGCCGGGGTAGGTCTCCCAGAACGCCTTGACTGCCCGCTTGGCCTCGTCCTCGGGGACGCCGTACTGCTCGACAACCGTTCGCCAGCCTCCGCCGAAGACGACGGTGAAGTTCACGCCCTTGCCGACCTTGCGGCTGACGCCTGCGGCGTCGGCCGTGAGCTGGTGAAGATCGAGGCCGCGACGGAAGGCATCGAGCATCGTCGGGTCGCCGCTGAAAGCGGCCAGCACCCGGAGTTCCATGTTCCCGTAGTCCAAGGACACGGTGACGTGGCCAGGCTCCGCGAGGAAACCGTGCCTCACGTACGAGTCGCCCGCCGGAAGGGTATTCGCCGAGAGCACTCCCGTAATGGTCATCCGGGCGGTTCTGGCTTGGCAACTGTTGATGCTGGCGTGGACCCGGCCGTCCTGGTCCTGGCCGTCGAGGGCTCGGTCGAACCAGGTTGCCTTCCACTTCCCGGCCCGCTTGGCCTTGATGATGGCCTCGGTCAGCGGGATGCCGATCGAGGTCAGCACCTCGTCATCGACGCATGTGTTCCCCTTCTTCGTCTTCTTGGTGAGCTGGATGCCGCGCCCCTGGAGGGCGGCGATGATCTGCGCGGTTGAGTTGACGTTCTCGACGCCCTCACGGTGCGCGATCTCTTCCCAGTGCGCCTGCTGGGCGGCCAGCTCGGCTGACTTGGCCTCGGCGTACTGGCTGTCGAGCAGGTAGCCGGTCCGCTCGATCTTGGCGCAGATGTGTGCGAGCCGATGCTCCCAGGAGACCAGTCCTCGTGCCCAAGTTCGGGCTGGCACCTTCGGCTTGAGGATTCTGTAGAGCCGGGCAGCGAGGATGGGGTCCATCCCCGCGTAGAGGGTGAAGCCGTGGTGATTGATCGGGGCAGCCGACCAGACATCATCCTTCTTGACCTTGAGTTCCTTGGCGAGGGTCGCCATGGAGCCCTTGACCTCGGTGGCGACGGTCTCGCAGATGTAGTACCGGGTCAGCTCTTCCAAACGGAGCCCGGGGCCGCCCTCCTTGACGGCCCGGGGGTCGACCAGGTGGGCCAGGAGCTTGGTGTCCCAGCTCTTTGGTGCCAGTTCCTCCATGGGAATGCCCAGGCAGGCTTCGGCAACGTGAAGGTCGTACGAGCCGTTGTGGGCGACGAGGCGGCGGGCGGTCCGGAGCGCCCAGCTGGTCGCGTCGCGAAACACGGACCCCTGCTCGACGGGCACAACGAACGACTCGTGCTCGGTGCCGAACTGCCACAGGCGGGCTCGGAAGGTGCCGATGCTGGCGTTCCACCAGTCGAGGCCGGTGGTCTCGGCGTCGTGGGCCAGGAGGTGCTGGTTGGCCAGGACGAACGCCTGGAAGTCGGGGAGATCTTCCGGAGTCTCGACCACATGTATGCGGACCGGCTGGCCCTTGATCGGGTAGTCAATGACCCGGATGCTGTTCCTCCTTGCCGTGGGGGCCGGCCGGACACCAACCCCCATCGCACATCAACTTTTTGGGCAGAGTTGATTCATTACTTCGCCCGGAAGGAGCCGTCCTTCTGCTTCCAGAGCGGGGGGCACTGCTGCGCCTTGTCGAGGCCCCGGCCCCCGCAGAAGTACGCGGCCCAGCTCCCGCCGTCGCGGAAGTTCCGCTGGCCGTGGTCACAGGTGTAGTCACTGCTGGAGGAGGCGCCGGCCACGACCTTGCCGTTCTCGAACCTCGGCTTGGTTGTCGCTCCGGCTCCGCCCTGGTGCTTCTCGCGGGTGTACTGGGCGAACTTAGCGTTGAGTTCGATGAGCCCGGCTTCCTTCATCGCGGTCAGCAGCTCGACGCCGCGGGCGGCGGTCTCATCGGCGGTGTGGCCGTACACGGTCGGGGTCAGCCACTCGGCGGCGTAGTCGCCGCTGGCCTTGGCGGTGAAACCGATCTTGAAGGGTGCGGGGCCGGTTGCAGGCGTGGGGGCCGTGGTGACGGGGTTCTCCTCGGTAGGGGCTGTCTCGGTGGGGGTGGGCTCGTCCCAGGGGGAGGTGTCGGCGAAGGGGTCGTCGTGTGTCACGGGGTGTCTCCTCGGTGGGCTGCGGCGGCGCGGAGCATATAGGTCAGGGTGGTTTCGATCATGCGTGGCTCCGGGTGCGGAGGGTGCGGTTCATCTGCTGCGCCAGGGCCACCGCCGCCCGGCTGAGGGCCTGGCGGTCCGCGGGCTCGGGGACGGGGAGCCCGTAGACGTGTCGCCTCATGAGGAGCTGGCGGTACCGCTCAGGGAGTCGCTTGAGGGCTGCCTCGGCGTCGATCCGTGCGGACAGCAGGTTGTCGGTGACTCGGGACTGCAAAAGGTCGTCCTTCTGCCCGACGAGGGCCCCAAGCTCTTCGTCGGTGTAGAGGAAGCTGCCCAGCGCGGTCTTGGCTTCGTTGGGTGTGTAGTAGTAGGTGTCGTCCAGGAGGTCGCGGCGGTCACGTTCCTTGGAGGCGTATTGGGTGCCGGCCTTCTGGAAGATCTTCCAGAGGAAGTCCTGTGATCCGTAGTTCGCTTCGATGGTCGTACGGTGCTCGTAGGCGTGGGCCATGATCTCTTGCATGACATCGTCGGCCTCGACCACCACCCACTTCTGGGCGATGTTGTAAGCGACTCTCCGGGCGAGTTCGGAGAGGTGTGCCCAGTCCAGCTCTACCGGCTCAGGCAACCCGATTCCCCTTCTCCGTCGGGCCAGCGAAGCGGCCGTCAGGCCGCCGTCGGATGGCGCCGTACCGGACGCCGTCCACCACGAAGCTGCCGTCCCGCTCGACGTAGACCGGCACGGGCACCGCGCTGTACGACCCGACCAGCAGCCGTCCCCAGCCCTTCTGCCAGTTGGCGACCCCCCGAGACAGGTACTCGGCCTTCGACTCGTCCATGAGGTGTCCGACCTCGAACCCGAACAGAGTCCGCCGGTCCTTCCCGACCCCCACGGTCTCTGGCGACACCGCGTTCTTGTGGGTGTGGCCCATGACTACGGAACGGTCGAGTTTCCGAACCTTGGCCGCGGCGGTCCGGCCGGGGATCTGGTTCAGACCCTGGAGTTCATGGCCGTGCATCGCAATCCACCCGGGCGCGACCTCGGTGAAGGGGGGCAGGACCTCGATGTCCAGCTCCTCAAACCCGAGGAGTACGTCCACGTCGAAGGCCCTGCTGTCGGCGAGTGCCGGAGCATACCGTCGGAGGTAGTCGGATGGCCGAGAGTCATGGTTGCCCACGACGAACTTGATCGGCCCGCCGTAGCCTTCCCGCAGGTCGCTCAGGAGCGTCTTCCCTCCTTCTGATTCACGGAGGACGGAGGTCTCGAACTCGGCTCGGCTCCCCTTGGACCAACGGCTCGGCGCCGCATAGTTCATGAAGTCGCCGATGATCACAACCTCGGAGGGTTGTCGCTCGGCGATGTAGCCCCAGAGGTTCCGGACTGCTCGGGCATCGTGAAGGGGGTACTGCACATCCGAGACGACGACGATCTCCTTCACGCTCACGCGGCCTCCCTGCGGCGCTCGATCTCGATGTCGATGTAGGTGCGGGCCTTCTCCAGGTCCTCGACAGCATCGCCCTTCAAATCAGCGCGCCACAGGTACTTGATGGCATTCCCTACGGGGAAGTTGAGGTGTTTGGTGATCTGAATGCACTCGATTCCGCTCGGGTGACTGGTGTAGTGGGTTGGGCTCAGGACTGAGGACGAAGGTGGTTTCGGTTTCGAGAAGGCTTTCTTCATGACTTCCTGTGCCTTGAACGGATCAACACCCATGGCGAGGCCGCTGGTCTCGTTGAGCAGCCGACGGCCAGGACTGGACTCCGCTGTGTGAGTCAGCTCCGCGTCGGTGAAGCAGAGTGCACCGCCATGCCGGAGCTGGACTTCATTGGGGTAGGGCTTGCCTTCGTAGACTGCTTGGACGGTCCCGCGCCGGTCCTCGTAGAGCCAGCTCGCGGCCTCTCCGGGGACTCCGACGACGATGACCTCATCTCCGACTTTGAACGGCGGCATCAGAGTCCCAGCCTTTCCCGGAATGCGTCGGGGCCGAATTCTTGGACGTATCTGCTGGTGTCGTATCCGTCGCCGAGGTCGATGGCTACCGCGTTGGGCAGCAGCTCGCACATCCGGGTGGCGAAGGCACGGCCGGCGGGGTCACCGTCGCCCAGGGCGAAGACGACCTCGAAGCCGGCGAACGCGGGCGCGAAATGATCACGCCAGCTCGCCACCCCGGGGGTCCCCACCGCTGGCACGTCTGCGATCGATGCCGCCTCATCATCGGTTTCACCTTCGGTGAGGGCCAGGTAGGGCGTCCCGGTCAGCAGCGCGCTGGTGTTGTGGAGGTGGGGCGGATGCCCTGGGAGCCCTAGGTACTTGCCGTGCCCTTCATGCCGCTCCTGATGGACCGGGCGGTATGAGCCGTCGGGCTTCCGGACGCATTCGTCGGAGATGCAGCGGAATCGGATCGTGGCGACGGCGTGGATCCCTCCGGCGGGGCGCCAGTAGGGGATGGCCAGATGGTTCCGGTAGCGCTCATGGCCTACGGCTGGCTCCGAAACGTAGCCGTACCGGTTTAGCGCGGCGCCGAGCCCGCGGTGAGCCATATAGGTCTGGGCGGGGCTCCCCGGGTAGTTCGCCGCATACCTCTTGGCCGCCGCGACCAAATCGGACTTCTGCGATTCGTTTAGCTTGGGCAAATCCGGCTTTCTCCTGCTGCATGATGACGTCGATCGAGTCCAGGGAGAGGGCGCAGACGAAGCATGCGACCTTGTTCCGGGCGTAGTTGATGCCGGCCGATGGCCTGCGCTCCGAGTGGAACGGGCAGAGGCACCGAGCCCAGGTGTCCGGGCGCTGAGTCGGCTTCGGAGGGCGCCAGTCCGGGAAGTAGTACGCCAGGACCCTCCCGATGGCCGGTCTATTTGTTCTGGCTTCGCTCACTTTCGCCTCGCACCTCAACTTTTCGGGTATGGACGGGAAACTGATAGCGCCGGTACGCGGCTTCCATGAACGCGCGGTCCCCGCGCCACTCCCGGGCGGACACGATCGATCTACTGGGTTTGCCGGACATCATTTCTTCCCTTGGTAGTACCGCCAGCCGATGAGATGAGGGGCCGGTGGGTCTTCGAGGTAGCGGGCAGCGGACCGGAGGACCGCCGGGCGGTCACGCGCCGAGGTCAGCAGCCGGCCGTTGCACATGCGGCAGAGGAGGCCGCGGACGAGCAGGGTTCGGTGGCAGTGGTCCACGGAGAGGCGTTGCCGACGGGTCTCGCCGCAGATGGCGCACCGGCCGTTCTGCCGCTGGAAGAGCTGGCTGTACTCGCCCGGCCGGAGCCCGTAGGTGGCCTGGACACGGGCGTCGTGGGCCGCCTCGCTCCTGGCCGTCTTCTTGCAGGCGGCGCAGACCTTTCCCCGAGGGGCGAAGAATCTCTCTGCCCGGCCCCTCTCGCAGCGGGTGCAGCGTCGGTAGCCCTTGCGTGCCGTCACGCCGGCTTCCGGAGGGACCGCTCCAGACGCTGGAGACGAGCGTCCTGGTGGCACTCCGCGGCATAGGCGCACAGCACGTCGGCGGGCATCACTCTCACAAGTCGGCGCCCGCCCCGACCTCGTCGGGTGACGATCGCCTGGAACTGCTGCCGGCCGCGGAGTTCCAGAGCGAGTTGACGGACAACGGCGGGGGTGACCTGCTCGCCGAGTTCGACCAGGAGCGCTACCGGCTCGGTCAGCTTTGACCGCTCGCCGGGGGCCATGTCGGGGGCCCGGTCGGCGAGGCTGCTGGTGAAGTCGAGCGTGATGGAGACGGCTGGGCGCCGCCGGCGGGGATGGGGGGTGATCATTTTTTCCTCTATTCCAGGAGGTGCACATCGCACATCAACATTTGACTCTCGGATCAGAAGGCTGCGCCAACCGCCAGCTCCTCCAGTCGCATGTTCGACGTGTTGAAGTTGTATGACACGTAGGTCTCCCCGGAGCTGTCTTCGAATCCCTCTCTGTTCTTGACGGGGCTGAAATTGAGTATCCGGCTGCCCATTCCGTCGATCTCCTTATGAATGGTCACAACGAGCGCTGGCACTCGACTGATCTTCCCCTTCAGGCCGGACTGCGGTATCGGCTTGAGCCCGTCCGCATATTCGCCGACCACGTGATGCATGGCCATGACGTGCGCTTTGGTTTCGCGGGCAACCTCGTTGAGGTAGTCACACATCCCTTCCAGCGAGAAGGTGAATTCCTCGGCGGTGTATCCCCCGGCACCTGCATCAACATTGGTGATGTTGTCAATTACCACGAGATGGGGGTAAATGTTGAACACCTCCCAGTAGGCTTCCAGGTGGGTCTCGATCTCGGCCGGGGTCGGCCGGGCTGAGTAGTTGAATCGCTGCCACCAGCGCCCAGCTAGGGTCTCGCTGTACTCCTCGAACTGGCCAGCATGCAGCTTCTCTTTGATACTCCTGGCATCTTCGCCCGTCAGGATGGCGGTCGCCCTGGAGAGCTGGGTGGCCGCAGTCGAGTCCGCCGAGAAGTACAGGGTCGGAACGTTACTCCGAATCGCAACGTTCAGCGCAGCCACCGACTTACCAGTTCCGCCAGCCGCAGCGAGTATGGAAAGCTCCCCCCTGCGGAAGTCTGCCCCCATCCTAGAAAGGGCCTTGAAGGGTGATCGAATAGGCTCTCCCGCCGCACCCTTCATGCGTATGGACTGACTCAGTGAGTACATCTGACTTCTCTCTCTCGTTCTCTTCTCACGCTAACCCTATTCACCTCGCACATCAACTTACTTCTTAAATGAACAGGCGTGTGAAACGTCACAGAACCGGCAGGAGAACCCGGGGCGGGCCGGGAAGTTGCCCCGCTTCACCTCGGAGTCCATAGCCTCGAACCGCTCTGCGACCGCTTCCTCGGTGACACCCGTCAGAGAGATGGGCCGGGAAAGCCGGCCGCGCTTAGCGAGGTACCAGTCCGCGTCGTTGACCTCGACGCCGTAGAGCTTGCGGACAGCGATCCCGTAGGTTTCGAGCTGGAACCGGGACTTGGTCGAGCCGGTCTTCCAGTCCCGCGGCCGGACGCCGTCCTCGTTCTGGACCAGTTGATCGATGAAGCCTCGGACGACGACGCCGCCCAGGGTCACCCGGAAGTACAGCTCGATCCCTTGAATGCCGTCAGGAGTCGTCCATGTGACGGCGCCGTTGTGGGCGGCCCACTCGACGTAGTCCGCAATCTGCTGCCGCCCGAGCAGGAACCGGCGCTCGATGTCCTCGCCGCCGGCGCAGCCCGCAGCGAGCCAGCGGCCGGTGTCGGGCTCCTGATCCAGGGCCGCGTTCACCAAGGCGCTGTAGCGGTCGGAGAAGACCTCCTCGGCCTCCTCTCTGGTCATGGTGCGGCCGGACCGTTCGACGGCCTCGGCGGCGCTGTGGAAGGCGACGCCGTGGTGGCTCCAGGCCGCCGGCCGCGGTGTGACCCGCTCGACGCGCTGGAGGTAGTAGCGCATGGGGCACTTCTCGTACTGCTCGACCTGGGATACGGAGCGGGGTTGGGTCTCGATGCTCACGAGGTGGCCTCCGGATGTAGGACGTAGAGGGTGGAACTGGAACTGCCGGGGAAGAAGGGGTGGCGGCGCGGCATATGCACGGCCTCGATCACGGCTTCTCGCCACCGCTGCAAGCCCTCTTCCCGGAAGACGGCTTCGGCGTCTTCCTCGCAGCCTTGGGTGGCCCGGTCGCTCACCACGAGGTGGTAGTACGTGATGCCGCCGGCGGCCACGATCTTGCACACCATGACTCCGATGCTGACGAGCAGGTATCGAGGCGCGTGCGCGATCGGCGCGGCATCGATCGCCGCCACGAGACTATGAGTCAGGTGCGGCCTGGCGGTGGCCAGGCCGTAGAACAGCGCCATGGACGGGGTCTCCTTGCAGAGCCCGGAGGACGCAGCGGCGCTCCCCCCGGGGCGGTCTCACATTGATCTTCAGGTGGCAGAACCGGCGCAGGAGTGCGCCGGCTGGCACTCACTGCCTGGAGTTGCGACCGTCGCGAAGACCAGGGAGCCGATCGTGCAGCAAGGAGTCCTTGAGGCTCGCGTGCGCAGCCTCCCCGCTGGTGGCGGTGGAGGCGAAGACGGGTCGGCTCACTCGATTCCCCATTTCTTTGTGCAGCTCGCCGGGGATCGCCCGACGAGGCTTCAGGGCTGCCGTTTCGCTTGCCCCAAGCTCATTATGAACTCTTTACGGATCTTCAGGTTGGAAGGAACTTGTTCCGGAACTGGGTAGTTCCGGAACAACCGAGTTCCACCTTTCGGCTTCAAGATCGCGATTTCATGAGAGATCCTTTACAATGTGGCGGACCCCGCAAGATCAAATGGACATTACTCCCCCGTACGGGCATCTTTTGATGGAGCGCCAACGATGCCGCACCGCAACAAGAGCGAAATGATCAATCGATGTCTGACTCTAAGTCGAAAGAGCTGAACCGCCTTCTTCCTGCCTGGCGGAAGCGTCTGCCCCGGGATGAGGTTCCGGGGCTGACGGCCCGATATGGCCGCCGTCGGCGGCAAGGGCTCACCCAAGAGGAAGTTGCTGACCTCGTGGGGACCAGTTCCCGCTGGTACGGAAAACTGGAGTCGGGCGCACCCGGCCCGTACTCGCTCGATTTCCTGGAGCGGGTATCCCGCGTCCTCCAGCTCGGGGAGAGCGAACGGCATGCCCTCTTCTTCTACGGAGCGGGGAAAGAGCCGGCCTCTCGGCCCCGGCCCGATGCCAGCAGCCTCGACCCCTACGTTGCGGACTACGTGCGGCAGCAGGAGCTTCCGACGTACATCTCGAACCTTGCGTGGGACTTGGTCATCTACAACCGGGCTGCTCTCGCTCAGTTTCCCTGGATGGCGTACGGGCTGAACATCATGATCTGGGTGCTCACCTACCCCGAAGCCCGTATGCAGCTCATCGACTGGGAGAACACGTGGGCTCGGCCGATGGCCGCTCAGCTCCGCATGGCTGCGCGCAAGCACACGGGGCATCAGCGGCTTGCCGAGGTGGTCAGGGAGATCCGTGAACGGGATGAGGTCGCCCGACAGATCCTCGATGCCGACGTGATGTCGTACTCCCACCCCGACGGCTCCCGTCGGTTCCTCTACCTGCCGGACCATCACGAGCAGGCATTCGAGGTCGTCTGGCTGGCCTTCTCTCCTCTGCGGGACCCCACCCTGCGGCTCATCGTGTCCATGTGCGCCGACAGCGTTCCTGGTGGTGTAGAGCCTGCCGCTTAGCAGCCAGAACGGGCAGGCTTCAGGATGGCCCGCAGTTGGCAGCGCAACGTCTACCGGCGTCTTCAGGAGCAGTCGCAGACCTGAGCAACCTCTATGAGGAGCTAGCCTCCGGAGGCTCCGGGAGCGTCAGAGCCTGACGCAGGTCTTCCTTCGGCAGCTCCTTGCCTGCTGGCCACCGGACGATCATCCGGCCGTCGGCTGGCTCACGGGGGGCGTACTGCCAGCCGTTCTCAGGGTCGTAGGTGACCACGGTGTTGTCCCGGACCAGGCGCCCGATGAGCCATTCCGCCTCACGCTGCTGGGTCTGACTCAGCCCGGTGTCGCCCAGGCGGCTTCGGAGGTAAACCTTAAGAGCCTTCACCGTGTACGCGTTGTGGTGACTGGGCCCTTCCCTGGACGTCTTGACATCCCAGATAGAGCGGACCAGTTCGTTCGCACGGAGAGCGGCCGGCTTCTTCCTCAGCCCGAGATTCACAAAACGCTTGTTGACGGCCTGGACGGTAACCCCGTACTCCTCGGCGAGGGCCTTGTCGTCCGCCCCCAAGTGGAACAGCTTGACCAGTTCGGCGTCGGAGGGGAGCTTGGCCACGGGGTGCCTTTCAGGGCTGGTTCGATTAAGTGCGACCTTACCAGGAGCGGCGTCGCACATCAACTTCTGAGTGGACTCACGAGCCCCAGCGCAACCCAATGTGACACACCTCTCACTTCAAGGGTCGACTGTCCACATTCACACGGATCACACCTACGTACTTAGTGAGACCGAGCAAAGCGAGGTCGAACACCCCTCAGACAGAAGAAGCATGAATGAATTGATATTTGACCTTCTTCCTGTTTGAACTCCCGTTGGTTGAGATCCAGGAAGAATCGCCCCGGCCGCCAGATCAGCATCCGGCCGGGGCCCATGCACCCCCGCCGCAGCGCAGCGCATCACACACATGCAGACCGCATCGGCGGTCACCGGATGGACCGGTCACTGCGGCGGGGGCAGCGGGAAGGGGACACCTCGCCCAGGGCGAAGAGCATCTGCCTGCATGCCGGATGCACAAGAATCACTGTTCGGTCCGGTCGATGCGAGGAGCATGCCCCTCCCCCGAGGGGGTGGAGCCCGTCCGCTCGCAACCGATCACGCCCCGGGGACTTCCACCGGCGACGGGCCGCCGTGCTCGCCCGTGACCGCTTCACCTGTCAGCGCTGCGGCTCCCGCAGGGAGCTGGAGGTGGACCACGTGGTCCCGGCGGCCAAGGGCGGCTCTTGGGAGCTGTCGAACCTGTGGACCCTGTGCCGCACCTGCCACCGCCGGAAGACCCACTACGAAGACCGGGGCCTCTGAGCCCGACACCGAGCCGGTGTCCATTCATTCATTGCAAGCCCGAGGCGGAGGTATCGATGCCGTCTCGCCGCGGGCCTGCGCCCGATCCCAACGCCCGGCGACGCAACACCGCACATGCGCTCGGAGTGCACGAGCTGTCGCCCGCCCTGGGCGACGGCGGCAGGGCCTTGCCCAAGGCCCTGGGGATCCAGACCTCGGGGGCCAAGCGCTTCTGGAAGAGCTGGAGCCGGGCGCCCCAGACACAGCACTGGCTTGAGACCGACTGGACCGAGCTGGAGATCACCACGGTCCTCGTGGACTCCTTCTACCAGGGCAACACCCGCCTGGCCGGCGAGATCCGGCAGCGCGTCGGCCGGTGGGGCGCGACGACCGAAGACCGCGCCCGACTCCGGATGAACTTCAACGAGCAGGCCGAGCACGAGGCCGCGGCAGCAGCGCCCTGTGCTGCTGACCTGGATGAGGAGCTGTTCAACCTGCTCTCGGAGTGAAAGGCGGTGAGCGATGCCGCAGACGGGGAACCTACCCTCGGGCGTACCTCACCGCTCCCGGAGCCTGGGCTACGAGATCATGCGCTGGGCTCAGAAGTACATCGTCCAGCCCGACGGTGAGACCGCCGGTCAGCCGCTGCGATTCACCGGTGAGCAGATCCGGTTCATCCTCTGGCTGTACGCCCTTGACGACCGGGGCCGCTGGGTCTACCGGACCGCCGCCCTGCGCAGGGCCAAAGGGTGGGGCAAGACGCCCCTGCTCGCCGCCATCGCGATCATCGAGTTCATCGGCCCCGCCCGGTTCTCCCACTGGGCCGCCGACGGCGAACCCTGCTATACCTGCGGCGGCCATCCGCACACCGGCCCGGAGAAGCACCCGGTCGCCCGACGCGTGCCCCTGCCTCTCGTACAGATCGCTGCGACAAGCCTTGACCAGACCGCAAACACCCGGGACATGATCCGCGGCATGCTGGCCGAGTCACCGGCCGAGCGTGAGTTCAACCTCGACATCGGCAAGGGGATCATCCAGTTCAAGTCCGGCCGTCCTGGTCGGATCGAACCGGTGACAGCGTCTTCTCGGGGCCTAGAGGGGGCGAGGCCCACCTTTGCCCGGCCCCGGCAGAATCGTTTCTGCCGGGGCCGGGCCATGCCCTGTCGTGGTCTGCGACGAGGTGCACCACTGGGTCGACAGCAACCAAGGCACCCGGGTCTGGGAAACCCTGGACCGCAACGTCCAGAAGACGGCGGGCGCCGGTAGTCGGCTGATTGAGACCACCAACGCGTTCAACCCCAACGAGGCGTCGATCGCGCAGCGGACCTTCGAAGCCGCGATGGAAGCCCGCGCTCCGGGCATCCTCTACGACTGCCGTGAGGCAGTCGGCGAGATCGACCTCAAGGACGAGGCCGCCGTCCGTGCGGCCGTCATCGACGCCTACGGCGAGTCCCACTGGGTCGATGTGGACGGCATCGTCGCCGCCGTCCAGGACCCCCGGACTTCGGACGCAGTCGCCTTCCGCTTCTACCTGAACAAGATCCAGGAGAACGCCGACGGCTGGCTCGTCAAGCAGGAGTGGGACGCCTGCCTCGACACCGAGGACCCCATCCGCCCCGGCGACCAGATAGCCCTCGGCTTCGATGGAAGTCTCCGCGGAGACAGCTCGGGACTGGTCGGCGCCCGCCTGCGGGACGGCAAGCTCTTCGTCCTCGGGCTCTGGGAGAACCCCCGGGACCCGAAGCAGCCCGACTGGGAAGTGGACGTATTGGCCGTCGAAGCGGCGGTGAAGCGGGCCTTCGAGACGTACCGCGTCGAGTGGTTCTACGGCGATCCCCCGTACTGGCAAGAGGCCCTGGGCCGTTGGGCCATCACCCACGGCGACGACCGCGTCTTCGAATTCTGGACGAACAAGCCGCTGAGAATGTGCCAGGCAATCGAGCGCTTCCACTCAGCCGTTGCCGTCGGGGACCTGACGCACGACGGAAATCCGGATCTCACCCGCCACTGCCTCAACGCGGTGACACGTGAGGTCCCCCAGGGAATCCTGATCACCAAGGAGTCCCCGCGTTCCAAAAGAGTCATTGACTTGGCTGTCTGCTCGGTCCTCGCCTTCGAGGCCCGAGCCGATGCAATCGCCGACGGCCGCATGCAAACCAAGAGAAGGCGTGTAGTTGGGTTCTAAGTAAGGCCCCGCATAGAGAGGGGCCCGAATCACCACCGCCATCTCAAAGAACATATCGGTGGCCCAGGTCGGCTCGCCGCCCGGCACCCCGGCCGAGTGGATGGACTATCTCAAGGGGAAACTCTCCGCCCAGAAGGTCGAGATCCGCCGGTATACCGACTACTACGACGGCCGTCACCAGAGAATGCTGTTCGCCCAGGCCAAGTACGAGAACGCCTTCGCCGGCGCTTTTGCCCGGTGGAGTGACAACTTCTGCGGCCTGATCATCGACTCCGTGAACGAGCGCCTGGCCGTCGAGGGCTTCCGGATGACGGACGAGCCCCAGGCCGACAGGGAGGCCCGCGCGATCTGGCAGCGGTCCCGTATGGACGCCGAGTCCGCGGCCGGCCAGCTCGACGCCATGGTGTCCGGCCACGCCTACGTCGTCGTCTGGGCAGACGGTGACGGTGAGCCGACGATCACCGTCGAGTCCGCCGAGACAACGGTCGTCCAACTGAAGCCCGGCAGCCGCAGGGAAGTTGAGGCTGCTGCGAAGTTCTTCACCGACGACTGGGGCCGCGAGCACTGCACTCTGTGGCTTGACAACGTTGTCTGCAAGGGTGGCCCGTCCCTGTCGGGCTACCAGGTTGAGGAGACGAAGCCCAACCCCCTCGGTCGCGTGCCGGTGGTTCCCCTTCAGAACCGGGGTCGGCTCAGCGGCGGCCCGACCTCGGATCTCGCTCCGATCATCCCGATCCAGAACGCCATCAACAAGGTCACCGCGGATGCCCTGATCGCGAGTGAGTACGCGGCCTGGCCCCAGCGCTACGTCACCGGACTGGAGATCCGCGAGGACGACCAGGGCCAGCCCATCGAGCCGTTCCGGGTCGCCGTGGACAAGCTGCTCCAGGCCGAGGATCCCGCAGCCAGCTTCGGCCAGTTCGACGCCGCCGACCTCTCCAATTACGTGGGGCTCGTGGACATGCTCGTCCAGCACCTCGCCTCGATCTCCCGCATCCCCTTTTTCTACCTGCTGAAGGGTGGCCAGGTCCCCTCCGGGGATTCCATCACTTCAGCGGAGGCCGGTCTAATCGCTAAGACCCGCGAGCGCATGCTGCATTTCGGCGAAGCCTGGGAAGAAGTGATGCGGTTGGCGTTCCTGGTCAAGAAGGACAGCGAGCGCGCCGAGGCGTACCAGGCCGAGGTCATGTGGCGGGATCCGGAGAACCGGACCGAGGCACAGCATATGGATGCTCTCCTCAAGCGCAGGATGCTCGATGTCCCCCGGCAGCAGCTCTGGATCGACGCCGGTTACACACCCCAGCAGATCGAGCGATTCCAGGGGCTCCTGGAGGAGGAGGCCAAGGCAGCGATGGATTTGGCACGGAAGTACCCTCCGCCGCAGCCGCGCCAGGATCAGGGCGCGCTGGACGCCAAGGTCGCCGCCAGTAAGCCCCCTCGCGGCAACAGCGGAAATGTGGCCCGCGAGAAGGCTGCCAAGTAGAGACATCTCCCAGATGACGACCCCCGACTCGGGGGCCGTCATCCGTCCGAATGGATTTCGCACATGACTGAGCCCTCGACCGAGACTCCCAACCCGCCGGCTCCCGATGCAGCCGCGCTCCAGGCCGATTTCGAGAATGCCCTTGAAGCGGCACGCGCGGAAGTTCGCCAGGCCGTGACCAGCGAGTACGGCGACCGCCTCGCGCAGGCCGAGCTGCGCGCCCACGCCGCTGCTGCCGGCGTCGAGCTGCCGGCGCTCCAGTATCTGAACGTCGGCGCCTTCGTGACGGACGGCACCGTCAACAGCGACGCGATCAGCCAGTTCGTCTCGTCGCTCCCCCAGCCGGCCACCAAGCCAGCGTTCGCCCAGAACCTCGGGCTCGGCCGTCAGGGCGGTTCACCGGTTCCGCAGCGCACGACCGCGGACATCTCCCGCATGACTCACGCCCAGGTCAACGCCGCCTTCCACGCGGGGCAGTTCGCTGCCCTCCAGCGCGGCGAGACCTGACCTCCCCCTGGTGAAGAAACGTTCCTTCTGATCGACGCTAGGCCGCCCCCGGGCGGCATTTTTTATTGGAGCACCACCTATTACCTCTGCCCCGGTTTTCTCTAACGGCTTCAACACCGCTGCTGGCGACGGCTACCAGATCAACAGCGGAAACGTTTTCGTCCCTGAGCTTTACACCGCCCTGCTCCTCCACGACCTCGAAGAGAAGCTGGTCCTCGGGTCCCCGACCATCTGCAACCGGAACTTCGAGGGCGAGTTCCGGCGCGAGGGCGATGTGCTGCACGTCCCGCACTTCGTGGACACGGTCGAGGACAAGGGCACGGTCCCGGCCTACGGCGAGATCGCTGGCGAGGCCGACCACGCGTCCCTGGAGTACATGGACGTCGCCGTCCGTAAGGGATCTAGCTTCAAGCTGGAGGTGGACGGCGTGCACCAGTGGCAGACCAAGAACGGTGTCAACCTCTTCCTGGAGCTGCTGGCGCAGCGGGCCCGGAAGACCGCCATCGCCATCGACTCGCTGATTGCCAAGACCATCGCCTTCGGCGTCGAGGGGAAGGACTACAACGGGGTCAAGTCCGGTGGGGCACCGGCGGCCAACACCCTGCACGGCAAGGTCAAGAAGTTCGAGGGGTCCACACCCAACGCCCCCGGCGACCGCCTCACCGACGATGTCTACGACATCTTCGTGGACATGATGCAGGAGCTGGATGTCAACCAGGCCCCCGACTCCCGGTACCTGGTCATCTCGCCGAAGGTGAAGTCGGCCATCCTGCGGGCCCCGGAGTTCAAGAACGCCTCGCACTGGGGCGGGGCCGCGGTCATGCCCACAGGCCAGATCGGCGAGATCCTGGGCGTGCCCGTGTACTCCACGACCACCCTGGGCAACCACGTCCGGAGCACGCAGAAGTTCACGAAGTCCGCGCACACCGACGCTTCCGGGATCGACATGATCCTCGGCTCCACGGCCGCCGTCTCCCTGCTCATGCCGCATGCGGAAATGAAGCAGTACGAGCCGGAGGCGAAGTTCACCACTGCGGTGAAGAGCCGCATCTTCTACGACGCCAAGATCGTCCGACCGGAGCAGCTGGTCGTCTTCTCGGCGAAGCCGAAGGTGACGGCCTGAGACCTTGGCCGTGACCGTATCTGACATCGAGGTCAGGATCGGCCGGACCTTCGCTCCCGAAGAGAAGCCCCGGGTGGAAGCGTTCATCGCGGACGCTTCCGCCCTGGCCCGGGACTACTGCGGCACCTCGTACAGCGAGGACGCGCCCGGGATCCGGGCCGTCCTGTGTTCCGAGGTGATCCGCTGGCTCGCCGTCCAGCCCGGTGTGGTCCGGGAGCGGACCGGGGACCTGGAGGTGGAGTTCGGCTCCGTCTCCTCCGCCCAGCAGCTCTCCCCCATCGCCAAGGCCGCGCTCCGCCGCTACCGCCCCGGTCTGCGCTCCGTCCCCCTCACCCGGGGGGACAGTGCACTTCCGTGACCCCGTCACCGTCCTCCGCGCCGAGCTGGTGCCCGGCACCTACACCACCCGCCGCGACTGGCCGACCGCACGGCCGGTGTGGTCGGGGCTGGCCGGCGTCCAGCCGGACCGCGGATTCGAGGCCCGCAGTCCCGAGCGCGAGACCGCGCAGGAGCGCCTGATCGTCTACCTGCCCTGGGGCGTTCCCGTCGATTCCACCGACCGCATCACCGTGGCGGGCCGGACCTACGACGTCGATGGCCCCCCGATGCGGTGGTCTCAGGGCTCCCTGCGCCACATCCGCATCCGAGCCTGGAGGGCGATGAACTAATGAATTTTCGAATCGCCTTCGAGCCCGGCTGGGAGCACCGTGTCTTCCAGTCCGACGGCACCCGCTTCGCGGTCACACTCCACGCCACCCGCATCACGGCTGATGCGATCCGCAGCGCCCCGCGCCGCTCCGCCACCAAGGACAACTGGAACCAGATCCGGAAGCACATCAGCACCGCTGTGGCAGCGGATCAGTGGGGCTGGCGCGGCAACGTCACCGTCGAGGACCATCCCAAGGTGCGCCACGCCATGCTCCAGGAGCGTGGCTGGACCGACCGCCGCGGGCGCCGCCATCCCGGCCGGCACTACCTCAAGGCGGCGCTCCTCCGGGCGAGGGCCGAGTGACGCTCGACCCCGTGGCCTTCCTCGTCGCGTTCCTCCGGGCCGCGCTGCCCGACCTGCCCGGACAGGCGGTGACCGGTGACCTCGTCGGCCGTGACCCCGGCTCGACCACGGTGTACCTGGAGCATGCCGGCGGGCACCGGGCCGTGCGGCACCGGATGGACCGCGCCGAGATCGAGTACAGCATCTACGCAGCACAACGCGAGTCGGCCGCCGCGCTCGCCCACCGGGTCCGGAGCATCCTGCTTGACCAGCTCCCCGGAGAAGCGGTGGACGGGGCCCTGGTGCTCGACGCCGCGGACATCGATGCCGTCCGCTATCTGCCCGACGACACGTCCCGCGAGCACTGCTACGGCGGTGAGGTCGCCGTCTCATATATAGAGGAGTAGCCCCATGACGCCCGCCATGTCGTTCGACTTCATCGGGGAAGGGTGGGCAGGCACTCCGGGGACGGAGATCGTCCTTGAGATCGCTCATCTGACAGCGCACCCGGACACTCCGGCCGCAGAGCGGGTACGGCAGATCGCCACAGGCCAGGACTGGCCCGCCACCGGCTTCACGCTGACGCAGGAGGCGTACGGAGCATCGTTCCGCGAAGGCGACCTTTTCGAGGTCCGAGCGAAGCTGTCCGTCCTCGACGGTGGCGAGTCCCAGTGGAGTGCCGCCTACCGGACGCCCCCGGTGCCGTACATACCGCCAGCCGTACCGGAGATCGGCTCGATCACCTGGTCCACCGGCTGACTCCCCCTCCCCCCTCCCCCCAGCCCCCTTGAGGGGCTCTTCTTGTGCCCTTCGTTAGGAAAAACGTTTTTGTCGGTCGGTAATCCACACAAGATCCGCTTCGCCCCCAAGGGGCAGCTTTTCGTTGCTCCTGCATCGGTGTCGAGCGTCGCGCCGGGCACCATAGCCGCACTCCCCGTCGGCCTTGACCAGCTTGGCGCCCCGTACCAGGCCCTTGGCTATGTCGATGAGTCCGGCGTCACCATCACCCCGTCAATCGAGACGGAACCCGTGAATGTGTGGCAGTCCGCCGTCCCCGTGCTGTACACCGTCAAGTCGGCCGCCTTCCAGATCAAGGCCACTTTGATGGAGACCTCGCGTGTCACTACGGAGTTGTTCTTCGGCGCTCCGTGGGTGGAATCCCGGGAAACCCCCGGCCTCTACCGTCTGGACCTGAAGTCGAGCCCGAACATCACGGAGATCACCCTTGTCGTGGACTGGGGCCAGGGCGACGTGCGCTACCGCTGCGTCATCGGCCGCGCGATGATCTCCGACCGCGGCGCCATCCAGCTCCAGCGCGTCGAGAACGGGCGCTACGAGCTGACCATCAACGCCCTGGATTACGCCGGCGGCCTGGGCTACGTCCTCACCAACGACGACCTGGACGACTCCGGCTCCGTCATCACGGAGCCCGCAGCGGCACATCTGTCGGGGAACACTGCCGAGCAGGGTGGTTCCGTCACACTCACCGGTGATCACTTCCCGGTGAACACGGCAGCGGTCATCGCCATCACTGGACCTTCCGAGGGCAAGGTGACTGCGGCCCTCGCCACAACCGACGCCTTCGGCAACGTCACCTCCGTGATCACCGTGGCCGCAGACGCCATCGAGGGGGCCTACGTCATCAAGGTCACGGTGGGCGGCGTCGAGGCGCAGGCCGGATCGCTGACCGTCACCACCAAATCGCCAATCTAGAAGTGGACTGACAGTGCCAATCACTCCGTGATGCCGACCTGGGGCCAACTGGTGATCTACGAACCAGACACTCCAGTAGACCATGAGTTGGCCGGTAGTAGTCCTCGACGTTGACCCGTAACCCCTGGCAAGATTGATTAATCCATCTTCCGACTTGGACGTTGTATAGATCTCATATCGGAGATCAACATCAACCCGGGGGATTCATCGTGAACTCACGCAGGAACGTCATCATGAGCAGCATGGGCTCAGCAGTGCTCTTGAGCACTCTGGTCCTGGCTCCGGCCGCCCAAGCCAACGAAAGTGCCCCGGCAGCCTGCTTTGACAGCGCGAGGAGCTACTCGAAACCGATCAATACCGTGGATCTTCCTGCGGGTCGGGAATTCTTCACCACATCTGCCTGTAGCGACATCTACATCAGGCCGAACACAAACCGTCACATCACCGTGTGCTGGACTGACGGCACTGGGGGCACGAGTTGCCCCTACGGCTGGGTGGCTACAACCGGTGGTGCGTGGAATCCGATCGTCCTGGATGTTCCTGACGGGTGGTCCTTCATCTTCAGGTTCCGCTCGGGTGCGGTGTCCAACGGTAGTTGGGCTGCATAGCAGCGAAAGCAGTTCCGTGCGCCCTGGCCGGGGAGGGCACACTTCCCCGGCTCCTCAAACTCCCCATTGCTTCCAGGCCCCTTTGCAGGGGCCTTTTTCTGTTTGGAGATCTCATCACCACGTCGAAGCCTGCGCGACAGACTGACGCCTCGAAGAAGGCTGAGGCCACCCACCAGCCGACCACCTTCGAGCACGGCGGCGTCGAATACACGGTGCCGGCCCCGCTCGACATGCCGGTTGGTCTCCTCGACACCGAGGACGAGATCGAGGTGATCAAGCTGATCCTCGGAGAGCAGTGGGCCGTATACAAGGCCACGGGCGCCACCATCCGGGACTTCCAGAGGCTCGCGGAGAAGGTGGCCGTGGCCGCCGGGTTTGGTGACCCGGGAAACTGATGGCGGCCGTCCAGGCCGTGCAGCAGTTCTCCGATGAGCTTGAGGCGGACTGCCTGGAGCACTTCGGAGTGGACCTGCTGGACCTGTGGCGTGGGCGGCTCTCCCTGCGCCGCGTCCATGTCCTCCTTCAGTCACTGCTGAAGCGGCCGGGGCGCTCCGCCTTCCTCGCGGCACTCGACGCCTCTGCGGAGTGGTCAGTCACTGATCACCTCATCGCCCGACTCTCCGATGCCGCCGAGGTCGCCAACTTCCTTTTCATCAAAGCGAATTCAGAGCGCTCAGACGGGTTGCAGCTCCCCGAGCCCATCCCGCGCCCCGGTCAGACGGCAACGTCCGCAGCCCCAGAGCCAGAGCGCGACTTCGCCGACGCCCGCGAGCTGACCGCCTTCTTGACCAGCATGAACACCCTCTAGGAGGCGGCAGTGGCAGGCCCCCGTGGCGCGATCAAGATCGGCACCGGGTACATCTCGATCGAGCCGCACCTTGACCGGCGAGCCCTCGGTCAGATGCGTTCCACCCTCACACGAGAGATGGGCGCCATCGGCCGGGAGGCCGGCCGCGCCTTCGGCGCAGGGGCCAGCCGCGGCTTCACCGGAATGTCAAAGGCGGCGCTGGCGGAGGCCAAGGCGACAAGCCGGGCGCTGACCCGGCAGGCCGCACAGGGGGTCCGGGAGCGTGGCACTGTCCATGCGGACGAGGCACACCGGTACGCCCGTGTCGAGCAGGAGCTGACCCGGACCCACGGCGCCCAGGTGGCGGTGCGCGCCCGTCAGGCCCTCGCCGCATCAGAAGCCCGCTCGAAGGGGCACTCCACCGAGGCCACGCGGGCGCTCCGCCTCCATCAGCAGACTCTCGACTCCATGGCCCGCGCCGACCGGGAGCTGGACAACGAGCAGCGCCGGCTGGCCGCGGGCAGGCGCCGTTCCCTGGAGGATTCGGCGCGGATGGATCGCGAGATCCACCGGACGCAGGTCCGCATGGAGCGGGACCGGCAGACGCAGATCGCCGAGGCGGCTCGCCAGCAGCGTCAGGCCCAGGCCGATGCTCAGCGGATGGGGCGGCTTCACCACCAGGCCGAGCGCCAGATGCTCACCGACATGGTGCAGGCCCGGAAGGCCGCTTTGCGGCACGAACTGGCGGATGTCCAGCTCCGAGGGAAGGCGATCCGCGATTCCATCGCGGCCTACCGGCGGGATCTTCAGCAGCTCAACGCCAGTACCACGCGGCCGTTCGCGGACATCCAGGCGTCGTTGCAGCGTCAGGGCCAGACGATCCACGCCCTGGGCACGACATCAGTGGAAGCTGGCCGACTGATCACGCAGAACCTCGTGGGCCCACTGTCGGTCGTCTCGGGTCTGCTGACGCAGATCGGCGTCACGAACGCCGACATGCGCATCATGGGCCAGATGGGCATGAAGGCCGCTGGGGTATCCCAGCACGCCTCCGCCCGGGAGATGGAACGGCTCCAGCTCTACGCCGTGGACACGCCGTTCTCCTCCGACCTCATGCACGAGTACCAGATGAAGATGGTGCGCGGCATGGTGGCCCGCGAGATGGGCTACGACAGTAAGGACCCCGAGGTCCGGCAGCGCGCAGCGGATCGGGCGGCAACGCGTACGTCCGATGTCATCGAAGCCGTCCTCGACTCGATGGCGCGGGCCGGCAACCTGTCGGTTTCCCAACAGCAGCGGTCGCTCTACGCAATCGACAAGATCATGGACCTCGACCGGGCTCCAACGCGCAACTTCAAGCAGTTCATTGACGCGACCGGCATTCCGGCTCAGGAGATGGCCCAACTCCTGAATTTCAAGAACGCCGACCAGATGTACAAGGTGATGGGTACCCCCGCCACCAAGGGCGGCGGCATCACCGGTCAGCAGGTCCTTGACGCTCTGTTGGAGAACTGGAACGGCTCAGAGGGCCGACCGGGGTCGAAGGGCTACGGTCGCGAGGTCGGCACCGCCACGATCACCGGCCGTCTCCAGCAGATGAAGGAACGCGCCGTCTACGAGGCGGGGCAGCTCTTCGCCACGACTGATCCGGCGACCGGCGAGGTCCGGTACACGGGCCTCGGCGAGAAGATCATGGGGACGCGCAACACCGACGGCGTGTACGAAGGCGGCCTCCTCAACGATGCCCAGGACATCGCAGCGGCCGGGTTGCCGTTCACGCAGGAGACCCTGGAAGGCTTCTTCGAAGTTCTCGCCACCTTCACAGGCTGGCTCAAGGAGACGGTCGGATTCCTTGATGAGCATCCGGGGCTCCGTGACTTCCTGATCCGCACGGCGCAGATCGCTGCCGTCGCCATCCCGTTCCTGATCGGCTTCGGACTGCTGGCCAAGCTCTTCGGCAAGTTGGGGCGGATCATGGCCCCGTCCCTCGGGCTCGCCCGCGGGTTCGTCGCCGGCATGGCGGGGATCGGCAAGGTCGGCCGCCAGCTCGGCGCGGGCGTCCGCGGAGCCGGTACCGAGCGCGGCTTCTGGGGGTCGTGGAAGGACAAGCGCACCGAGCTGCGCGGCGGCGACGACCGCTCCATGCCCCGGCGGGGGTTCGACCGCCTGCGGGGCCGCGACGTTCGCGCCGACCAGATCACCCGCGAGATCGATGATCTCCGGCGGCAGCTCGAAGCGGCCGACCGCCGGTCCGACGAGCTGCGGGAGTCCCTGCGGGAGGTCGATCGGACCTCGGTCCGCCAGATCTCGGCGGCACTCGGCGGGAGCGGCCAGTCCGTCTCCTCTGCTGCTGACCACGCCAGGGCGTCTGTACGCCAGATCATCACCCAGGGCACGGATCCGCTCGACTCGGCGTCGCTCGCCCGCCTGCACGCGCAGTTCCGCGATACGGAGCAGCGGGCCGGCGGGCTGGAGGAGGCCACGGAGGCTGCCGGCCGGGAAGTCGGGCGGCTCGACGGCCGGAAGCTGGTCGCGCTGCGGGTCCAGGTGGACACCACCGAGGGCACCGTCCAGGACCTCAAGAACTCCCTCAGCACCGCGGGCAGTGCGGTGTCCGCTCTGAACCGGAAGAAGACGGACCAGCTCCAGGGTGAGGTCACCAGCGTCAGAGGAGCTGTGGACCAGGCCCGGGACGCGGTGGACACCGCCTCACGCCGGGTCACCGCGCTCGACAGCCGGGCCCTGACAAGGGTCCGTGCCCAGTTCCGTAGCGGCCGGGCGAGCCTGTACGGGGCGGCCGAGGATGTCTACAAGATCATTGGTACGGCAGCCTCGCCGGGCTCGATTTCGAACCGCATCACCCATCTCGACGGCAGGTCGCTGAAGTCGATCACCGGCAAGATGGACGCGTTCGGGAAGTCGCTGAAGGACGCACGGGCCGAGGCCGACAAGCTCAACAGCAGGCTGGACGACATATCCCGGCAGACCGGCCCCGGTTCCGGGGGCGGCAAGGGGGGCTCTTCCAAGCCGAAGAAGCACGCCCGCGGTGGTCTCATGGGGCCCGGTGTCCTCCCGGGGTACAAGCCCTGGGTGGACGAGATCCCGGCCATCCTATCGCCGGGTGAGTCGGTGCTTCGGCCGGAGGTCACCGCCGCTCTCGGTGCCGACACGATCAACTCGTGGAACGGCATGGCCATCAAGGGCCAGCTCAACAGGAAGCGCTTCGCCCGGGGCGGCATCGTGGAGCGTTTGGGCCTCAACGAGGTCACCGACCTCCTGGCGCTCCAGGACATCAGCCCGCAGGGCCGCCTGGCCGTGCAAACCATGCGGTACGACGCCACGGCCGACCCCATCGGCGGCGGCGCGAAGGCGGGGATGCTCAACGTCGGCGACCGCGCTGGCCAGTTCGCCGGCACCGGCATCGCCGAGAAGTTCGCGGGCCTGTACGACTGGGCGACCGGCGACATGTTCACCCTGCTCCGGCGGGCACCGACCGGTATCGGCCAGGCCGTTGGAATCCTCGGTGGGTCGTTGTCGCCGATTATGGCCGATCACTTCTGGGATGACGTGTGGCGAGGGGAAGGGAACATTGTTGAGCGGGGAAATCGCTACCTCAAGAATGTCTTCTCCGTTGACACCCTGACCTCTGCGACAGGCAACCTGCTCTCCGGCCTCTGGGAATCTGTCAAGGCTTTGGCCGGCGGCGCCTGGGACCTCGCAACCGACCCGATGGATTCGGTGAACGATGCGGTCGATCTCGTTTGGGACGTCACATCGGGCACGTACAACAACCTTATCGGCATGGTCGGTACCCTGCGGGATGTCAGTGCCAGCCCGCTGGACTACGCAGATCGCGTCATGGGGTCGGTTTACGCGACGGCCCGCGAGTCCCTGCCCAACACCAAGGGCTTGTTCGACTTCTCCGACAGCGACAAGCTGTCGGCACAGAAGCCGGACATGGCCCAGGCGATCGGCGGCGACATCAATCCCGGCGGGGACGCTGTGAAGCGCTGGACGCCGCTGGTGAAGCAGGTCCTCGCCATGCTCGGCCTCTCCCAGAGTTACACGGATCTCGTTCTTCACCGAATTCGCGTGGAGTCCGGCGGGAATCCGAAGGCAAAAAATCTTTGGGATATAAACGCCAAGAATGGCGTACCTTCCGAGGGGCTCATGCAAACAATTCCGACAACTTTCCATGCATATGCGGGACCTTTTCGGAGTCGGGGAATCACTGATCCTCTGGCGAGTATTTACGCCGGTCTCAATTACGCCGTGAGCCGGTACGGGTCTCGCTGGCCCCAGGCCCTTTCCGGGACGAAGGGGTACTGGACCGGGACCAAGTCGGCGACCGCCGGCCTGGCGATGGTCGGCGAGCACGGCCCGGAGCTGGTCAATTTCCGCGGCGGCGAGCGCGTCTATACCGACCGGCAGACGGAGCAGTTGGTCGCGGGCCGACGGTACGAAGTCCACATTCACGAGGCCAAGGCTGAGGACACGACGCAGTCGGTCCTGCGCGCCCTGCGGACAGCAGAGGTGATGGCCGGCCGCTTCTAGCGAGAGAAGGTCCTATTGCCCATCCCGGCTACTTTGGGTCAGGTCGAGGTTCCGGTGCAGCCGCCCCGGCCGCGGCCTCCGACTCCTGCCGAGTGGGGGTACACCTACGTCTCGCTCCGAGGAGCTGCCGGTGAGGGCCCCGAGATCCCCCTCACCGGCAGCCAGGGCCGCGACTGGCCGTCGATCATGCTCCAGCCCGGAGCGCAGGGGCTCGACATGCCCCCGGTCGAGCTGCATGCCGATGCGAGCCCCAACCTGCACGGATCGATCGTCCGCGGCTCCCGTTACGCGCAGCGCGAGGTCATGCTTCCGCTGTACCTGCACGGAATCGACCGCCGGACTCTGCGACGGCTCAAGAATGAACTAATCAACGCGCTGGACCCGGCCCGCGGCCATTGTGTTCTGAAGATCATGGAGGCCGACGCCCAACCCCGTTCCCTCCGCTGCTACTACAAGGGCGGCTTCGAGGGAGACGAAGGCGAAGACCAAGCGGGCTTCCGCTGGCAGCGGGTCGGGGTGCAGTTCACGGCGTTCGACCCATTCTTCTACGCCGACCAGATGCAGGTGGCCGAGTGGACGTTCGGTCACGGCCGCCCGTTCCTCACCACGGCCGGCGCATCCTTTCTCCCCCTGCGACTGGACAAGGGACTGGTCTCAACACCGGACCTCACCGTCCACAATCCCGGGGACTCCGACGCCTGGCCCGTGTGGGAGCTGACCGGTCCGGTCCGCGGCTTCCGGTTCTCCCAGGGGCAGGGCTCCTTCGCCATCCCACCGGCCTCGGCAACCGACGTTGTGCCGGTCGGCCGCACGCTCGTCATCGACACCCGCCCCGGGGTGAAGACGCTGCTGGACGACCAGGGAATGAATTATTGGCCGCTCCTGGCACCCGACCCTCATCTGTGGCCACTCCCCGCCGGGGACTCGACCATGTCCGTCGAGCTGGCCCCCGGTTCCGCCGCGGCCTCGCTCCGGCTCTCCTTCCACCCCCGCTACAAGACCTACTAGGAGGCGCACATGGCCTACCGCGTCTTCGTCAGGGGTGCTCCCGAGCAGGACGAGCGGCCGATCCTCGGCGAGATAGACACCTGGATCAAGCTGGACTTCACCGTCCGCCACAACGGGCCCGGAACCTGGCAGCTCCTCATCAAGAGCGGCACCCCCCAGGAACAGCTTCTCGGCCAGGGCTGCGGCATCGTCATCTATCAGGACGGAGTCGCCCGCCCTGTCTTCACCGGTCAGATCGACGCCTTCGAGCGGTACTGGACGACCGACCAGCACACCGCCAAGGGCTCCGTGTACGTCGGCGGCAAGTGCGACAACGACCTGTTGTACGGACTCCTCGCATTTCCCGGCGTCTCCAGCGCTGACACGGATGAGATGAGGCTACTGCCGCTCGACCGGCAGTACACCGGCATGGGATCCCGCCCGGTCTCCGGGCCCGTGGGCCAGGTCGTCTGGACAGAAGTGGACCTCGCGGTGGGAAGCCGCGCGCTGCCGGACCGGCGGGTCAGCGGGCTGAATGCCGGTCCGAGCGTCCCAGTCGGCCCTGCTGTGAAGGACACCCTGCGGTTCGACAACATCGGCGAACAGGTCGAGGAGTGGCTGAAGGACACGCGCGTCGGCTACCGCTTCGTCTGGAGCCCGGCGACCAAGCGGGTCGAGCTGGATGTCTACGAATGCCGTGACCGGTCGGCGCATGTCCGGCTCTCCAAGGAGCTGGGCAATCTCCGCATGTTCACCTGGCAGCTCAACGCCCCCTCCGTCACCCGCGCCATCGTCGGCTGCCAAGGGGAAGGCAGGGACCGCTACTTCTGGCAGCAGATCGACGGTGCCGGCGAGCGTCAGTGGGGCGTCATACGGGAAGCGCTTGTGGACCGCAGGGACATCCCGCTGAGGACCGGCAAGGACGGCCGACCTGAGCTGGTCACCAAGACGGACTCGTCCACCGGGTTCGAGGACATCGGCCTCGGCCCCGAGGGCAAGGAGTGGACCGTCATGCTCGCCGCGACGAAGGCCGCCCTCGGCATCGCGGAGAAGGCGGTCGAGGTCGCTGAGAAGGCTCTCGCCGACGCCACGACCCAGGAAGAGAAGGCAGCGGCTGCCGCCCAACTCGCCCAGGCCCGCGCCCGTATGGCCGATGCCCGGGGAGACGTGATGAAGGCAACCCTCCTGGCCAAGCCTGTTGCTGTCGCCCACTACGTCGAGGTCGTCAAGGAAGCAGCCGCCCATGCCCTCAAGGAAGGCGAGAAGACCGGCCGCTTCCAGATCTATCCGATCGACACCGAGCATATCCAGTTCGGCAGGGACTACTTCGTCGGTGACGTGGTGACCGTTTCAGCCGACGGCCAGGAATACCAGGACATCGTCCGTGAAGTGAACATCTCCGTGGAGGACGGCGGCCGAATCTCCTCCGTCACACCCAAGATCGGAAACCAGGGCACCGGGGAACCCCTGAACCTGTACAAGACGGTCTGGGAAATGAAAGAGAAATTGCGCAAGCTGGAATCGAGGATGTGAGTTTGGCAGAGAAGAGCTATCCGTTCTCCGCGGCGAATGCGAGCGGCGGCCAGGAGGCCGTATCACAGCTCGACTGGCAAGACATGGCCAAACTCTGGGGTGGGGACCGCATCGACTTCCAGCTCGTCAACGCCTCGTACAGCGCCACGAGCCTCCCCTTCGCCACCCGTGTGGTCAACGGCCGTACCGTCGAGCTGCGCCCCGGAGCGGCGTGGGTCGGGGGGTTCTACTACCGACTCGACTCGGTCCTGACCGTGGATGTGGAGGCCAACCCGGTCGAGAACCCCCGCCGGGACACCATCGTCATCCGGGTCGATCTGGCCAAGGGCTCGGCGAACATCGTGGTCGTCAAGGGCCAGCCGTCGAAGACTCCAGTCGCACCCCGTCCGCTGCGTGTACCGGGGCAGCGGTGGGAACTGGTGCTGCACGAGGTCCTGGTCCCGGCCAAGGACGGCGCGATCACCCTCACCCACTGCGCCCCCTACGATGCGCCGGCGCCGGTCTCCACGCCGTGGAACGCCCCGCAGGCCGCGAGCTACCAGCGCACTGGGACTTTCCTTCTCGATCTCGATTCCAATAACAACGACACACAATTTGAAAGTTTCGTCGGGCGTGACGGCTACATGCTGACCCGGCACCTCGGCAAGCCGCGCCCGTACGCGCCGCGGATCGTCAACACGGGAAAGCTCCCGAGCGGGGTCCTGTACCGGGGGATGTGGCGGTGGATCGCACCGAACACCGTCTCGTACGCGATCGATATCAGCAACACTTCGAATACGGATATCAAGCAGTCTGGCTCCGGGCCCATCTCGTTCACTCTGCCGGTGAATCCGACGCCTGATATCGGGCAGGTTTTCACCGGCTACCTGATCAACCCTGCCCGCGCCGGCGGCCTGCCCAACTATGTCGCGGTGACGGGCATGTCGAGCATCGGGAACAGGACGAATGTCGTGCGGATGCTGTCGCCGAGCGAGCAGACCCTCAAGGAGGGCCTGGACTATCTCCTCGTCCTCCCCCGGAAGTCCTCGCTCGTCTTCTCCGGGACCTACGAAGCCAACATGTTCTAGCCCCTGGAGTCCCTTTGCAAGATCGAGTGCTCTTCGGCGGCACTCCTGCCGACGTCGCCGAGACCGAGACCGGTGTCCGCGTGCCCGGTGCCGTCGGCCTCGTCTGGGACAGCCCGGACGACAGCGCCAGCCAGGTCACCGACCTGGTGGACATCAACGGGACACCCATCACACAGCTTGTCGCGGACGAGCGCGGCGTCATCGGCCGGTTCTGGGGGCCAGCGGACGGCCGCGAGTTCCTGTGGTCCGACTTCGGCGTGGGCCGGATGAAGCTCGTCTCCAACTCGGTGGGCGAGCGGTTCAAGGATCACCGGGAGCAGTTCGACCCGCACGGATCGAAGGCATACACCGACGACCAGCTCACCGACTACCTCCCCAAGCGGGGCGGCCAGCTCTCCGTGGAGCAAGGCCGCACCTGGGCGGCGATCACGGTCCCCGATGCCGTGGACCGCGCGGGCGACTCGACGGGCCACGTCCTCAAGCTGGAGACGGCCGGGAAGTCCCCGGCCGGGCACCAGCACTTCACCCGGCTCAAGAACGACGGAACGCTGTACGTGGACCCGGTCGGCGGCCACACTCCGCTGTGCCTCGGCCAGTACGAAGGCGTGGCCGACACCGCCACCGCGATCAGCGTGTCCCGGGGCCGGGCCGGTGTCGAGCCCGCTGTCTTCCGGGTCCGTGCCGACGGCCGTGTGGAGGCAGCCGGGGCCATCTCCGCGCCGAACGTCGGATCCGCCCGGGTCTTCTCCGGACCCACGGCACCCGCGAACCCACAGGTGGGGGACGTGTGGGTGCAGTATGGCTGACACATACCCGAACTGGGCCGCGCTGGCTGCTGCTCAGACGGCGGGCACCGACTACCGGATCGTGGTGGTGGACGGGAGCACCGCCACCTCGCACCTCGGCGTCCATGCCGGCGGCATCGAGATCGGCACCTCCGAGATCGCGCGAGCGGTCTCCGTCCAGCTCGGCGACCCTCTGTACCTCATGGAAGGGCTGAAGCCCTCCGAGAACCGGGTTCTCCACATCACCAGCACACGGTTCGATGAGCCGCAGTGTGTCGCCTTGCAGTCGCAGATGCGCCGGACGATCTCCTACCACGGGCTCTCCGGTGACACGCCCGTCACTCACCTCGGCGGCGGGGACTCGGAGCTGTCGGCGAAGATCGGCAAGGCCCTGGAGGCGGCCGGATTCGCGGTCGAGTGGGGCACCGCGGAGGAGGTCAACGGCGACCACCCGCAGAACATCGCGAACCGCAACCGGGCCGGGCGAGGTGTCCAGTTGGAGATGACGACCGCGTTGAGGAAGTCCTTCTTCCCAGGAGACGACTGGAGCCGGCCGAACCGCGAGGACCCTGCAAAGCGCACGCCTGCGTTCTACCGTTACCGCGACGCCCTGGTCTCCGCGATCGGCAGCGATGTGCCGCTGACCGCGGTGAAGGTGTGGGACGGCGCGGCCTGGGCGACCGGACGGCGGCGCGTGTGGAATGGGACAACCTGGGCCCCCATGCCCACGGTCCAGTTCTTCGACGGCACCACCTGGAAGGACAAGCCCCCGCCCGCGACCGCCTTCCCCCGCTTCGTGGCGGCGAGTACGGCCGTGCAGGCTGCGACTACACACCTGTCGGTGCCGGTCCCGCAGGGAGCCCGTGTCACGGACTTCGTCGTCTCCGTGTGCGCGGTCGAAGGGGCCGTCCCTCAGCTTCTGGCCCCGGCCGGGTTCGTCGCGCACACCCACCGCCTGGCGGACGGGCTCAGCCTCGCCGTGGCCGTCTGGCCGTACGACGGCCGCCCCGGCGACACGGTGTGGAGGACGGAGGGCGCGGTCACCGCGACCGCCATGTCCCTGGCCTATCGCGGGGGCGACATCTCGAAGACTCCGATCGCTCCTATCACGGAGATCGCCCAGCATGCCAACGTCAACCGCGTACCGCTGACCACGCCCACCGAGCACACCTCCCTCGTGCTCGTCGTGGCCAGGTCGAGCAACCTGACCGGGTACGCCTGGCCGGACGGCGTGCTCGACCGTGCCCGTGTCCTCGGTCCGTACGGCTCCCCGGCCATCAGCCTCATCGCGTCGGACACCCCGGGGACAGGAGCCTCGCCCGGCGTCTTGGTCCTCGACACCACCGTCCCCACCGCGGCCTGCGCCTCCATCCGGATTCCCGGCAGCAGCGACGGCCGACCCACCTGGGTCCTCGGCGACACCTCCGCATCCGCACTCGGCACAACGACAGTCCTGGGGTGAGCCCGCATCGACATGAAGACCTGGGCCGACGGGGAAACGATCTCCCCGGCCGATATGAAGAAGTACGTCAGCGGCCCCCTGCGGGGGCTCCTCGCCCCGCCGGCGTGCCGCCGCACGGTCGCCAATCTCGGCAGCGAGCAGAAGCCTGCGCGGGCCTGGCATACCGTCCAGTTCGACAAGCCGGGGGCGGGGGCGGGGAAGGCACACTCGTACGACACCACGGGCGGCCTGATGTCCGCCGACCCCTTCAAGATCACCGCTCCGCTCCAGGGCCTCTACGAGGTGTCAGCTGGCGTCGTCGTCCGGGCGGTGTCCGGAAGCCTGACCTTCGCGGTGGCTTCGGTGAACCGCAACGAGACTGTCGCCGGCGACATCGCGCACCGCGGCTTCCTGCGCTTCGGCCTCGGCCGGGCCAGTGCGTCGGAGAAGGTAGGACAGGGGTCGGCCACGGTCGCCCTCGCGGAGGGCCACTGGATCTCCATGGCCGTCAACCCCGAAACGGCCGCCTACCTAGGGGCCAACAGCAACGCGCAGATACTCTCGCACCTTGAAATGCGGTGGGTGGGGGCGATGCCCTGATGGCCACTCCGCTCGTGCACATCTGGCGACAGCGGGAGGTGGTCACCGCTGAGACAATGAATCGATACATCACCGATGTTCACCGGTTCCTCTATGCGCCTCCTGCCTGCAAGGTCCAGCTCCGCCAGCGTGGCACCCACGCCCAGGCCAAGCCGTCCGACGCCGTCAACCAGGGTGCGTGGCTGTCGTTCAACACCTGGAAGTCGTTTCCCCTGCACATGCCCGGCCGGGGAATGCGGGGAGCCGAGACGTACGACAACACCGGCGGCGAGATGGCCAAGCTCAGCCCGGACGGCATCGGGTGGCACCTGATCGCGCCGGAAGACGGTCTCTACGCCGTGTCCTTCGGCGGCATCCTGGAGTCCAACGGGCAGGCGAACAACATCCACTTCCGCCTCGGCCGCAATATCCGGTCCGAAGGCGACTGGGGACTGGGCACCGGCACTGTCGCCTCCCACTGCCCCGGCCCCGTCCAGCACGACCAGTACGGGGTCAGCCGCTACTTCGGGTCCATCCAGACGACCATCCAGCTCAAGAAGAGCGACACGATCCACGTCAGCGGCGTCGCGGACAAGGACTTCGTCCTCGGCCGGTACGACATGCCGAACCGCAGCGCGCTGGAGCTGCGCTGGGTCGGGAGGCTCCCGTGATCATTCCCGCTATCGAGACCTGGGCGCCCCGGGAGCTGAGCGACGCGGCCAAGCTCAACCGACGTGTCACCGAGGTTCACCGCTTCCTTCAGAACCCTCCGGCGGCCCGCATGACCGGCCTGGCCCGCAGCAACATGGCTGGGGGTTCCTTCTCCGTGCTGCCGTTCTACCCGGTCGGCACAGAAGGTGGCGGCACCTCGTACCAGACATGGCCCGGCATGGTGCCCGTCTCCAAGGCCGACAAGACGATGGGCCGTGACACCTCCTGGCAGTTCGTCGTCCCGGTGGACGGCCGCTACCGCATCACCCTCAACGGCGCTTGGAATACGAACGCCGAGATGCCGGACAACCGGCACGCCCTGTGGGTGGGCATCGGCGTCGACCCGAGCGCCGGGACCGGTGACGCGGTCGCCGCTGCGGCCGTCGATGCCTTCTCCCCCGCCCAGTCCACCCCGCATACGCTCTGCGGCGGCCACACCACCGTCCAGCAGCTCACGGCCGGCACGAAGGTCCAGTTCGCCGCGAACTGCCTCTCCGCCTCCGTCTTCGGCTGGGCCCGGGACGACATCACCGTCCAGTACAAGTGGGGCTCGTTCGCAGAGATCAGGTGGGTCGGAACACTATGAGAGGGGGATCCCCATCGACATTTACCAGCTACTCAGCCTGCTCTTCGGTACCGGCGGCGCTGTGTCGTTCGGCGGGTTCCTGAAGCTCCGGCAGGAGCGCAAGGACGCCTTCGACACGGCCAGACGCCAGCACATCGCGGATCTGGCCCAGTGGCGCACGGAGCTGCAAGAGACCGTCCGCGACCTCCAGGCCCTGGTCGAGTATTACCGCCACATGAGCGCGGACTACGCCTGGCAGCTCCGGCAGGCCGGCATCGAGCCGGTGACCACCGCCGTAGAGCCGCCGCCCCGCTCTGAGTGAATGAACTAATCACCGAGGCCCCGCAGGGCCTTTTTCTATGCCTCAAGGAGGAACTTGACGCAGGTCTCCAAGGTCCTGTCCATCGCCAAGGGCGAGGTCGGCTACCGCGCGAAGCGCGCTCCGGGCGAGCGCCCGAGCGGCCATCAGAAGTACAGCCCCGCCGTTCCCGGGCTGGAGTGGTCGCAGTACCAGCCGTGGTGTGCCGTCTGGGTGTCGTGGGTGGCCATGAAGGCAGGAGTCGCCTCCCTGTTCCCGCGCACCGCGAGTGTGTGGTCTGCGATGAACTGGTTCAAGCAGGCCGGCCGGTGGAGCGTCTATCCGGCGGTCGGCGCGCAGGTCATCTACGGCACGAGCGGCAGCACGCACACCGGCATCGTCTACGCGTACGACGAGACGTACATCTACACCTACGAGGGCAACACCTCGACGTCGAACGACGCGAACGGCAACGGCGTCATGGCCCGCAAGCGTCGTCGGCGCGACGCCTACGTCCACGGATACGGCCTCCCGAAGTACAGCGGGGGCATCGTGACCGCCGATCCCGCGAGGAAGGGAGAGCCCGGCTTCACCTACCGGGCAACGGCAACGAGCACGGGGGACTCGAAGCCGTCGAGCGGGAAGGCGAAGCGAGTCATCGTGAAGGCTGGCCAGTCCCTCGCCACGATCGCGGCAGCAGCCGGGGTGTCGCTGGCAACCGTGATCGGGCTCAACCCGCAGATCAAGAACCCCAGCCTCGTCCGGCCCGGTGACGAGGTCGCGATTCCCGAGAAGCCCCCGTCGAAGCCGACGCCCGTCAAGCCGAGCCGGCCGCGGACGCCCCGATTCCCGGGCGTCGAGCAGTTCCGGACGGGCCAGGTCAACGAGCACGTCACCGTGCTCGGCGAGGCCCTGGTGCGAGAGGGCTACGGCCACTTCTACGCAATCGGCCCGGGGCCCCGCTGGAGTGAGTCCGACCGCCGGGCCACCCAGGCGTTCCAACGGGCCCAGGGCTGGCAGGGTCCCGCAGCCGACGGCTATCCGGGCCCGGCCACCTGGGCCCGCCTCATGAAGTGAAGTAATGAACCAAAGGAGCCCTATGGCATTCGTCCGAGCCCACTCGGTCCGTATCGCCGCCGTCCTCGCCGCCCTGGTGCCGCTTCTCGTCGCCCAGTTCCCGGGTATCGACTGGTACGGCCTCCTGGCCGTCGCCGGAGCCGTGCTCGGCCTCGGTGAAGCCGCCCAGCGCATAGAGGATCGCAAGACGCGCGAAGCACTGCACACGACCTCTCCGTACGACGAACTGGCGCTGGTTCACCAGCAGCTCAGCGAGCCGGGGGAGCCCCGCGCCTGAAAACCCTGGCACCCGACGCAAGAAAGGCCCCCGGCCGCTCCTATATGGAAGCGGCCGGGGGCCTTTTTTCGTTTCCCTGGGAATAGCGCTTGAGCTACATCAGACGCCGCTTTTCAGACCGGTCCGCAGCAAGAGACTGATGCTGGTCACAGCGCGGGACCGGGGGCCCGGCGCTCGTCGGCCCTTCCCGGAAGAGGACCTGCCCAGCACACCCCCCATGCCGCGCGTCGCGGCACATCACCTTGGCCGCCCCGGTCACGCCTCTACGCCCCGGTCCCCGGCCTGGTCGAACCGGCTGTTCTCGACCGAGACGGTCAGCCGGATCCAGTTGCCGGCGTGCACCTTCAGGGTGACCTCGTGCCCTTGATCGACCAGGCTCATCGCCACCCGCGCCGCCGCGAACTCGCTCAGCCTTTCAAAATCGTAGTCGAGGGCTGTCCGGGTTACCCCCGCATACACCTTAAGACCGAAGGGATGGACCACTCCAGCCTGCGCAGCGAAGTCCCGCGCCCATCCCTCTGCCCGGTTACTGAATTCGTCGCTCACTTCTCTGTCTCTCCTATGGGCGTGAATACCCAGTCGGCTCCATTGCGGGGTTCTCGCAGGTATCCCACGATCGCCCCCGTACGGGTATGGGACACGGGCGTGCCGAGGTCGTCTGCCTCTCCGGGAAGGGTAACGGGGACCACTGTCAGAGGGGCCGCCGCCGGTTGAAGAGCAGGCTTCGCCGACATCCACCAGACGTAGGTCTGGAGCTTGGCCGCCAGGAGCACCGCCCCTGTGTCCACGTCGTAGATCTCGTAGACCCCGTCATCGGTGTACTGCACGCCAGCGAGCATGACGGGCTCCTGCGGCTCCGTGGACCGTTTCCCTCCCTTGCCCCCGAAGTGGATCCGAAGCGCGTGGTTGGTCGCCTTCACCCCCGGGATCTCCCGCAGCTGAGTGTTCTGCCACTTCCCCGCTTCCGGTGGCTCGGCTTTCTCCACCGAACCGGCGTCGGGGAAGATGGTCACCCATGTCGAGCGCTCCGAGATGTCCGTGCCAGCGAGGCCGACGAAGAGCCGCCATCCCTTCGAGCGCCGGCCGTCCCTCTGGGCGGTCACGTCCTTGGGTTCCGCCAGCAGTGTTCCCATGCGGCTCACAGGGTGGCCTCGGGTGTCAACGCCCTCGGCCTTGACGTAGTCGCCGACGCGCAGCTCGGCGAGCTGGGTCTTCATCAGTGCTCTCTTCCTTCGGGGGATCTGGTGTAGCTCGTGCTCGGGGACGCCGTCCAGGAAGGACAGCTCCGGGGCGGCGAGCAGCCCACGGCACACGTCGCAGTCGCACGCATGCAGGCACCGTGGGCAGGTTCCGTCGTCGCACAGCGGGTCGGGACCGTGCCAGCGGTGGCGGGGATCGGGGTCGGGGCAGCCCCACGGCGCGCACGACCGATCCATACTCTTTGGGTAGACCTGGTGCTCGCGGGAGCCCAGCGGACCATGGGCAACCGGCTCCCCCGGGCAGGAGAAGGCGGAGTGCCGGGCCGCCCCGGCGGTGCGGAAGACGGCCCGGCACTCGACACACTGGTGGCGGGAGGACCGCCACCGGACACGGTGCTGCACCTGTCACAGCAGGGCAGCGAAGGGATTGACCGGTGCCGCCGCAGACTGGGCTGTGGACGCTGAGCGAACGGTCGGCATCTCCGTCCGCGAGGGTGCGGGTGCCGGCCGTGTCTTCCGCTTCACAGACGGCTCGACCAGCTTGAGCACCGGGCGCTGCTCGGCAACCTGTCGGGGTGTGCTCTCCTTGCTGTCGATCAGCCGGTACATGGTCGGCTTCGCTCCGACTCCGGCAGACTTTCCCTTGTAGTACTCGACATCATCAAGCTGGTCCACAGTTTCCCGGAGGCCCGCTGCGTTGGTCCGAGCCTGGAGCGACCGCAGCAGCAGCGTGGACGTGGCCTCGCCACCGTGTCGGCGCAGCAGTTCCCGGATCATGTCGGGGAGGGCCTTCACCTTCGGCTTGCTGCCGGGTACCTCGGAGGTGAGCAGCTTCTCAACACTGTTGATCGAATACTGGACAAAGGACCATGCGGCAAGGAGAGCCTGCTTGGAGATCTTTGTCTTCATCTCCGACGCGGCGAGAACGGTGGCGACACGTAGTACCTGCTCGGCGGTGCGCTCGAAGTAGACCGCGTGATGGGGCGGTGTGCTTGCCATCTTGCCCGCCATGAAGGAACGGATCTCATCGAAGGGCCGGTACGCCTCCTTGGCGAGCGCGACGACGCGGGGCTTCTCCTTTGCCCACCGGTACGCCTCGGCGATCCGCTTGTCCGCCCGGATGGCCGAGTTCTGCCCGTACGGGATCATCTTGCTCTGCTCGACGGTGACGGGAAGGATGCGGTTGTAGGAGCCGCCGAGTGCTGCGGTGGGGCTGATGAGCGCGTGCCACTCTGCCGGGGTGATGTGGGCGTGGAAGCCCAAGAGTGGAGCCTCGACCTTCTGCACCTCGCCCGTGCCGTTCTTGCCTTTGGTCCGGTTGGCGATCTCGCTGCCGTCCCAGGCCGTACGCAACTTCTGGTCGAAGGTCGGGCACCGCTTCGCGCGCTTCAGAACCTCCCCCCATTCCTCCTCGACAATCAGGGCCCGGCCGTCGGGGCCGTCCTCACCGCCGAGCGAAGCCAGTTCGATGCCGTAGAGGTTGCTGACGAGGGAGGGCCCGGAGGAGATCCCGGAGACGAGACGGCTGGCGAAGAAGCCCGCGAACGCGGGCCCCATGAGCGCACGGGCGTTGCTGTATGCCGTGCCTTTGCAGCCAAGCCCCGACGGGCCCGCGAGCACCGTCCACACGGATACAGGCCGGCCTCGGTCTCCGCGCACATGGCCGTTGATGGCTGCGGAGAAGAGAGACAGGGCACTGGCGTAGATGCCGATCGGGTCGGCTTCGGTCTGGGGCATGACGCCGTCGATGGCGTCGCCGAGAGGGCCGAACTGAATGGTGTCGAACACGTGGTTCCTCCTGTTTGTCATCAGTGGTGGCGGTAGACAGGGATTGGGGTTTCGGGGTCCCCTTCCCAGATCAGCCATTCACTGTGAAATCCGATCTCGATGCGGATGAACTTGAGATGGTTGGTCCTGATCAGGACCCGCCCGAGGCGCCAGGGGTCGTGGCGCCGGTTGGGGGAGGGTTGGGTGGCGAGGCCGATGACCTCGGTTCCGCCCCGGATGTCGCGCGCCGGAACAGGCTCGGCTCTCGCGGCTGCCCAGATACCCGGCGAGGGCCGTTCATCGAGCCGGTAGTAGGTCGTCCGGCGCGGCAGACTCCGGAGTGCGGGAATCGTGATCTCTTCGCTCATGGACGTCTCACTCAGTGCAGTGGACAGCTCGCGGATCGTCCGCGTGCCGGGGGCAGACAAACTGGCCGGTCCCGGGGTCGTACCCGGCTTCGCAGTTCTCGCAGACGAGGTAGCCGCATACCGGGCAGTCGCCGTACGGGATACCTTCCTCGGCCAGCTCGTCCAGGTCCTCGCCACAGACCACGCAGATACGCGGGGGGTCCACGGGGTGGCGGTGCTTCTTCAGCTTGGGCATCAGCCGACCTCGACCAGGACGTCCTGGCCAGCGTGCGCGTGGTCGTACGCCGTCCTCACGGCAGCCGGGATGCGGCCCTTTGCGCTGATCGTGAAGCCCGCCTCTTCAGCCCAGGCCCTCACCTTCTGGTTCTCGGTCAGTTCCGGGGTGAGCTGTGCCTTGGCCAGGCGACGGATCTCCGCATCGTCCTTCTCCTTGCGCTCCCGCGCCCCACGTGCTCTGGACTCGGCCAGGCGGCGGTTCTTCTCCTCGCGCCAGCGCGCCTCGGACTCAACTTCCGCCTTCACGTCCTCGGCGGTCTTCTTCGCGACCACGCCCGGCAGAGGATCGTTAGCAGTCCACTGGCCGGTGGTGACCGCATTGCGGAACACCCCGGCCCTCGTGGCGTCCATGCAGGGCACGCCGGCCGCCACCGCTTCCTGGACCTTGTGCGGCGCGGGTCGGATCCCGCACACGATCATCACGGTGTCCTCGCCGACGTGGCCCACGATCGAGTAGCCCGCGTTCTCGACGGCCTGCCGTGCGTCGGCAGGGGCGTAGCCGGGGATCGTGCCGGTCACCACGACCGTGCCCTTCGGCGTCACCGGAGGTACGAGTCCGTCGTCGGCGAACAGGTCCGCCAGGTACTCGCTGAATTTCCCCGCGTGCTGGTCGCACAGGTCCCAGGCCCGGTGTCCCACGGCGATGACCGTGGTGCCGGTCTGCTCTTCACCTTTGGTCTTGCATGCCAGGCAGAGCGCCATGGCTTCTCCTCTCTCGAATGAGCACCCATGGCGAGGGGCCAGGCCGTCGGCCTGGCCCCCACCAGAGGTGTCCCGCTCAGCGAGCGGGCATGAAAAAGGCGGCCCATCGGTCGATGGCCGCTCTATCGGTGCTGCTGTTCGGTTGCGCTGCTGCCTACCTCCCGGCGACTACCCACTTCTTCGCGCGGGGGTCCCAGATCGCCTTGGTGTGGTCGGCAACGTTCCGGGCGTACACAGCGGGCCGGTACTTGTACCGGCGGGCGGTGGGGTCTCCGAAGTCGCCCACGGAGAGGTGCCTGTTCGCCGTCTCCAGGGCGTTGAGGGCGTCGGCAAGGTCCTGCCAGAGCCGGGGCACGTCGTCGGTGTTCGTCATGTCTCTCCTTCTTCAGTATCTGGTTCGGGTGTCCGACTGGCCGAGGTAGCGAACTCGCATCCGGAAGTGGGTGACAGGCGAAAGATGCTTGATCCCCCAGGCCCGTGCCAGCCTCCGGGCCTCACCCTCCCCCTTCGTCGTCCGGACCACCTGAATGTGCTGCTGGCCTCCGTCCGGCCACTCGACCAAGGCCCAGTGGTAGGCGAACGTGCTCTCTTCCGCGCTCATCGGCTGCTCCCAGTCGCGAGCGAAACCGCCACCCAGCACTGCTTCTGGACGGGCATGTCGAGCCAGAGCTGTCGGTTTCTCTCGTTCAGCCGGTCGTGGACGGCGACGCACGCGGCAGCCGTCCAGCCGTCCACGAGGAACCCGTCGATCTTCGCAGCGGTGCGCAGCTCGACAATCCGGCGGTACTCGCCGATCCGCCCCTCCGCCGCCCACCGTTCCTCGGAGGCACGCTCGTGAGCCAGCTCGGCAGCCTCTTCGTCCGTGGGGCCCCGGAACTCGTAGTACCTGCGCGGGTAGACACCGGGGCCCGCGATGTGCGCCCCGTAGGTTCGGCGCCGTTCTTCGTACGCGTCGTCGTCCACGAACCGCTTCTCGACGTGCCCCTCGCAGTATCCCGTTGGGCTCGACGGAGCTGCGGTTCGGCCGCCTACAAAGGTGACGACGACAGTGGCGGGTTCGGCGCAGAAGCCATCGCCGCAGCGTCCGAGCGGGCTCACCTGGAGGCCCGACTTCAAGGTCTTGCGCATCAGACAGCGGCCCCCGATCGCTTCGACTGCTGGGCTGTCTCCAGGTAGGTGTTCTGGGCCTCGACGGAGAGGTTCGCCGCGACCGCGACCGGGTCGTGGTAGCGCGCGGCCAGAGATCCGCAGTGGTCCAAGACGGCGCGGAGCCCAGCCCTTCGGCCGTGCGGGTCGCCCCCGTGCCGGTGCCAGGCCAGGCCAGCGAGTTCGCGGACCTGCTCCAGGTCCTCGGCGTACCGCTTCATGTAGCTCACCGGGCCTCCACGGTGATCCGGATCGGCTCGACCTCGGTCACGTAGAAGTCGCCGATCCCGATCCAAAGCGGGCCGGTACGCCACGCTTCCGTCGGGTTCTCCCAGCCCCAGAGGATCACCGTCTGTATCGCGGCGAAGAGGTCGGGGCGACGGCTCCAGGCCCGCACAGGGGTGCTGGTGTCCGAGCTGAGGATGCACAGTTCGCCGGTGATCGTGTCGTAGGTGGCGATCCACCGGGTCGTGCTCGTGCTGGTGCTCACTTGCTGTCGTTCTCCTTGATCAAACGCAGTCGGTAGGTGTGGGAGGAGTCCCTGACCGGCCATTCGCCGTGGCCATCGCAGAACGCCTCAGAAAGCCAGCGCCGGATGCCGTACCGCTCCATGTCGATCCATCGCGTCGCCGGGGAGCCGCAGTTCCAGATCCAGCAGCCGGTCCGGCCGTCTTCGCGCTCCTGGTAATGCTGAATCTCGCGCGGGGTTGATCCCTTGCCCATGCCGTCAGCCCTCCGAGTCTTCACGGGATACGTCGAGCACCGGCCGGTACACCCTGGGATCGGGATCCCGATTCGCGCTTTCGTGCATGCGACGGAATCCACTCCGGCACTCCTCGCACATAAACCGGGGGCCGAACGGCGTGCGTGTCAGCGGGCCCCGGCGCTGCTGGGTCACCTCGACACAGGTTCGGCACAGACCTGTTGCCGCATCGACGGCATGCTTGGTGTGCGCCAGCTCGTGCCGCGCCCAGCAGCCCTTGCACAGCCCGCCACCCTGGACGTGCTCGAACGCCTGATAGGGCTTCCAGCCGAGGTCAATACCCACGGGGACGGCCTGAACGGTCGCATGGCCGTGTCGCGCGGCTTCCTCGAAGGCCCCGAACCACTTTTCGTTCCAGTGGACTCCGGCGCCCTGCCACAGGCCGCACGAACCGTCGTGTTCATCCGGCCGCGTATAGCCGGAGTCGCAGACCCAGACCTCATATCGCCAGCCGCTCACAGGAGGCCCCCCGGCAGCTCGATGTGGACGAGGTCGGCCCAGTGATCTCCGAGTGAAACTCTCTCCCAGTTGTCCAAGCGGTAGTACCCCCGCTCATTGAGTACCGAGTCGGCCTCGTCCTGCGTCGCAGCAGGCAGCGAGACAAGGGGGCCGGAGATCCCGGCCCGGATGTCCTGGATGAGCGTCACCTCTTTCTCTGTAGGTGACCAAGCAGCCTTATAGCTAATCTCGGGATATCCCCGCATTTCCTAGCTCTCCTTCTCGCAAAGCCCGTACGGGCGGCAGTATTCGGTCATCGGTTCCTGGGAGACAAGGCGGTGCCCGTCCTGCCGGTGGAGCTGGGCGACCCACGCCTCTACGTCGCTCTTGCAGACATGGGCGGTGATCAGCTGACCCCTCCCATCGGGGCGGGCCGCGACGATATGCACACCAGCCCAGTGGTCCGGGTTGAACTCACATTCCAAATCCATGATTCCTTTCCTTTCAGCCGCAGAGACGGCAGTAGCGCAGATGACTGTTCAGCTTGCGAGCCATGACGACTCTGGTTGCGTAGGACAAGCCCAGCGAAGCTTGCGCAGTGCGTTCCATAGATCGATCCAACGTGGATGAAGTGCGCTGCTTGTCGGCATAGTCGGTATATTCAGAGCGGATTGCAATGAACTTTTCACAGCGCTGCATAGGCACGCTGACCCCCTGGGCGTGAAAGGCTTGTCGGCTGACAGGCCATGCAAAAGGCCACCCACCGGCAGGTGGGTGGCCCAGAGCAGAGCACGTCAGACGGCTACGGCTTGGAGTTCCTTCTTGCATTCGCCACAAAAGACCCGACCGAATTCGTCAACCATGAAGGCTCCTTACTTTCCGTAGACTCGTTCTCCGTTGACGAGATCGAAGGACTTAGACAGTGGGCCATCGCCGACTCTCACCCAAAAGACATTGAAACCTTGGGAAGCCCATCGCCGAATCGCCGTCTCACCCAGCTCGACACTCCCGTACCTCCGCTGTCGGCGACTCGCGCTCCGGCCATCTCTGCGGGCAATTACGAGCATGGATTCATCAAGAGCATTCATGTCGCCCATGTCAGCTTCGCCCTTCAACCCAGACACCATCAGCGTCTCTCTTTGCTGCCCCCGCAAGAAAGCCATCGGCCTCGCCTCGACCCTTCCACCTCACCCATACACCCACATGGTCCGGCTTGACATATTCGATAACCCCCGAATAGACACCTGCCTGCATATCGTGAGTCGCCCCCAGGGAAATGCGGACACGACTACCGACCTTTACATCACTCATGATTCCCCTACTCCGAACAATCTCCTGAAACAGACTCTGGCGAGCCATGACCGATCCCCGAGCGGGCGAGGATCGACCAAAACTGTCAGTCGTCGGATACTTTCCGTTCTAGCTGGCCATGGATCTTGCCCCTGATGACCAGAAGCTCATCCGAGTACCTGTGGCCCGAGATATCCATTGCGCTTATCCAGTACAGTTCACTCCCTCGGAGCCCCACACAGTCATTGCGCCACTCTCGGAGAATGGCCTTAGCCGCCCCCTGAAGGGCATCAATTTCGCGTACGTACCGGGATCGCTGACGCTGAATTGCGATCATTGCAACTAGCGTCGCCCATTCCCCCTCCGAGAGTTCGATCTCATAGGACCCACTACTCTTGAGGCGTAGGGGATTTTTCTTCTGCCTGGCGCCGTCAGACATTCCACTTCCACCAGGTACGCATCTCGCCGAGGCTGGTTCCTTGAGTTCGCGCCACGTCCTCCATAGAGGCATCAGGGTTTTCCAGGGTCAGGCGAAGGGCGCTCACCACAATGTCAACCACATCCGCCTCCGGCCCATCACCGAAGAACCGAAGTTCCCATTTCACGAGGTCGGCCACGCCCTCCAAGCGCTCCAACACTTCTGCATTAGTCATAGGGAGATCACCTTTCCATTCATTACGTCATAGATGGCGAGCTGGGATTCCAGCCGTCCCGCCACCTCTGCTTCAGCACGGCCCCCCAGGTTCATAGAGAGGTCGAGATAAACGAGGTCATCATCAATCCATGCGCCGAAGAAGAGCCCTTCTCCGGTAACGCGCCCGCCATAGTCAGCCATGTACTCAGACAGTGCCTGAGGGGTGAATGAATCAATCGGGATGGTGCGCTCACTTCCGGCGATACTCACCATGAACCCACCCTGCGGGGCGGGTTGAACCGGAGAGAACGTCAGACCACCGCAGCGGACGACGGATTCGTACAGGTCGGCAATCGTGGCACTTCTCACGGATCCACCCCCATCACATCGCACATCAACTTTTGACGTACGTTCCACAACCTCGCACATCAACTTTTGAGGCAAGGCGAGGCGCATCTCTGCGCCGCAGCGCCCTAGGTCGGAATCGAACCGATAGACCCCCCGTCGGGGCACCAGGGCAGAGGCTCAGACGCTTAAGGTCATCCAATGCGCCGCCGCTCTCGGCTTTGGCGCGGGAAGCCGGACACATCATGTTGCCCTGCAATTCGACCTATACATACGGGCTGGTCAGTGTCCCGCTATCCGCTCACTCTCCTATGACGTACTCCGTCGCACGCTGCAACACATGCAGATATAGCTACGGGCGCTCTAGGTTCAACCCATCTATTCGCTTCACCGGGTGTGGCCTATGTTGTTCCTAGTCGGTTTCCCTGCAACCCATTGGCATGGGTCTTACGCAGGGACCTGCTCTAGTGCCTGTTTCGCTCTGTGTGCCGTTCTGTGCCTCATTGCCAGCAAGGCCGGTCATTCACCTAAAAGGCTGGGAGTTCGCCCCGCAGGGCCCCTCCTGTCACTGCGCCTAATCCCTTCCACCTGCCCCCTTTCCGCATGCCCACTCAGTGGGCGGTACTCGGGTCGGCCCTTTGGGGCGGCGCCTTTCGACACCCAGAACATTACCCGGGACCGCCTCGCACATCAACTTTTGGTTTTCGGAAACCTCGCGCCACCATCCGCTTTCTTCCTAAGGGAAGACGCGCGTTGCATTTCTCGGGAGTGCAGGTCAATGGGTAGTCGAGTGAGGACGCTCACGTCTTCCGCACCCAAAATTTACCTGACGTGATCATCTAGCGCGAATAATTCACTCACCGTGATCAACGGGCTGGGTGCATTCGAGCGCGCGCCGACCCCGGGCGCGTGAATGAATCATTCATGTGACATGACGCACACTTGAAGGGGTGGGGGTAATGCCTTCATTCACTCAACGAGGACCCACCGGGGGTGCCTTCCTCGAACCGTGTACGGGTATGAATCTTTCTCCGGCAGCCACCCCGAACTGCTGGCGCCGGCACCCGGGCCGCCGCAGAGGCCGGCTTCCCCGCCTGCCCGTCTCGGATTCTGCAACCTCACGGCACAAATAACGAATCAATGAAGTGATCCGCACCACTCTTCCCCGGACCGGCGTACCGACTCTTGCAGGATCACACCTACATAACCTGTGCGGGGTTCTCTATAAGGACTCTCAACGACTGAGGCCCCCTCGCTCGGGCAAGGGGGCCTCGACTCATTCATTAGCGAGCAGTCAGCCGTTGGCCTTCTCGTAGGCTTCTCGGATTGTGGCCGCCACACGACCTCGGTCGTTCACCTCATAGCCGTTAGCCCTGGCCCATTCGCGGATCTGCGCAGAATCCTCGGAGGATGCCGGCACCACCTTCGGCTTGCCGCTTCGGCCAGCCCTCCGACCAGCCTCCACGTAAGGCTGGAGAGCTTCACGGAACTTCACCGCATTGGTCTCTGAGAGGTCGATCTCGTAGGATCTCCCATCCACGGAGAAAGCAATAGTCTTATGCGCTTCTTCGCCGGTGAAGTCATCTACGAGTGTGGTTACAATTCTCTTCGCCATAGCTCCGCATTATATCCTTAAATTGAGGCGGTCTTGCCGAACTCAACAAATCGAGCCCAGGCGGAGGGGGAGGCGAACAGAGTTGCGAATCCTCGATCCTTTGTGTCCCGGACCATGACCGCCGGTCCATTGTCGGCCACCTCAACGCAGGTGTCCGTCTTTGTGTAAGTACTTGTCCGCCAGTTTGGCTGATCCACCATGCTGTTACCCTCTCCGCCCTATCTATTTCTGTTCGAAATGGTGACTTGCTTGAAGAATCAGCCCTCTGGCCGACCGCCCGTACACGGCTGATCTCTTCAGTGTCGAAAACGCTTTGCCGTAAACCACGATCTCACGAGGCTGAGTGACGGTAAGCTCTGCCGAATATGTCTCCACCAGGACGACCTTGTCGTCGAACATCGAGAACGAGTTCCCCGGCCAGATAGCTAGGCGGGCAGACCTAGGGATGATCCCGAGACTCATTCCTGGTAGACCCATCACTGCAAGCAGTCGGTCGAGCTGGCCTCTCATTACCTCTGGCCCACCGAAGTTGGAGTAGAGGGCCTGCTCGGCGAGTAGAACATTGAAGATGCGGCCACCCTGTGTCAGGAATCTTTGGCGCTCCAGCCGCTTTGACGTGGCTTCTTCAGCATCGTCTGGGATTCCATAGAACTCCACGACCTGTCGAAACGTCTCCGCGGCATACTCTGCGGTCTGAAGCGTCCCCCACACCAAAGTCGGGTGCCAGATCCGGAACACCTTGGTTCTTTCATAGAGTGGCAGAGCCTTGCCTTGGCGCTTCTCTGCACCTTCGCCCAGCTGGCGTTTCCACTCAAGCCACAGTCCATCGATGTTCCGCACCGTGGCTATGAGGTCGAGAGCCTGATCTTGAGTATTGGTCTTCGCGCACCAAATACGGATGTCCTCGTCGCTCGCCAACTGGCGGCCAAGTTCGATGCGAGAGACCTTGGACTCCTGCCACCCTGTGGCAGCGGCGAATGCCCGACCGCTGACGAAGCCCGCGTCCTTACGGGCTGCGCGAAGTCGGGCACCCAGCGCCTCTCGTGCCTTCTGTGCGTCGGTGCTCACTGGTGGGTCAGGACTTGTACTCAGCGTGCGGGATGGCAACGGCCCAGAGCAGATCACGAAGCCGGACACACTCAGCCACCGTGGCAGCCTCCGTGACGATCTCCGACCCCAACACACGGCCTTCGGGATCGAAGTGGCCGACGGCAAGCAGGCGATCGTCGTACAGCCACCAGTCGCGGCCGGCCACGGGAAAGACGACTCCCTCCGGCAGCAGGTGCCGGGGCAACCATCGGATATCCTCCCCGGCTTCCAGGTTGAGGTTCGTCAACGAGTGTTCCCACCGAACGTACTGCGTGTGCGGCTCGGTGATCACTCGGACCCTCCTCACCGCTTTACCCTCTCCGGTCACCCGCTTCATGCGCGTCATCCAGGGGCCAAGCCACGCGTAGTCATCTGACTCGCCTCGCTGCCACCGCGCATAGGGGCTGTCCTCAATGGGCGACCCGTAGTCGTCCCTCAGCTCCAGGTGAAACGCGTCGTGCGTGAAGCTGTCAAACAGCTCGTCACGCTGTGCGCTGGTGATCAGGTCCACTGCTCTCCTCCAGTAGGGCCATGATCGAGGACTTGGGGACCTCGATGCAATCCTCATAGTCCGGCAGGCGCATCTGGCTCAGAGCCTCGGGGTCGCGCATCGCCGGGCCCTGCACAACGCAGGTCCCTTGCTCGGTGACGAACATGATCGGGGCCTCAAACCGCTTGATCTCGCCGGCCTCCAGGCCGTCCTTGGTCAGGTGCTCAAACAGCTCGGTCGGTACCTCGACAGCCGCATGGCCATCCGGGACGTTGAGCTTCGCGAGCAAGTCTTGGGCGTAGATCCTCCACCCTTGGACGACGTAGCTGTCCCGGTCGCTGGCGTACAGGGTGGGGCTGTCCCCCGGCGTCGAGTTCTTACCCAGGAACGTTAGCTTCACGATGCTCTCCCGTCCGCATCCTTGCGCGAGATTGCGCTCATCTCCATGCTCGATCAGGCTTCTGACCCAGTCAAACTGCTATCTGCAAACTGGCGCAATCTTCTTGGCAGTTAGGCATACGCCCTCCTAAGTTCGTCACGGACCGAGCCGGGCATCCGTGTCAGTCGGATCGGCCGTGCTTGGACCCGTGTGTTCCACGGGCACCCCCAGCCCTACGGGGCAAGAGTCGTGACACCCCTTCAACCCCCGCCGAGGCTGTCATGTCAACAAGCCAAACGAACCCCCCACCCGCTTGCCCCCCAACCGGACCTGGCAGGGACTTCGTCCACCGCTACGGAGCCTCGGTCAACTGGACGGCCGAGACCTGCGGGCTATACGTGGAGCAGTACAGCGAGCCGGGCGGGCCTGCCGCATGGGATGACGGTGGAAGCGCTCGCTCGGAGCATCCGTGATGTCCCCGGCGATGCTGGCGAGCAAGCCACCGTCTGACGCGTCGTTCTTCGGTGCCTTCTACGAGCGGTCCGAAGCGACTCCCCGGAAGGCGCGGGACGACATCGTCCGCGTCCTCAAGGACTGGGGCCTTGACCGCGTCGCCGGCGACCTCCTGCTCATCGTCACCGAGCTGGTCACCAACTCGGTCCGGCACACGGACTCGCTTGAGGTGAGGGTGAACCTGATCCGCCTGGGCCCTCACAGCCTGATCCTTCTGGTGGGTGACGACTCCACCGTTCTGCCCGACCCCCCTCCGGGTATGCCCACAGCTCTGGCCGATGGAGGGCGCGGGCTTCCGCTGATCCGGATCCTCGCGCATCTCGCCTTTGTGCGCTGCCGTTCCGGGAAGAGAGCCGTCGTGCTCTTCGAGGTCCCGCCCGATGCCTGAGCACTCCCGCCGTTCCGCCCCGGCTGTCCACCTGGACATCGGACCGCACCTCAGAGATGCGATCTGGGTCGTCGGGGGGTGCTGGTTGTTCTGCGGGCGCGGAGAGGTGCCGGTGACCTGGCTCGGCCCCTGCCGCACACCTCGGTGGGAGGTGCCGATGTACGGGTGCGAGGACTGCGTGGAGCGGCTGGAGTACATGGGCCTCCGGGCCGTCGCTGCCCTCGATGCTCCGCTGCCCTGGCCGCGCGAGTACTGACCGACCCGGGGCGCCGACCCTTCGTGCCTGATCGATGCAAGCCCGCCCGGGGCGGGAGCCATTTCGTTGGATAGGAGAGTCCCTGATGCCGGACACCGTGACGCAACGGGTCTACGACCGGGAAGACCCCGGCGGCACCATTCGACACTTCCTGGGCTACCAGTTCGACCTGTTAGGCATCGGCGAGCACTGGACCAGTACCGGAACGAGCTGCGGCCTGCCCATGGTCGACAACCGGATCCCTCCCGGGCTGGGCTGCTGCCGCGCCCACGCGGCGGTCGAGGCCCTGTGGCCCGACGGAGCGGACCTGGGCGCCGTGGTCACCTGGAGTCCGGACCGGGAGATCGCCGACCGGGGAAACTCGGCCGAGCTGGACGAGCACCGCCGCGTGCGGGGCGCAGCCGTCCTCAAGGCTCTGACATCGCTCGGATACCAGGTGCGTACGCCTGGACCGCTCCAGGGCTACTCCACGCCGTGGGTTCCGACGAAGTACGTCGTCTACCGGATGGAGAGAGGCGCGGTGCCGACCGAGTGGCCGCGGGACGGCTGGGAGCATCTGGCGAGGCCCGCGGATCATCCGGCGTGGCTGCCGTGGCCGTCCGGCGCGGAGGCCCACCGGGTCCTTGCGGGGCTGTTGGAGGGTGCCGGTCTCGCCGGGCGCGGCGGCGGCTTCTTCTGCGGCGGTGTGGACGAGGTCGAGTGGCCGCCGTTCACCACTGAATGCCTGCGCGTGTCCTGGAGGCCGTGGGGCGCTGCGACTGTCGAGGACTGGTACGCGGCGATGCGGAAGATCACCGACTTTCTGCGGGAGAAGCGCTACCTGATCAAGGTGCGGTCTCGGCCGTGGAATCTGGCCACGGACCGGGAACCGTACGTCATCGCCTACCGCACCATCGACCACCCTGGCGGTGTCGGGTGAGGTGGCGACGCTCCAGGCGGCGGTGCCCGGTCCACGGCCCTCTGGTGTCGAACGTCCAGCGCAACAGGTGCTCGATCTGGTGCGGTCCGCCGCCGCCGACTTGCCGCGAGCGCGTCATCCTCGCGATGTGGGCTGTCGAAGGGCTCTGGTCCCGGCACGTCACCCGCCGGGACCTGCACCGGCGCCTTGACGCGCTCCGCGAGTTGTTCGACCAGGCATGGCCTCCCGAGTGGGACACCCCGGAGTTCACAGAGCGCAGCCTCCAGCGAATTGTCGACACGGTGGCCGAGCGGCGCCGCCAGGGGCACGACGCCCCATGACACATCTTCCGCCGCCGGGGGGGGACCTCCCAGGGCACGTGACGCTCGGCCGTGTGCCTGCCGGCGGCGGATGCGCGGCCCCGATGTGACGGTCGGGCCGAGCACCCCTTATAGAAATCGAGACCGGCCCCGGCCGGAAAGGAAGAACGCAGTGTTACGCAAGAAGAACCCCTCCGCGGACACCGTGAAGGCCGTGAAGGCCGACGGCCAGCGCTGGGCGAACGACCAGCCCGCCACCCCCGACGACTACCAGGTCGCCGCGCTCCGCAAGCAGGCTCTCACCGGAGCCCCGCAGGACCTCCGGGCCATGCACCGGCAGGAGTCCGGTGAAGGTCGAGCCCTGGAACGGGAGCGTCGGCAGCAGAGCGAACCTCAGCCGCAGCGAGGGCCCGAAGAGTACTGACCGAGAATTCGCAGAACCCGACTTCATTTCACATTGCGTGAAGTGAAGTCGGGCAATTCGCATGCCCTTATACAGATTCACCGTGACGGCATATCTCAATTCAAATGACCATGCTCTACCGTCTTCCCCCCTCTGCTCACGGCCTGTAGCTTCATAGACATAGCTCAATCGCCGAAAGGGCCCGACATTTGAGTTAGCTCTGTCGGCGATAGAGACATGGCAATAGAGGCGCAAGGGAGGTGAAAAGAATGGATTCCCTCAACGAGCTGCTGGTCGCCGTAAGGGCCGACCCGTCCTCTGTGCCCGCCGGCATCCGGGACCGCGTCCGCGTAGCGCAGTCCAGCAGCGACATCGTGATGATGGGCGGCTGGACCGAGGAGGAGTAGCCCCACCTGCTCCTTCCTCGAATCGACGCCCGGAGCGGGATCCCGCTCCGGGCGTTCCCTCATCCTCCGCGAAAGGTCCACCATGCGCTTTCTCAACTACGGCCACCTCTGCGAGTCGATGGCCCGCTTCACCCACGCCCTCACCGGCAACTACCCCACCGTGGGCAGCTTGCGGTCGGAGTACGCCAAGGCCATCAACCAACTCCGCCCGCCCAACCTCCCCGCAGACCCCGACGGGTTCACGATCGGCTACGAGGAAAGCGGCTGGGTGCCCTACTGCCGGACCCGAGCGATTTTCCCCCACATCGTGGGGCCGGCCACCACATCCCCGGGTCCTGTAAGGGAGATGTGGGACACCCATGTGATGTCTGCCGTCGAACTCCTTCATGAGATCGACCCCGGCCTTCGTGACATCGTTCTGCTGTTCGTCACCGATGTCGTCGTGCTCAACAGTCAGGCCGACGGCGGCGGCAGTGCCAACCGCATGCCGGGCGTGGTCATCATGAGTCCGGCTGGGTCCTGGAAACCCCTGGACTACGCCATGTGCCTCGTGCACGAGGCCCTGCACCACGCGCTGTTCGTCCTGGAGGCCGCATACGGGATGTTCACACTGCCGCCGGAGGCCCTGGCGCAGGAGGAGAACCGCGCATACTCCGCGATCAAGATGGAGCGGCGCGCTTTCCACGCCGCGTTCCACGCCGCGGCCGTCACGGTGCCCCTCCTGGCAATGGAAGCCCACCAAGGCGGCAGCAGCCTTCTCGACCAGTACAGCGACTCCCTCAGGGCCTCCTGCGAGGACATGAGGTCGAAGAGGCACCTGTGCACCCCGTACGGCCAGCTGCTCCTGGACGAACTGTGCTCGTGGAGCAGCACACAATTCGACTACGGCCTCGTGCTCCACTCCCTCACCAGCCCTCAGTACTCGGGATACAAGCCTCCCGTCACGGCCTGAGGGCCGCGCCCTACGGCTCGATGAAGATCCCGGCCTCTCGTGCGAGGCTCAGGGTCAGCTCCATCGCCCCTGGGCCCTGCACGGCGGCACCCGCCAGGCTCGACGCGCCCCCGACGTCTACGAGGGTGCAGTCCTCGAAACGGACGCCCCCCGCCTTGACGATCTTGATGTTGGCGAACTGGGCCCCGGTGAGATCACAGTTCTCGAAAAGGACGTTGTGCAGCTCGGCGTTCTGAAGGTCGACTCCCACCATCCGGCACTGACTGAAGGTGACGGCGAAGAGCCTCATGCTCCGCAACAGCGCGGGGGCGAAGACACAGTTCTCGAACCGCACCTCCCGGTAAGTTCCATGCGCCCATGACGAACCGGTGAACCGACTCCCGCTGACCTCGCACCGGATCAGCGATACATCCTGGGCGCGAACCTCAGCGAAGTCGCAAGTGCTGAACGACGTGTCACTGATCTGGCTACGGACGAACCTCGCCCCCGTGAGCCGCGAACTCTCGAACGCGCATCCGTCGATCTCGACAGCCTCAGCGTCGACAGCCAAAAGAGGGGTGCCGTCGAAGCGCACCCCCCGGATGATCGCGTCATCGTCCGCACGGTCCCGTGGCATCTCGGCAGCACGCAAGGCCGCTGGCAGCCTCGGCGCCTCAGGATTCTTGACGCGGGTGACGGTACCGGTCTGCCGGGCAACATGAGCCATCGAGGACATCCCTATCGGTCCAGTGAGGCCCCGGAGTCTAGAGGAAGGTCACCCGGTAGGGGCGCCGACCCTTCGCCCGCCCTCGTATCCGGCTCAGTGAATGAACTAATCGACTGAGTGGCGCAGCCTCCCGGCATGGGGTCGGGGGGCTGCGCCGGCTTACTCGGCCAGCTTCGCCAACTGGCTACGGCGGGATCTGGGCAGCCCCGCTGCCCCCGCGTTTCAGCTCTCTACGATCTGCACTCGTACTTCGAGACGAGGCTGACCTTTCTGTACAGGCAGGGGGACGAAATCCCTCGGCCTCGCCTGTCGCTCGGAACGGGGCTTCCCGTCCATTGCCCGAAGCACCTGGCTGCGTTCCCCGTCACTCAGGGCCAGGACCTTGCCCGCCAACCCCTCAAGGTCGTCCTTCACGCTCACCCCTCGACAACGACATCAGAGGTAGGGCGCTCCTCAGGCACCAGGTCCAGTGGCGGTCCCGGGGTGCGCCATGGCCGTGTAATCGGTGGCGCCACATCACGCCACCAAGGAGTGGCGGGAAGAGACCCTGTAGGTTCGAACGACTCGCCAGGCCGGGGGAAAGCAACCACCTGGCCAGCCTCATCCGCCGCATCGCGCGTCCACTCACCCGGTTCCGCCCAGGGGTGCGGGGCGAGGTTGAAGGTGCCCCAGTGGATCGGGAGCATCACCCCTGACGGCTGCCCGCCTTGCAGGTCAAGGTGTGCTTGGACTCCTTGGACAGGCGTCATGTGGATGTCTGGCCATCCCCCCGAGAGGGGGGTACAGTCCGTGTGGTTCTTGGGCCAGTACTCGCTGTAAGCACCGATCTGGATCATCGTGAGATCGAAGGGGCCGTGGTCGGCGCCGATGTCCCGGAAGCCGGGGAAGTAGCCGGTGTCCCCGCTGTGGTAGATCCGGTGCTCGCTTCCGGCGACCGCCCAGGAGGCCCACAGGGCGTGCTGGCGGTTGCGGAGCCCGCGCCCGCAGAAGTGGCGGGCGGGGGTGGCGGTGAGCCGTACGCCCGCCACCTCGGTGGTCTCGTGCCAGTCCAGCTCGCGCAGCCGGTCGGGGGCGACCCCCCAGCGTTCGAGATGGGCGCCGACGCCCAGCGGTACGGCGAAGAGGGTGTCGGTGGCGGCCAGCGCCCTGATGGTGGGCAGATCGAGGTGGTCGTAGTGGTCATGGGAGATCACCACCGCGTCCACGGGGCCGAGCGCGGCGAGCGGCGCGGGCACCGGGTGGAGCCGCTTGGGCCCGGCGAAGGCGAAGGGGGAGCAGCGCGCCCCCCAGACCGGGTCGAAGAGCAGCCGGACCCCGTCGATCTCGGCGAGCACACTCGAATGGCCCATCCAGGTCGCCCGCAGCCCGCTCTTCGGGGGGCTCGACAGCTCCGCGCGGGTGGTGCGGTGCAGGGGCACCGGCCCGGCGGGTGATCTGCGGGCGCGGGCCTCCTTCTGAAAGTAGATCTTGGCGAACTCGGTCATCGACGCGCCCGACGGCCTGGTCCTGGCCCCGACCGGGTTCTGGAAGGAACCCTCGGAGAACTGGGGTGAGCGGCGGATCCGCTCCAGCCGCGCTCCCGTGGGGTCGGCGCCGAAGGGCGCGGTGCGCAGGGCGCGCAGCCGGGATGTCAGCGAGTGGGGGTTGCCAGCGCCGGTCACGGCACCTCCAGGTGTCGGGTCTTCCCATTATGTGCGCGGGCCGCCGCAGCGCGGCTGGAGAGCCGCCGCCCGGGAGTGCCCACGGACCGTGATCCGGTGCTCCCGGTCCGCGACCCGGGTCCGCGCGCCCGGCGGCGGCGCATGGGGCGCGCGGGGCCGGGGTGGGCCGCCGGGCGGCGGGGGGAGTCGGTCATGTTGCGATCAACGTCCGCCGCGACGGAGGTGTTCCTGGAAAGCCGCTCCGGCGCGAAACAGCCGGGGAAAGCCAGGGAAAGAGGCGGGGAGCGGGCGGGGAACCGGCGGGTACGCCGCCGCGCGGTAACGGGCGGAGCCTGGGGGGTACGGGTGGGGGGACGGGCGGGCGAGCGATCCGCGCCATTCCGGGTGCGGGGCCTCGGCGATCATGTTGACAGTACGGCTCACCGCTCCGGCATACTGAACGGCGGTTCAGTTGATGGGCCGGGGCCGTGGCGGGCGGCACCCCCGGCCGTCCCGGATCAGGCCCCTGCTCCTCCTGCTCCTCGGCTCCGTCAGCTCCCTCCCCGCGCCGCAGACTGCCTCCACCCTCTCTTTCCCAGGAGTCCCGATGACCGCTCCCCTGCTCTCGCTCACCTGGACCGACCATGTCACCGGCCGCAAGGGCCATCTCGTCGTGGACCGGCTGGTGCGCGGGGTCGCCAGCGGCGGGCTGCGGATGCGGGAGGGCTGCACCCTGGAGGAGGTGGCGGGGCTCGCCCGGGGGATGACGATGAAGGAGGCCCTCCACTACAACCCCGAGGGCAGGTACATACCCCTCGGCGGGGCCAAGGGCGGGATCGACTGCGACCCCCGGGACCCCGCCGCCTTCGGTGTCCTGGTGCGCTATCTACGGGCGATGCGGCCCTATATCGAGTCGATCTGGACCACGGGCGAGGATCTGGGGCTCAGCCAGGACACCGTGGACCGGGCGATGGCCGAGGCCGGGCTGGTCTCCTCGGTCCAGGCGGTCTACCGGCTGCTCGACGACGAGAAGGCGGCCCGGCGGCGGCTCGCGGACGCCTTCGCCGTCACCGTGGACGGTATGGGCCTCGATGAACTGGTCGGCGGCTGCGGGGTGGCCGAGTCGGTGCTCACCGCCCTGGACCGGGCAGAGGTCCCGCACCGGGGGACCCGGGTCGCGCTCCAGGGCTTCGGCACCATGGGCGGCGCCACCGCCTACTTCCTGGACCGGGCGGGGCTGCGGGTCGTCGCCGTCGCCGACATCAAGGGAACCATCGGGAACCCCGCCGGTCTGGATGTGGGCGCGCTGCTGGCCGCGCGCGACTCCCACGGCGGTATCGACCGCGCCGTCCTGCGCCCCGGCGACCGGGAACTGCCCGGCGAGGCATGGCTCTCCGCCGACGCCGAGGTACTGGTCCCGGCGGCGGTCTCCTACGCCGTCGACACCGGCAACGAGTCCCGGATCAGGGCCCGGTGGATCGCCGAGGCGGCCAATATGCCCGTACTGCCGGAGGCCGAGGAGCGGCTCGCCGGGCGCGGTGTGACGGTCCTGCCCGATGTGGTGGCCAACTCCGGTACCAACGCCTGGTGGTGGTGGACCCTCTTCGGGGACATCGGCGCCGACGCGGAGGAGGCCTTCGCCCACACCCGCCGCTCGATGCGCGAGCTGACCGGCCGGATGCTGGAGCGCGCGCAGACCGACGGCATCAGCCCCCGGGCCGCCGCGCACGCCATCGCCGCCGACCGCCTGCCGGTGATCACCGACCGTTTCGGCTGGTACGGCTGACGCCCGGCACCGGGCACCCCGGCGCCGCGCGGGCGCTCCCCCGTACGGTGCGACGGACCCGAACCGGCCAGGTCCCCGCGCGGGCGCTCCTGTGTAGGGTGACTCCGTGGCCAGAGTGCGGTTGAGCGTGGCGGAGCGGCGTGAGGAACTCCTCGGCGCCGCGGTGGAGCAGATCGAGCGGCGCGGTGTCGCCGCGGTGCGCATCGCGGATGTCGCGGCGACGCTCGGGGTGAGCAACGCCCTGGTGCTGTACCACTTCTCCACCAAGGAGAAGCTGGTCGCCGCGGCCTTCACCCATGCCGCCGATGCCGATCTGGCCCATCTGCGCAAGCTGTTGAGCCGCCGCACCAGCGCGCTGCGCCGACTGCGCAGCGCCGTGCGCTGGTACGCGCCCACGGGCACGGCCAAGGGCTGGCGGCTCTGGATCGAGGGGTGGGCGGTGGCGCTGCGCGAGCCCGCGCTGCGCGAGGTGGCACGCGATCTCGACCAGCAGTGGAAGGCGGCGCTGACCGAGGTCATCGCGGAGGGCGCGGCGGCCGGGGAGTTCCCCTGCCCGGACCCGGCGCAGGCGGCCTGGCGGCTCACCGCCTTCCTGGACGGGCTGGCGGTCCAGATGACGTCCTATGCGGGGTCGCTGTCGCGGGCGGCGATGCTGGCCTGGACCGATGAGGCGCTCGCCCGTGAACTCGGCCTGGACCGCGATGCCCTGACCGCGGCGCTGCGCTGAGCCGTGCCGACACCGCCCCCGGGGTCCCCGCCGTTCCCTCCCCTGCCCGCGGCCCCCTGCGATGTGCTGGTCGTCGGGGGCACCGGAGTGGACACACTGGTCCCGGTCGGCGCCCTCCCGGTGCCCCTGGCCGACGCCCATCCGGTGGGTCCGGTACGGGAACAGCCGGGGCAGACCGGTGGGTTCGTCGCCCTCGGCTGCCGGGCGCTCGGTCTGGAGGTCACCCTGCTGGACTTCCTCGGGGACGACTGGGCGGGGCGGCTGGTACGCGAGCGGATGGCGGCGGGCGGGGTCCGCTTCGCGCCACTCCACGCCCCCGCGGGGACCCGGCGGGCCGTCAATCTGGTGGATCCCGAGGGTCGTCGGATGTCCTTCTACGACGCCCGTGACCCGGGCGGCACCCGGATGGACCCCGAGGTGTACCGTCCACATCTCCGCCGGGCCCGCCATGTCCACCTGACCATCATGGATTTCGCCCGGCATCTCCTCGCCGACATCCGGGCCGCCGGAGCGACCGTCTCCACCGATCTGCACGACTGGGACGGAGCCGCCGACCACCACCGGGACTTCGCCCTCGGCGCGGACCTGGTCTTCCTCAGTTCGGTCCGCACCGGCGGGGGCACCGCCGGGGTCATGCGCCGGATCCTGGCCGAGGGCCGGGCCTCGGCGGTCGTCGCCACGGCGGGCGCGGAGGGATCGTGGCTGCTGGTCCGGGGCGGGGACGGCACACCCCGCCGGATCCCGGCCGTCGTCCCGCCCGCCCCGGTGGTGGACTCCAACGGCGCGGGGGACGCCTATGTCTGCGGCTTCCTCCATGCCTGGCTGGCCGGTGCCGGCTTCGAGGAGTGCGCCCGGCGGGGCGCGGTGACCGGTGCCCTCGCCTGCACCGGCCAGGGCACGGACGCACTGGCCGGCCGGTCCGGGCCAGGGGATCAGGTCTGTACGAGCGGCGCGTAATCCGCCTTGTCCAGGCCGAAGGTCCATGCCACCCCCTCCTTGGCGGTCCGGGTGGTGGGCGGCACCCGCAGCCAGTAGGTACGGAAGGTGCCGTCGGGCTCCGCCGTGGAGTTGACCACCTCGACCATCACCACGTCCTCGTCGCCTTCGAGGGCGATCCGCCACAGCAGCCCGGCCTCGTCCCGGTGGACCGGGCGGGCGCCGGACTCGGCGAGATAGCGCTCATAGCCGTAGTACTCCAGCATCACCCGGCGGAGTTCGGCGTTCTCCTCCGCGCGTATGCGCGCGGGGGTGAGCGAGGACAGCTCGCCGACGAAGTCGGCGGGGACCGGCATACCGCGCCAGGCGTAGAGGGCGAGCCCGTCGGGGAAGGCGAGCGCGGGGCCCGCACCGCTGTCCAGCCGCCCCGCCTCGTCCCGGTGGAGCACGGTCGGGCGCTCACAGACGACGGCCACCTTCTCGTACGGCCACCACCAGCCCGCGTGGGCGGCCACCCGGGCCAGCCCCGCCAGCCGGTCGCCCCGGCCGTCGAAGGCGGCGAGCCAGGCCGCGTCATGCTGGCCGAGGACCGCGTCGAGCAGCAGGATCCGCGCCCTGGCGACGGGGCCGCGGTCCGCGGCGAACCGATCGCCCCCGCCGGACGGCCGCTCCGCCCCGGCCTCCTCGGCCTCCCCGGCGCCCTTGGCCTCCCCGGCTTCCTCGGCGTCCTTGGCCACCTCGGCCAGGACGGCCTCGCGGACCCGGTCGGCGAGGGCCCGGACGGCCTCCCACAGCCCCGCCCCGGTGGTGCTCCACAGCTCGGTCCAGCCCGCCGGGCCCAGCTCGTCGTGGAGCCGGCGCCGCTCATCGGCCCAGGGGCGGGTGCGGACCTCCTCCCGGACCGAACGGCCCGCGCCCGCCAGGGCCTGGACGGCGCGCAGCCCCGCCAGGGGTGAGGGTGCCCAGATGATCCGCTCCGGCTCGGCGAGCCCGGCGGCACGGTAGGCGAGCCGGACCCCTTCCTCGGCCGCCGCCCGGTCCGCCGGTCCCGTCGCCGTCGCGATGCCGCGCCACTTCTCCGTCTGCTCCATGACTCTTCCCCGACCCCTGTCGTTCGCTGTCCGCCGTGCGGTGTTCTGTGTCTTTTGTGTTCTTCGCGCGCCCTGTGCGCGCCGCGTGCTCTGTGTGTCCCGCGTGCTCTGTGTGTCCCGCGTGCTCTGTGTGCTCTGCGTGCTCCGGACGCGCCGGTCAGTCGGCGACGATCCGGAACGCCCCCGGCAGGTACTCCCGCTGCCGGACCACCCGGTACCAGCCCTTCGGCAGGACGATGGCGGCGTGCTCCTCGTGCACCACCCGGCCGCCCTCCGGGAGATGGAGGACCAGCGGGCCGATCGGGCCCGGCTCCCGGATCAGCCGCCCGGGGCCGTCGACCGCGTGGGCGTGCCCGGTGACCTCGCCCAGCGCCAGCACCAGCCGCCCCCGCCGGTCCCTCGGCTCCGATACCGCGTCGGTGAGATGGGACGGCACGGCCTCCCGCGCCACTGGCGCGATCAGTACGTCTCCCTGTCGGTACATGGCTCTCCCCTCGAAGGCCCGGCACCCCTGTGCCGACCATGGGAACGAAGCTAACGGCAGGGTCTGACAACGGCGTTCGTCCCGGCGGCCGTCCCTGCCCCCACCTGCCCGTCCCCGACCCCGGCGCGGGCACTGTCAGTGCGGCGGTATAGAAATCTCCCAAACAACTGGCCGAACCAAGCCGCCCGGTGTCTGGAGCGCTCGTATGACCGTCTCGAATATTGAGAAGCTGCACGGCCTGCCCGTGTTCGACTTCCCGGCCGCCGGTGAGCCCGGCGATCCGTCCGCGTTCCCGCCGCCGGCCACGGTGGCCTGGCGGGTCTCCGTCCCCACCTACCAGGACGGCGACGACGACGAGAAGCTGGAGGAGGCGTTCGCCCGCTTCCTCGGCGCGGTCGACACCTCCCAGGTCCAGGCCCTGGTCATCGGCGGCTGGCTGGACGCCTACGAGGAATCCCCCATCCCGCTGATCGAGGCGCTGTGCGCCGCCGCGGGGAAGTTCCCCGCGCTGCGCGCGATCTTCCTCGGGGACATCTCGGCCGAGGAGTGCGAGATCTCCTGGATCACCCAGGGGAAGGTGACACCGCTGCTCGACGCCTTCCCCGAGCTGCGTGAGTTCGCCGTGCGCGGCGGCAGCTCGCTGGAGTTCCCCGCCGTCCGGCACACCGGGCTGCGCATCCTGCGGATCGAGGCCGGCGGGCTGGACGCCGAGGTGGTGCGCGGGGTCGCCGCCAGCGATCTGCCCGCACTGGAGGAGCTGGACCTCTGGCTCGGCACCTCCTGGTACGGCGGCACCGCCGAGATCACCGATCTGGAGCCGATCCTCGCCGGCACCCGGCTGCCCGCGCTGCGCCGGCTCGCCCTGCGCAACAGCGAGATCCAGGACGGGATCGCCACGGCGGTGGCGGGCGCGCCGGTGGTGGCGCGGCTGGAGACGCTGGACCTCTCCATGGGCACCCTCGGCAACGACGGCGCCGAGGCCCTGCTCACCGGGCAGCCGCTGACCCATCTGAACACCCTCGACCTGCACCACCACTTCCTCTCCCGCCCGATGATGGAGCGGATCACGGAGACCTTCGCGGGCACCGGTGTCACCGTCGACCTCTCCGAGGACGAGCGGAACACGGGGTGGGGGGAGAGCGAGGACGACCGCTACACCGCCGTGGCGGAGTGAGCCGATGACCGGGACGGAAGCGGCGCCGGGCACCCGTATCGCGGTGGTCGGCATCCCGGCCAACCGGCGGGTCACCCTCTTCCGGGAGGCGGCCCGCGCCGCCGGGCTGCCCGAGGTGCGGGTGGTGCCCTGGAGCGATGTGCTGGACGGCCGGGCGCGCTTCCGGCCCGGGGAGCGGGTGCGGATCGAGTCGCCGGGCGAGGACCCCGGCGTCGACCGGGTGCTGCGCGGGGTGGACGACCCGCGCCGGGTGGAGGGCTCGGCCCGCTGGTACCGGGGGTTCGTGCGGGCGCTGGAGCAGCTGGCGTCGGCCGCCGCCGGGGCGGGGGCGGTGCTGCTGGACGACCCCCGTGAGCTGGCCCTCCTCTTCGACAAGCGGCTCTGCCACGGGGTGCTGCGCGAGGCCGGGGTCGCGGTGCCGGAATCGCCGACCTCAGGGCCCGGGGCCCCGCCGGTCGGCGGCTGGGAGGAGGTGCGGTCGCTGGCGGAGGCGGCGGGGATACGGCGGATGTTCGTCAAGCTCGCCCATGGTTCCTCGGCCTCGGGCGTGCTGGCGGTGGAGACCGCGAGCCGCGGCCGGGTGCAGGCGGTCACCTCGGTGGAGCGCGACGGCCTGGGCCGGCTCTTCAACTCGCTGCGGGTGCGCCGCTATACGGGGGAGAGCGCGGTGGCCACGCTGGTGGACGCCCTGGCACCGGACGGTCTGCATATCGAACGGTGGCTGCCGAAGGCCGCCCAGCAGGGCCGGAGCGCGGATCTGCGGGTGGTCGTGATCGCGGGCCGGGCCACCCACGCGGTGGTGCGGACCAGCCACTCCCCCATGACCAATCTCCATCTCGGCGGTGCCCGGGGCGATCTCGCGGCGGCCCGCGCCGCGACCGAGGCGGCCGGGGGCGACTGGTCCGGCGCGCTGCGGCTGTGCGAGCGGGCGGCGGAGCGCTTTCCGGGCGCCTCCCGGGTGGGGGTCGATCTGCTGCCCGCCCGGGGCTGGCGGCGGTTCGCGGTCGGCGAGGTCAACGCCTTCGGCGATCTGCTGCCGGGGCTGACCGGGATGCCGGGCACCGGCGCGGAGGGCCAGGACACCTATGCCGCCCAGCTCGCCGCCCTGGCCACAGCGGGGACCGGGGTACGGACCGGCGCCGGATGAGCACCCCGTACCCCCGTACCGGCGCCGTACCGCCCTACCGGCACACCGAGCACGCAAGCAACACAGAGCACACCAGAAGCACAGAGCACACCAGAAACACAGGGAACACAGGGAACACAGGGAACACACCCATGGCACCACTGACCGACCCCGCCCCCCGGACGACCGGGCCGGGCCCCGCCACCCCCGATATGAACGAGGTGGTCGGCCGCGACGATCTGCTCCTCGTCACCCTGGACACCCTGCGCCACGATGTGGCGGAGGAGCTGGCGGCGGCGGGACGGACACCGGAGCTGGCCTCGCGGCTGCCCGGCGGCCGGTGGGAGGAGCGGCATGCCCCCGGCAGCTTCACCTACGCCTCCCACCAGGCGATGTTCGCCGGATTCCTGCCCACTCCGGCCGCTCCGGGACCGCATCCCCGGCTCTTCGCCGCCCGGTTCGCCGGGAGCGAGACCACGGCGGGCGGCACCTATGTCTTCGACACCCCGGACCTGGTCTCCGGGCTCGCCGGGGCGGGGTACCGCACGGTCTGCGTGGGCGGGGTCGGCTTCTTCAACCGCCAGGGCCCCCTGGGGTCGGTCCTGCCGGGGCTCTTCCAGGAGAGCCACTGGGAGCCCTCGTTCTCGGTGGCCTCCCCCACCTCCTTCGCATCCCAGGTGGCCCGCGCCGAGGAGGTGATCGCCGCGCTCCCGCGTGAGCAGCGGCTCTTCCTCTTCGTCAATGTCCCGGCGCTGCACCAGCCCAACTGGTTCCATCTGCCGGGCGCGACCCGGGAGGCGGGCGACTCCCGGGAGACCCACGCCGCCGCGCTGGAGTACGTCGACCGGCACATCGGCCGGCTCTTCGCCGCGATGAGCAGCCGCCGCCGCTGTTTCGCCATCGTCTGCTCCGACCACGGCACGGCCTATGGGGAGGACGGCTTCACCGGCCACCGGCTGGGTCATGAGGTGGTCTGGACCGTGCCGTACGCCCATTTCTTCCTGGAGCACCCCACCTCCGCCGAACCCTCCGGGAGCGACCGATGACCACGACCACCCCGATCGGGCCGCGCCCGTACCAGAGCTATGTCTACGCGTACCCCCACAAGACGGCCTACCGGCGGTTCGCCGACCGGCCCGCACTGCGGGAGCTGTGGGCCGGGGAGCCCCGGGACGCCCTGTCGCTCTACGCGCACATACCCTTCTGCGAGGTCCGCTGCGGCTTCTGCAACCTCTTCACCCGGGTCGGCGCGCCCGAGGGGCTGACCGGCCGTTATCTCGACGCGCTCGACCGGCAGGCGACCGCGGTCCGGGACGCGCTCGGCGACGGCGCGCCGGTGCGGTTCGCCACGGCGGCCTTCGGCGGCGGCACCCCCACCTTTCTGACCGCCGGGGAGCTGGAGCGGCTCTGCGACATCACGGAGAAGCGGATGGGGGTGGATCTGCGGGCCGTTCCGTTCTCGGTCGAGACCTCGCCCGCGACCGCGACCCGGGACCGGCTGGCGGTGCTGGCCGAGCGGGGCGCGACCCGGCTCAGCATCGGGGTGCAGACCTTCGACGGGACGGAGGCCCGGGCGGCGGTGCGCCCCCAGCGCCGGGCCGAGGTGGAGGCGGCGCTGGGCCGGATCCGGGACGCCGGGACCCCGGTCCTCAATATCGATCTGATCTACGGCATCGACGGGCAGACCCCGGAGAGCTGGCGCCGTTCCCTGGACGCGGCGCTCGCCTGGCGTCCGGAGGAGCTGTATCTGTACCCCCTCTACAAGCGCCCGCTGACCGCGCTGGGCCGGCGGGAGGGCACCGAGGCCGACGGCGAGGCCGCCTGGGACACCCAGCGGCTGGCGCTCTACCGGCAGGGCCGTGACCATCTGCGGGAGCGGGGGTACGAGCAGACGTCGATGCGGATGTTCCGCCGTACGGACGCGCCGCCGCAGGGGCCGGACGACTACGCCTGCCAGACCGACGGCATGATCGGGCTGGGCTGCGGGGCCCGCTCGTACACCGCCACCCACCACTACTCCTTCGACTACGCGGTGAACATGACCGAGATACGGGGGATCATCGACACCTATACGGCGACGGAGGAGTTCGACCGGGCGGAGATCGGCTATGTGCTGGACCCCCGGGGGGACGACGCGCGCCGCCGCCATCTGCTCCAGTCGCTGCTCCAGGCCGAGGGCCTGGCGACCGCCGGCTACCGGGAGCGTTTCGGCGCGGAGGCGGGGGACGACTTCGCCGCCGAGCTGGAGCGGTTCACCGCGCGGGGCTGGCTGGACCCGGACGCCCCCGCCGGGGTGCTGCGGCTGAGCCCGGAGGGGCTGGCGCACTCCGACGCGCTCGGCCCCGAGCTGTTCTCGCCCGCCGTGCGGGCGCTGATGGCCGGATACGAGGCGAAGTGAGCGGCGCGTCGGGGCTGACCCTGCTGTACCGGGGGCCGCTGGCCTCGTGCGACTACGACTGTCCGTACTGCCCCTTCGCCAAGCGGCGGGACAGCACCGCACAGCTGCGGGCGGACCGGGCGGCGCTGGAGCGGTTCACCGGCTGGGTGGCGGGGCGGCCTCCCGAGGAGGGGCTGTCGGTGCTCTTCACCCCCTGGGGGGAGGGGCTCGTGCGGTCCTGGTACCGGCGGGCGATGGTGGAGCTGTCCCGGCTGCCGCAGGTGCGGCGGGTGGCGATCCAGACCAATCTGAGCTGTCGTACGGAGTGGCTGGCCGAGGCCGACCCTCGGACGCTGGCCCTGTGGTGCACCTTCCACCCGGGCCAGACCCCGTACGACCGCTTCCTCGGGCGGTGCCGGGAGCTGACCGCGCTCGGGGTGCGGTTCAGTGTGGGCACGGTCGGGCTCCCCGGCCATCTGGAGCAGGCCCGCAGGCTCCGCGCCGATCTCCCCGCCCAGGTCTATCTCTGGGTGAACGCGGCGGAGGGCCATAGCTACACCGACGCCGAGGCGGACCGGTGGACCGCGCTCGACCCGCTCTTCCCCTACAGCCGCGATCCGCACCGCTCGGCGGGGCTGCCCTGCCGTACCGGCACCTCGGTGATCTCGGTGGACGGGGACGGGACGGTGCGCCGCTGCCACTTCGTCCCGGAGGAGCTGGGGAATCTGTACGACGGCTCCTTCCGGCGGGCGCTGGGCCCCCGGGGCTGTCCGCGCGCGGTCTGCGACTGCCATATCGGCTATGTCCATCTGGAGTCGCTGCCGCTGTACGACGTGTTCGCCGGGGGTGTGCTGGAGCGGATCCCGGCCCCCGGGGCATGGGCCCCGGGGATCCCGGAGAAGCCGCTGCCCGGCCGGTCGCTGCCGCTGGTGGTGCGGGCGGAGCGGACGGTCAGAGCGGAAGGAGGTCCGGGCGCTTCGCCTCGACGGTGTCACCCGAGCTGACCCCGCGCAGCCGCCGTCCGATCCAGGGCGCCAGATGCTCGCGCGCCCAGTGGATGTCGTCGCGGCGGACCTCCAGGGTGGTCTGCGGCGGCAGCGGCGGCCAGGGCCGGTCGGGCTCGGCGGGGACCGGCAGCCCGAGTACCTGGGCGGCGCGCAGCGCGACCCGGGTGTGGCCCTCGGGGGAGAGATGGAGCCGGTCGGTGTCCCAGGCCCGCCGGTCCTGGACCGACCGGAGCGACCAGAGGTCGAGCACGGGGCAGTCGTAGCGGTCGGCGATGGCCCGGACATGCGCGGTGTAGGTGGCGACCTTGCCGCGCAGATGGCGCAGGACCGGCACCCCCCGGGTGTCGAAGCCGGTGGTCACCAGCACGGTGCCCACGGCGTCGTTCAGTTCGGCGACGGCCCGCTCGAAGCGTTCGGCGACATCGTCGGGGTCGCTGCCGGGGCGGATGATGTCATTGCCGCCGGCGCAGAAGGAGACCAGGTCGGGTGCGAGGGCCTTGGCCCGGGGCACCTGCTCCGCCACGATCTGGTCGAGGAGCCGTCCGCGTACCGCGAGGTTGGCGTACCGGAAGTCGTGCTCCGGTACGCGGTCGGCGAGGAGTGCCGCGAAGCGGTCCGCCCAGCCGATGAAGGTGTCGTTCGGGCCGGGGTCGCCGACGCCCTCGGTGAAGCTGTCACCGATCGCCGCGTACGACCCGATTCCGCCCATGGTTCCTGTTCTCGAATCGTCTGCCACGAGGCACCATCCTGACCTCACGGATGTGACCTACGCGACCGTAAGGAGGGGTTGACGCGGCGTGATCTTTACCACCGCCCGATTTTCCGCGCGGGGGGAATAGGGCGGGAACGACGCTTCCCCGCACCGGGCGGCGGTACGGGGAAGCGGTCCCGGGGCCCGGTGCGGGGGGGGTGCACCGGGTCCCGGAGGGGGGTGGATCAGAGGGCGACGCCGTGCCCGCGCAGATAGGCGACCGGGTCGACGTCCGAGCCGTAGCCGGTGCCGGTGCGGATCTCCAGGTGGAGGTGGGGTCCGCTGGAGTTGCCGGTGGAGCCCACGAGGCCGATCTGCTGTCCGCCGGTGACGGTCTCCCCGGCGCTGACGGAGAGGGCGGAGAGATGGGCGTACTGCGAGTAGTGGCCGTCGGCGTGCTGGACGACGACCTCATTGCCGTAGGCGCCGTTCACCCCGGCGGAGACGACGGTGCCGGGGCCGACGGAGCGGACAGGGGTGCCGCTGGGCGCGGAGAAGTCGACACCGGTGTGGTAGCCGCTGGACCACATGGAGCCGGTGGCGCGGTAGGCGGTGGTGACTCCGCCGGAGGCCAGCGGGGTGGTCCAGGCGCCGGTGGCCGGCGCGGGCTCGGCGGCGGGGGTCTCGGTCGCGACGCGGGCAGCGGGGGCCTCGGGCGCGACGGGGGCGGCGGGCGCCTCGGGCGCGGCCGGGGCGGCCTCGCGCACGGAGGTGGCGGCGGGGCCGTTGCCGCCGGAAGCCGGGGCCGGGGCGGCGGCCGGGGTGCTCTTCCGGTCGGTCCCGCCCTGCGCACGGCTGTCGCCGGAGGTCAGGGTCAGTTCGAGACCGGGGTGGATCAGCGACGGGTCGCCGCCGACGGCCTCGCGGTTGTCGGCGTAGAGCCGCTCCCAGCCGCCCCGGATCTCCCGGTCCGCGGCGATCTTCGACAGATGGTCCCCGGCGACGACCCGGTAGGTGGCCCGCTCCTCGGCGGCGGCGGGGGCAGCCGCCTGGGTGGCGGGGGTGGCGGCGGGCACGGCCTGGGCGGTGACGGCCGAGGGCGCGGCGGGGGCCGCGTGGGCGCCGGTGGCACCGATCAGCGGCAGGGCGAGAGCCGCCCCTCCGGTACCCGCGGCGACGAATCCCCGGGTGAGGGCATGGCTCTTGGGACGGCGGTGCTTCCCCTTCTGGGGCATGGCGCTTTTCCTCTCCGGCGCCTGCGAGGTGAGCTGTCGGGTTCGGGCTGGAGCTGCCCGGCCGCGCTGTTGCGCGGCTTCACCCCGAGCCGTCCGCGTCCATGCGTCCGGCGTACTACCTGGGTCCCCCGCTCCTGCCACACGGTGCTGTCCGATGGGATCCGGTCGGTGGCAGGATTCGGCGATCCGTCCGGACGGCCGTGACCGTAGACGAGCCGAGCGGACCGGAACAAGCCACTCCGCTTCAGGACGATGATCCACCGAAACCAACCGGCCGTCCTGCCCGTCACCCTCTGTGGAGCGGTCTCGGACAACTCCAGGGCGCGGTCCCGAGTTGACTGGCCGCCACAGGGCACGGACGGTCACCACTATGATCCTGCTCACCAACAGTCCGCCATAGAGGGACAGATGCTGCGCAATCCCTCTTGGTGCCCAATTCGGTCATAGGTGGCTTTTTATGACCTACTGACGGCGCAGACGGATGACCGTCGCATCCAGATCGCCGGTCAGCCCGGTGTGGATGCCCTGGTGGAGCAGGACCGCCCCCCGATGTTCGGCCCCGGTGTCCTCCCGGACATATCCGGCCGCCGGGTCCAGGGCCCGCAGCCGCAGCCTCGGCGGGCGTTCGCCGTAGTGCTGCGCCTGGAGCCAGGCGAGCACCACGGTCTCGTCGCCCCGGGTGTACTGCACGGCGCTCAGCCCGCCGCCCGGCGGGCGCAGCCGGTACAGCTCGCCGTGCTGCACCAGGGGACGGATCTCCTTGTACAGCTCGACCCAGCCGCGCGCCTCGGCCAGCTCCTCCTCGCTCCAGTCGGTGAGCCGGCCACCGATGCCGAGCACCCCGGCCATGGCACTGACAAAGCGGAAGCGGAGGGAACTGCGCCGCCCGTTGAGCTGGGTGTTGGGGCTGTCGGTGACCCAGGCGGCCATCACCCGCGCGGGGTGGATCTGGCCGAAGCCGTGCTGGATCGCCAGCCGGTCCAGCGGATCGGTGTTGTCGGAGGTCCACACCTGATCGGTACGGGAGAGGATCCCGAGGTCGATCCGGCCGCCCCCGCCCGAGCAGGACTCGAAGGCGACCGCCGGATGGGCGGCGCGCAACCGGTCGAGCAGCTCGTACAGGGCCTCGACATGTTCCACCCAGAGCCGCTGCGGATAGGGGTCGCCGGGCCAGCCCGGGTCGGTGAAGCAGCGGTTGAAGTCCCACTTCACATAGTCGACGGGGGCGCTGCGGAGCAGGGTGTCCAGGGTCTCCCACAGATGGCGCCGGACATCGGGGCGGGCGGCGTTCAGCACCAGCTGGTTGCGGAGTTCGGTGCGGCTGCGCCCGGGGTGGTGCTGCACCCACTCGGGGTGGGCGCGGTAGAGATCGCTGTCCGGGTTGACCATCTCCGGCTCCACCCAGATCCCGAACCGCATCCCGAGCGCGTGCACATCGTCGGCGAGCGGCTTCAGGCCGCCGGGGAAGCGCTCCTCGTTCGGGGTCCAGTCGCCGAGCCCGGAACGGTCGCTGGTACGCCGGCCGAACCAGGCGTCGTCGACCACGAACAGCTCCACGCCGAGGGCGGCGGCCCGCCGGGCCAGGGCGCGCTGCTGATCGGCGGAGATGTCGAAGCCGGTGGCCTCCCAGGAGTTGTAGAGGACGGGGCGGACCTCGTCCGCGCGCGGGACGACATGGGCGAGCTGCCAGGCGTGCCAGGTACGGCTGGCGCCGCCGAAGCCGCCGGGGCTCCACACCCCGGCGAAGACGGGCGAGGTCCAGCCGGCCCCCGGGGCCAGGCTCAGCAGGCCCGAGTCGTCATGTCCGGCACCGCCGGTGATCTGTACCTGTCCGTCGGGCAGCAGCTGGACGGCGATGCGCCAGGAGCCGGACCAGGCCAGGGCGCAGCCGTAGACCTCGCCGTGTTCCTCGGTGGCGCCCTCGGCGTCCAGCGCCACCCAGGGCAGCTGCTGATGGCCGGTATGGCCCCGGCGGCTGCCGATCAGCTGTTCGCCGGGGCCGAGGGGGGTGCGGACCAGCCGGGACTCGGCGGCCCAGCGGCCGTGCAGCCGGCTGAGCCGCCAGGCGTCCCGGGCGGGCAGGGTCCAGGTGGCGGAGTCGGCCCGCAGCAGCTCGACGGGCTCCCCGGGGGATTTTCCCGTACGGGACCCGGCGTCCGGGCCGTCGTCCCCGTCCCGGTGGGCGACGGTGACCCAGCGCTCGATGACATCGAAGTCGTCCCGCATCCGGTGGTGCAGGGTGAGATCCAGCCGGTGCACCGGGTCGGTGAAGCCGAGCCGCAGCTCGTCGCCGTCGGTGGTGGCCCCGGTGAAGCTCCACTCGGTGCCGCGCACCTCGGGGGTACGGACGGAGAGCGCGGGCCGGACGAAGCGCGGGCCGCCCTCCACCGGGTACTCCTCATGGCCGTCCAGCGGGGATTCGAAGGGCCGGTAGGGGGGCAGGGGGTCGGCCGCCAGCTCGCGGGCGTCCGCTCCGCCGATCCGCGGCCCCCAGTGCAGATGCAGCAGTTCGTCGCGGTCGGTGAGATGGAGGGCGTAACTGCTGGTGGGTCCGGAGAGAACCCAGGTGCGCCCGTTACCGACGGTCTCGATCATCCCGACCCCTCGTCTGTCGCAGCATCCGCAGATACTCACAGGTCCGCACAGGTCCGCACATCATCCGACGGCCGGGGGTGTCGCGCAACGGGCCCTCGCCGGCCGCGGCCGGGCCCGGTGGGTGCCGTATCGTCGGAAAGCGCCACCGTCGGCGACCAGCGCCGACGGCTGTGACCTGAGGAGACTTTGTGACGCAGCAGCTGCCGCGGGTCCCGTCCACCGAGCCCGAACTGACCGGGGTACGGAACTTCCGCGATGTCGGCGGGCTGCCGACCTCGGACGGTGGGCGGGTGCGGTACGGGCGGCTCTTCCGCAGTGGCCATCTGGCCCATGCCACCGAGGCCGACGCCGCCTTTCTGGCCACGCTGGGGCTGCACACCGTCTTCGACTTCCGCAATGCCGCCGATGTACGGCTGGAGGGTCCGGATGTGGACCTGCCGGGGGTGCGGAACGTCTCCATACCGCTGAGCGACCCGGCCGCCGGGGCCGAGTTCTGGAGGATGATCCGCGAAGGCGATCTCCCGCTGCTGCGCTCGATCCTGGCCGACGGCAAGGGTGCCCGGCGGATGGCCGATTCCTATCGGGAGATGGTGGTGGAGCGCACCGGGGAGCACAGCGGGCTGCTGCACTCCCTCGCGGACGACAGCACGCCCGCGCTGATGCACTGCGCGGCGGGCAAGGACCGCGCGGGGCTCTCCATAGCGGTGACGCTGCTCGCCGTGGGGGTGGAGCGGGAGGCGATCGAGGAGGACTACCTCAAGTCCAACGATCCGCACCGGCGCTACCGGGTGCGCCGCCGGGACTCCTCCCCCGCCGCGCTCTCCCCGGAGGTGATGGAGCTGCTGAGCCCGCTCTTCGACGCGCGGATCGAGTATCTGCGGACCGCGTTCGACGCGATGGATCAGGCCTGGGGCGGGGTGGAGGGCTATCTCACCCGGGGCCTGGGGCTCTCACCCGCGACCCGGGAGCGGCTGCGCGAGCGGCTGGTCGCCACCGGCTGAGCCGCGGGGGCCGCCACCGGCCGGGCCGGGCGGGGCCGGGTGCGGACGGGGCACGGGCTCCGCCCGCCGGGCCCGGCGGGTCACTTCGCGCCGACCTCGAAGAGCAGATAGAGGAAGAAGGCGAAGACATGGCCCGCGATCAGATAGGCGAAGAGGCGGATGACCAGGCCGCGGGGGAACTTCCCCTCCTGCTTGCCCCCGGCCTTGGGGGACAGGGGGGCGGCGGCGGGGTCGGGGGTCTCGGACATGTCACTCCTCGGGTCGGCTGTCACAGCCATCGCGGACATCTCGTGGGTTCTCGGTGATCTCGGAGGCTCGGCGTCTCGGTGATCACAGGGGCTCGGGGGCTTCTCAGTGCGGCGGATGGAGGTCGGGGCTCTGGAGCAGGGTGTGCACGAACAGCAGCTCGGCGCCCTCCCGCCCGGCCGCGGCCATCCGGTGCGGGGTCAGCGAGTCGAAGTGGGCGCTGTCCCCGGGACCCAGCTCGTGCACGGCCTCCCCGAGGGTGAGCCGCAGCCGCCCGTCGAGGACATACATCCACTCCTCGCCCGGGTGGACCCGGACCAGATCGCCCTGGGCCCCGTACGGCACCATCAGGCGCAGCGGCTGCATGGCCCGGCCGGGGACCCCGGCCTGGTGGTAGGTCCAGCCGTCGGCGGCGGCGGGTTCCCGGCGCCCGGCCCGGACGACGGGGTCCTGCTGCGGGGCGGGCTCGCCCAGCAGCTCGGAGATGGTCGTACCGTAGATACGGGCGAGGGAGAGCAGCATCGGCAGGGAGGGCTGCCTGCGCCCGGTCTCCAGTCGGGAGAGATGGGCGGGTGACAGTCCCGCCCGCTGGGCGGCGGCCTCCAGGGTCAGTCCCCGGCGGCGGCGCAGATCGCGCAGCCGGGGTGCCACATCGGGCGGCAGCTCGGCCGTCGGGTCCCCCGCGGGGGAGCGAAGGTCCGGGGGGTGGCCCCCGGGAGGGGTCTGCATAGGACCATTGCGCCAGGAAAATGCCTCCGAGGCAAATTTCTTGCCCCAGAGGCAAAAACCCTTCCCGCTGCCGCCGAGAGCCCGGCGAAACCCCAGGTCACCGTGGGCTCCGCCGCGATACCCCGGTCGGCTTCCGTCAGCGCCCCATCAGCGTTCCCGTACCGCCCGGCCGACGAGGGTACGGCCGAAGTCCCAGATCAGACCGGATCCGGCATGGGCCTCCTCCATGACCTCCGTGAAGGCGGTCACAAACCGGTCCACCTCCCGCTCACCGATGATCAGCGGCGGGATCAGCTTGATCACCTCCAGCCGGTCGCCGGAGACCTGGGTGAGGATCCGGTGCCGGTGCAGCAGCGGCACCACCACCATCTGGGCGAAGAGCCCCGGCCGGGCCGCCTGGAGCATGCTCCACCGGGCCCGCAGCCCCAGCGAGCGCGGGCGGCCGAACTCGATCCCGATCATCAGCCCCCGGCCCCGTACCGCGTGCAGGAACTCGTACCGCTCCACCAGCGCCGCCAGCCGTCCCAGGAGGAGATCGCCGACGGTCCGGGCACGGGCGACCAGGGCCTCGTCCTCGATCACCGAGAGCACCGCGAGCCCGGCCGCCATGGCCTGGGCGTTGGCGCCGAAGCTGGCCGAGTGGACCAGCACCCGGTCCATGGACGAGTACACCTTCCGGAAGATCCAGTCCCGGCCCAGGGTGGCGCCCACCGGCACATAGCCGCCGGAGAGCGCCTTGGCGACACAGAGGAGATCCGGCTCGGCCCCCGGCTCGTGCTGATGGGCGTAGAAGTCGCCGGTACGGCCGAGTCCGGTCTGCACCTCGTCGGCGATCAGCAGCGCCCGGTGGTGGTGGAGCAGCTCCCGGGCGCTGCTGAGATAGCCGGGCGGGGCCGGGTGGACCCCCTTGCCCTGGATCGGCTCCACCACCAGCGCGGCCACATCGCCGCGCGCCAGCTCCCTCTCCAGCGCCGCCAGATCCCCCAGCGGGACGGCGGTGTCGGGGAGCAGCGGCGCGAAGCCGTCGCGGAAGCTCCCCTCACCGTTGACCGAGAGCGCGCCGCAGGTCAGCCCGTGGAAGGCATGCTCGCAGTAGAGCACCCTGGGCCGGCCGGTGGCACAGCGGGCGAACTTCAGGGCGGTCTCCACCGCCTCGGTGCCGCTGTTGCCGAAGAAGACCCGGTCCAGATGGGGACTGTGGGCCAGCAGCCGTTCGGCGAGCAGCCCGGGGAGGGGCGGGCAGTCGAAGCGGGTGAGATCGGCGAGCGAGGCGTCGAGGACGTCGTGGAGCGCCCGCCGGACCACGGGGTGGTGGCGGCCGAGGCCCATGACCCCGAAGCCGGCGAGCATATCGAGATAGTCCTGGCCGTCGGCGTCGTAGAAGTAGGCGCCCTCGGCCCGTTCGTAGCGGCGGTCGAAGCCGATCGTCCGCAGCATCCGGGGCAGCTGGTGGTTGAGATGGCGGCTGTGCAGCTCGTAGCGCTCCTCCCCCCGGGCGGCGAGGAGCGCCCGCAGATCGAACGGCGGGCTGCCGGGGGCGGCGCCGGTGGCCGTCACCGTCAGCCGCGGTTTCCGGCGACGGTGTCCCGCGCCGCGCGCAGGGACTCCTTGAGGGAGCCCATGGTGGCGAGGACGGCGGTGGGTTCATAGCCGCAGTGGGCCATGCAGTTGGCGCAGCGCGGGTCCCGGCCCCGGCCGTACTTCTCCCAGTCGGTCTCCTCGATCAGCTGGCGGTAGGTGGGGACATAGCCGTCGCTCATCAGATAGCAGGGGCGCTGCCAGCCGAAGAGGGAGTAGTTGGGGATCGCCCAGGCCGTGCAGGCGAAGTCGGCCTTGCCCTCCAGGAAATCCAGGAAGAGCGGCGAGTGGTTGAGCCGCCAGCGCTTGCGGTTGCCGCCCGAGAAGGCCGTACGGAAGAGTTCCCTGGTCTGTTCGACACCGAGGAAGTGCTCCTGGTCGGGCGCCTTCTCATAGGCGTACGCCGGGGAGATCATCATTTCGTCCACCCGCAGTTCGTCATTGAGGTAGTTCAGGACCTCGATGACGGTCTGCGGGGTGTCGGTGTTGAAGAAGGTGGAATTGGTGGTGGTCCGGAATCCGCGCCGCTGGGCCTCCTTGATCGCCGCCACCGCCTCGTCGAACACCCCCTCCTTGGCGACGGATTCGTCGTGCCGCTCGCGCAGTCCGTCGATATGGACGGCGAACGCGAAGTACGGGGACGGGGTGAAGTTGTCGATCTTCTTCCGGAGCAGCAGGGCGTTGGTGCAGAGGAAGACATACTTCCGCCGGTCCACGAGCTCCCGGACGATCTCATGGATCTGGGGGTGCATCAGCGGCTCACCGCCCGCGATGGAGACCATGGGCGCCCCGGACTCCAGGACCGCGCCGACCGCCTGGGCCACCGGCATCCGCTGCTTGAGCACCCCGGCCGGATGCTGGATCTTTCCGCAGCCCTCGCACTTGAGATTGCAGGCGTAGAGCGGTTCCAATTCGACGATCAGCGGAAACTTGGCCCGCCTGCGGAGTTTCTGACGGAAGAGATAGGTTCCGATCCGGATGGTCTGGCGGAGTGGCATGGCCATCTGGCTCACCTCCTGGGGAGCGGCAAAGAAAGGTGCCATTCTTGGAACGCGGGCAGCACGGCACGAAGAACACGGAATGCCGATAGTCCACCTCGGACGGTGCCCGGACGGATCAGCTCATGGCCCGGGGCGTCCACGACCACCCGGACGGCGGCAACCGGGCGGGGGCCGGTGCCGAGGGCGGCGCGCAGGGTGGCGGCGGACTCCATGTCCACGCCGATGGCGCCGGTGGTACGGAGCAGGGCCCGCTCGGCGCCCCGGACCACATGGTCGGCGGCGGTGAGCGGACCGGTGTGGACCCGGCGGCCGGGGACCGCGCGGGCGACCGCGGCGGCGAGCAGGGCGGGCGCGGTGCAGCGGATGGTCCCGGCCGGGTGCCGGACGGTGTCGGCGACGACCACGTCCCCCGGGCGCATCCCGGGGACGAGTCCGGCGCAGAACCCGGCGGCGAGGACGGCGGTACCGGCCGGGGGGCCGGGGGCGAGGGCCGAGCGCACCGCCCGTCCGGCCCGCTCGGGCCCCATTCCGGTGCGTACCAGGGTGACCGGTCCCGCGAGGGCGGCGGGGCCGCGCGCCGCGCCCCGCAGGGCCAGCCGTTCGACGGTGAGCGCGCAGGCGATCAGCAGCGGCGGACCGCCGTCCGGGCCACAGGGGCCCGGGGGGCCGGACGGCGGTACCGGTGCGGTGGGCATCAGCCACCCTGGTGACGGGCGGCGACGGGGGCGCCCTCACCCCTCGGGAGGGTGGTGCCCTCACCTCTCGGATGGACGGCGGCGGTGCCGTCGCTGTGCAGGGTGACCGAGGGGATCTGCTCGCCGTACGGGGAGGGGGCGGCGGACCCGCCGGGCGCGGGGGCGGACCCGGCGCGCGGCTCGTCCTGGAGGGAGGCGGCGGAGGCGCCCTCGCCGTGCAGATAGCGGCCGAGCGCGGTCAGCGGGAACACCTGCCGGTAGAGGTGGTAGTTGATGGAGAAGTCCCAGGGGAATCCGGTACCGGTGAAGTGGGGCTCGTCCCAGGAGCCGTCCTCGCGCTGGGTCGCGGCGAGATGGGCGACCCCCCGCTCCACCGCCGGGTCGTGCCGCTCCCCCGCCGCCAGCAGCGCCAGCAGCGCCCAGGCCGTCTGGGACGGGGTGGAGGCGCCCCGCCCCGCCCAGCCCTCCTCCTGGTAGGAGCGCTGGTCCTCGCCCCAGCCGCCGTCGTCGTTCTGCACCGAGCGGAGCCAGTCGACGGCCCGGCGCACCGACGGGTGGCCGGTGGGGATCCCGGCGGCGACCAGGGCGGGCACCACCGCCCCCGTACCGTAGAGATAGTTGGTGCCCCAGCGGCCGAACCACGCGCCGCAGGGCTCCTGATGGGTCAGCAGCCAGTCGATGCCCCGGCGGGTACGCGGCCGGCGGGCCCGTCCCTCGTACGCCAGCATCTCCACCACATGGGCGGTGACATCGGCCGACGGAGGGTCGGTGACCTCGCCGAAGTCGCAGAAGGGCAGCCGCCCCGGGAAGGCGCTGGTGTTGTCGGCGTCGAAGGCGGCCCAGGCGCCGTCCGCGCACTGCATGCCCAGCGTCCACCGGCCGGCGCGGGCGACGGCGGCGTCCACCCGGGCCGGGTCGGGGTGGGCGACCCGGCGCAGCGCGAGGATCACCTCGGCGGTGTCGTCGATATCGGGATAGCTGTCGTTGTGGAACTCGAAGGCCCAGCCGCCGGGGGCCAGCCGGGGCCTGCGGACCGACCAGTCGCCGGGGCGGGTGATCTCCTCGCCGAGCAGCCAGTCGGCGGCCCGGACCAGGGCCGGATGACCGGCCGGGAGCCCCGCGTCGGCGAGGGCCACGGTGGCGAGGGCGGTGTCCCAGACGGGCGACTGGCACGCCTCCACCATCCGTGACCCGTCCTCGCGCCAGACCGCGAAACGGTCCAGGGAGGCGAGACCGGCCCGCAGGACGGGATGGCCGAGGTCATGGCCGAGGAGATGGAGGGCGATCACCGAGTAGACGGCGGGTGGCTGGATCCCGCCCCAGCAGCCGTCGCTCTCCTGGCGGGCCACGATCCAGCGGGCGGCGGCGTCGAGCGCGGCCCGGCGCAGCGCCCGGGGCATGAGCCGTCGGCCCCGGCGCAGCGCCCGGTCGGCGCGCTGGAAGAAGCCCTCCCAGGTGGTGGCGGGGGCGAAGGGGCGCGGTGGGCAGGGCACGGCGGGGTCGACGTGCAGCTCGTCCAGGGTGAAGGGGGCGGGGCGCACGGGCCGCTTGGCGGAGACGACGGTGAGCGGGACCACGGTCTGCCGGGCCCAGCAGCCGAAGTCATAGATGTTCAGCGGGAACCACGACGGAAGGAAGATCAGCTCGGGCGGCAGCTCGGGGAGTTCGTCCCAGGGCCACCAGCCGAAGAGGGCCAGCCAGATCCGGGTGAAGACCCTGCTCCCCGCGATGCCGCCGTGGTGGCGGACCCAGGCGGAGGCACGGGCCATATGGGGGTCGTCGGGCGGGTCTCCGGCGAGTCTGAGGGCGATGTACGCCTCGATGGTGGTGGACAGCTCGCCGGGGCCGCCGTGGAAGGTGGCCCAGGCTCCGTCGGGGCGCTGCTCGCGCCGGATGTGGAGGGCGGCGGCCGCGGTGGTGCGCGGGTCCTGGATACCGAGGAACTGCCGGAGCAGCAGATCCTCCGCGTCCATGGTCACATTGGTCTGGAGCTCGCCTTTCCACCAGCCGTCGGCGTGCTGCCGGGCGAGCAGATGGTCGATGGCGCGGGCGGTGGCGCGGCGGGCCGCGTCGGTGGGCCGGCCGGGCCCGGTGGTGAGCGGTCCGGGTCCCCCGGGTGCCGCCCGGCCGACGGCGGTCGCCGTCGCGAGGGGCCCGCCGCCGGGCCCGTCGCCTGATTCGGTCGTCGCTGTCATCGCTTCCCCTTGCGGTGTGGTGCGTGGTGCTGTGCGGAGGGGGTGCCGACGGCGGATGGGGAAGGCAGCGGCCTTCGGTCACCGTCCGGCGGCGACGACGGCTATGCGGAAGGGCGGGGCGGTACGGGCGCCTTCGCGTACGGCGGAGGGCGTACGGGCACCTTCGCGTACGACGGAGGGGGTACGGGGGTCCGCCCGCACGACGGGGCGGGTACGGGCCTCCGCGCTTACGGGGCGGCGGGTACGACGGGCGCGCGCGGGACGGTCGGCGGGCGCGGTGGGCCCGGGGGCGGATGGGCCCGGGTGCCGGGTGGGGCGCATGGTCCGCTGGTCTCCGCTCTCACGGTTCTCACGGTGTGCGGGGTCGGGGCGTCACCGCCGCCGTCCGGGGACGGCCGCGGTGACGTACTGACAGCCTCAACGCCGGGAACCGGAATCGGTCACCGCTCGGCCCGGCGTGTCGGAAACGAACGCCCCCCGCGAGGACGTCCGCCGGTCATCTCTTGCGGACGACGACGAAGTCCGCGAGCGCGGTGAGCTGGGCCCGGACCAGCTCCGGCATGTCGACCCCGTCCAGGGCGGCGACGGCCACCGCGTGCTGGCGCCGGGCCTCCTGGGAGGTCCACTCCCGGCCGCCCGCCTCCTCGATCAGGGCCGCCCGGGTGGCGAACTCCTCCTCGGAGAAGGTGTCCAGGTCCTGGCTCTTGGCATCGGCGGCGAGCAGTTCGCCCAGCCGGGTGGAGGCGGGCCCGCCGGCGGCGAGCGCGGCGACCACCGGCAGCGACTTCTTGCGCTGGCGCAGATCGCTCCAGGTCTGCTTGCCGGTGGCCTCCGGGTCGCCCCAGATGCCGAGCAGATCGTCGATGGCCTGGAAGGCGAGGCCCAGGTGGTAGCCGTAGGCCTCCAGGGTGTCGGCGGTACGGTCGTCCGCGCCGCCGAGCACCGCGCCGATGGAGACCGCGCAGGCCAGCAGCGCGCCCGTCTTGTTGCCCTCCATCTCCAGGCACTCCTCGACGGTGACCCGCTCGCGGTGCTCGTAGGAGATGTCCTGGGCCTGGCCGTCGATGAGCTTGCGGGTCGCGGCGGTCAGCCGGCGGGTGGCGCGGCCCGCCTCCACGGTGCCCAGCTCCAGCAGCACCTCGTTGGCGAGGGCGAAGAGCGCGTCGCCGACCAGGATCGCCTGGGCGGGGCCGTGGACCTTCCAGACCGTGTCCCGGTGGCGGCGCTGTTCGTCGCCGTCCATCAGATCGTCGTGGAGCAGGGAGAAGTTGTGCACCAGCTCCACGGCGACGGCGCCGGGGACACCGGTCTCCGGGCCCGCCCCCGCGGCCTCGGCGGACAGCAGGGCGAGCGCGGGGCGTACGGCCTTTCCGCCGTCGCCGTCGGCGGGCCGCCCCTGGGCGTCGATCCAGCCGAAGTGATAGGCCGCGACGGTGTCCATGGGGCCCGCCAGCCGGTCGACGGCGGCCCTCAGCGGGGGCGTCGTCATGGCCCTGCCGCGTTCCAGCAGCGCGGCGATGTCCACGGCCCTCGCGGTGTCGTCAGCCGGGTTCGCCGAAGGCACAGTCGGCACGGTCTCTCCTCTTGTTCCGGTACTCGGACTCACGCCGCCTCCTTGAGCGGATGTTCCTGGGGGCGGCCGAGAGCACGGAGCGCCGCGTCGGCGGCGGTGAAACCGCTGCGCACGGCGCCCTCCATGGTCGCGGGCCAGCCGGTGGCGGTCCACGCGCCCGCGAGATACAGACCCCGGGCGCGGGTGGGCGCGCCGGGACGCAGTCGGCCGACGCCGGGGGCGGGGGCGAAGGTCGCCGTGCGCTCCCGGGTGACGAAGAAGTCGCGCACCACGGCGCCCCGGGCGAGCGGCAGCAGCCGCTCCAGCTCGGGCAGATAGCGCGCCCGCAACTCGGCCACCGGGGCGTCGATCTCGTCCCCGGCGTCGGACTGCGAGAGCGCCAGATACTGGCCGTCGGTCAGCCCGGACGCGTCGGTACGGTCGAACACCCACTGGACGGGGCTGCCCAGCGCGGCGAAGAAGGGGCTGCGCAGGACCGTACGGTCATAGCGGACATGGATGTTGAGGATCGGCGCGGTGCCGATGTCCAACAGCCGGTCGGGGTCGTCGAGGGCGCCCTCGGGGAGCAGCTCATGGGCCTCGCGCTGGGCGGTGGCGAGGACGACGGTGTCGGCGGCGAGGGGCTCGGTGTCGGTCCGCACGGACCAGCCGCCGGCGGGGTCGCCCTCGACGCCCCGGACCCGCACTCCGCTCTCGACCCGGACCCCGCTCAGTGCGAGGGCCTTACGGGCGAGGGTGTCGTGCAGCTCGCCGAGGGGGACCCGGGCCCAGCCGATGTCGGCGGCGCCGGGGTCGGAGAGCAGCCCGGTCTTGAAGACCATGGCGGCCAGGCCCATGGAGGTGTGGGGCGCGGTGGCGTTCAGGGTGGCGACGCCGACGAGGTCCCACAGGGCCTCGATCGCCCGGGGGGACTGGCCGTGGCGGCCGAGCCAGGTGGCGAAGTCGATGCCGTCGAGCGCGGGGTCGGCCGGGTCGAGCCGGCCGAGCGCCAGGGCGGCGCGGGCGGCCCCGGCGCGCTCCTTGAGGGAGAGGTGCGGGTAGGTGGCGAGGCTGGCGGCCAGATGGAGGGGGACGGGCAGATCGGCGCGGCGCAGCCGGCCGAGCCGGGACCCGGCGGGCCGGCGCGGGTCGACGACGGGCACGTCCAACCGGTCCTGCACGGGCGCGAGATGCGTACCGCCGATCCGCTCCAGGAACCAGCGGTAGGCGGTGCAGCAGCGCAGATACACATGCTGGCCGTTGTCGACGGTGAGGTCGCCGCGGCGGAAGGAGAAGGCGAGCCCGCCGAGGCGGGGGCGGCTCTCGACCAGGGTGACCTCGGCACCGCCGTCGGCGAGACGGAGCGCCGCGGTGATCCCGGCGAGGCCGCCGCCGATCACGACGGCGCGGTGAGGGGGACTGTCGGCGCGGCTCATCGGCGCTCCTTCCGTACGAGGGGCGCCGCGACGGCGCCGCCGGTCTTGCGTCCCCCGGCCCGGGGCCCCGCGCCGGGCGCGCCCGAGCACCCCTGCGGGCCGGCCAGGGGGGTGCCACCGAGGACACCCCGGGTGGCGGCGGGGGTGCGGGGCCGCAGGGGCGGGAGGGTCATGCGCGTCCCCTGAGGGCCTGGCGGCCGATGGTGCGGGCGTCGACGCCCGAGAGCCCGCGCACCGCGACATACGCCTTCTCGCGCCCCGGCAGCGAGACCCGGCCGCGCAGCACCGCCCCCGGGTCGCGCTCGATCCGGTCGAGGAGCCGCCGGTAGATCCCCGCCATCGCGGCGACACAGGCACCGCTGCGCCGGTCCAGCATGGGCAGCAGCCGGTACCCCTCGGCGAAGAGCGCGCGGGCCCGCCGCACTTCGTGGTGGACGAGTCCGGCGAAGTCCGAGCCGGGCGGCGGGGTCAGCGTGGTGAACCCCGCCGAGCAGCCGAATGCGGCGAGGTCGTCGGCGGGCAGATAGGTCCGGCCGTTCGCCGCGTCCTCGCGCACGTCACGGAGGATGTTGGTGAGTTGGAGGGCGAGCCCGAGGGTGTCGGCGTACTCGGCGGCGCGCTCGGTGCCCGGGGCCCCGGGCTGGGTGCCGAAGACACCGAGGGAGAGCCTTCCGATCCCCCCGGCGACACAGCGGCAGTACTCCTTCAGCTCGTCCCAGCTCCCATAGGTCCGGCCGTGCACATCCATGAGGACACCGTCGAGCAGCTCGTCGAGGGCGTCCAGCGGCACGGGGAAGCGGCGGGCGGTGTCGGCGAGGGCGACGGCGACCGGGTCGGTGTCGTCGTCCTCGACCGCGCCCGCGCGGACCCGCTCCAGGAGGGCGCGGGTGGCCTCCAGCCGCTCCCGCTTGACCTCGGGTGCGAGGGGGCCGTCGCCGATGTCGTCCACCCGGCGGGAGAAGGCGTACAGCGCCGACATGGCCTGCCGCTTGTCGGGCGGCAGCAGCCGGATGCCGTACGCGAAGTTGCGTGCCTGCTGGGCCGTCACGGCCTCGCAGTAGCTGTAGGCGGCCTGCACCGGTGCCGGGGGATGGGGGGGTTGCTCCACGGTCCGGCTCACCTTTCTTTACGCGCTCGTCGCAGGACGGCGCCCACTTCCTGCAGAAGCCGCGCCTTCGCGGGTCTGGGCGGTCCGGGCAGTACGTCGTGACCGGCCGCGCCGATCGCGGCCAGCGCCGCGCGCCCCCCGCCGACAAATCCGGCGAGCAGCAGACGCAGCCTGCCGTGGACACTGCCCACCAGCGGGACCCCTTCGTCCAGCAGTCGGCGGGCGCGGTCCGCCTGATAGGCAACGAGGGCGCGGACCGAAGCGTTCCCGCTCGGCGCGGCGAGATCGTTCTCGCTGACGTGGAACCGCCGCATGTCCTCGGCCGGGAGGTAGATCCGGTCCCGGGCGAGGTCCTCGGAGACGTCCTGGAGGTGTTCGATGATCTGGAGGGCCGTGCAGACCGCGTCGGACCTGCGCAGCCGCTCGGGGGTGAGGGTCCCGCTGACCTGGAGGACGAGATTCCCCACCGGGTTGGCGGAGAGTTCGCAGTAGGCGAGGAGGTCCTCGTAGCTCTCGTAGCGGCGTACCCGCTGGTCCTGGCGGTTGGCCTCGATCAGGCCGAGGAACGGCTCGATCGTGAGGGAGCGGTCGCGGACCGGGGCGCGCAGCGCGGCGAGGAGGGGGTGGCGCGGGCCCTGCGCGGTGCCGTCCGCCGGGGCGAAGGCCCTGCGGAGATCCGCTTCGAGCGCGTCGAGCAGGACGATCCGGTCCGGGGCGTCCTCGGGGGCGACACCGAGCAGCCGGGCGTCGGCGCCGCCCGGGGCGAGGTCGCCGTCACCGATGTCGTCCACCAGGCGGGCGTAGCCGTAGAGGGCCATCAGGTCGTCGCGCCAGGCCCGGGGCAGGAAGAAGGGGGCCACGGGGAAGTTCTCGGCCGCGGCCTTGTCCAGGGTGTGACGGGTGTCGGGGTCCCCGGGGACCGCCGTCCGCGTCTGACGGGTTCCGGTCATGCGCGACAACCCGGGGCGGAGACGGCGAAAGCCTCATGAAGCTGAAGATCTTTGATCACTGCCGTCACAGCTCCCGTTCTACACTGCGGATCCAATCCATCCTATTTCGGACACGCCGCCGCTCCCGCCGGGCGCGCGGGGGTCGGGTGCCGGACATGGCATCGGGGACGTATCGCCGCACTTGCCGCGATTCACCACTGGTACAGCTTACGTGGCGCGATGCCCGGATCTCCGTCCGGGCGGTGTGGTCATGACCTGTGCTGGGCACCGGTGGTCAACCTTCCGTCACGGCCCCGTACTTGGTCCCCCCGGGCGTCCGGGGCCGGATCACGGGTACGGGGAGGTCGGCGGCGCGCGCCACCCGCACCGGAGCGCCGGCGCCGGGCAGAACGCGTTCAAGCCCCCGCCCACAGGGTCGGCGGGGGCTTGCGGCGGACGGGGGCACCCGGCCGCACTCCGGCTGCCGGATGCCGGCTGTCGCTTCTGACCGGTTTCCTTTACTTACCGGTTTCCTTCTCGTATGCCTTCAGCACCTCGTCGGTGGGCCCGTCCATGAGCAGCCGTCCGTGCTCCAGCCAGAGCACCCGGTCACAGGTGTCCCGGATGGACTTGTTGCTGTGGCTGACCAGGAAGACGGTGCCCGCCTCCTTGCGCAGCTCACGGATGCGCTTCTCGGAGCGGATCTGGAACTTGCGGTCACCGGTGGCCAGCGCCTCGTCGATCATGAGGACATCGTGGTTCTTGGCCGCTGCGATGGAGAACCGCAGCCGGGCCCCCATGCCCGAGGAGTAGGTACGCATGGGGAGGGTGATGAAGTCGCCCTTCTCATTGATCCCGGAGAAGTCGACGATCGACTGGTAGCGCTCCCGGATCTCCTCCCGGGACATGCCCATGGCGAGACCGCCGAGGATCACATTGCGCTCGCCGGTGAGGTCGCTCATCATCGCGGCGTTGACACCGAGGAGCGAGGGCTGGCCGTCGGTGTAGACGCGGCCGCGCTCCGTGGGGAGCAGTCCGGCTATGGCGCGCAGCAGGGTCGATTTGCCGGAGCCGTTCGTCCCGATCAGGCCGATGGCCTCACCCCGGTAGGCGGTGAAGGTGACACCCCGTACGGCGTGCACCTCGCGCATGCCGCGCGGCTGCTTGGCCTTCTTGCCGCGCAGGATCTTGTTGAGGGCCGCGGTGGCACTGCCGCGTGCGCCGCCGCCCCCGTTCACCCGGTAGACGATATGGACGTCGTCGGCGATGACGGTGGGAATCCGTCCGGTGTTGTTCTCAGCCACGGCCGTACCGCTCCTCCGCCTTCCAGAAGTACACAAAACCGAGGACTCCGGCGAGTACCGCCCAGCCCAGGGCGAACGCCCAGATGTGATCCGGCAGGTTGTCGGAGGTGTAGCCGTCGATCAGGGCGAAGCGGACCAGGTCCATATAGATCGCGGCGGGGTTCAGCTGGAGGACGTCCACGATCCACTGCGGCCTGTCCTTGAGCATCAGCGGGATGGAGAACATCACGCCGGAGGCGTACATCCAGGTCCGCAGCACGAAGGGCATCAGCTGGGCGAGGTCCGGCGTCTTGCTGCCGAGCCGGGCCATGATCAGCGCGATGCCGGTGTTGAAGACGAACTGGAGCGCCAGCGCCGGGATCACCAGCAGCCAGGAGAGCGACGGATAGCTGCCGAAGGCCATCACGATCACCAGCAGGACGGCCATCGAGAACAGCAGCTGCTGGAGCTGCTGGAGGGCGAAGGAGATCGGCAGGGAGGCCCGGGGGAAGTGCAGGGCGCGCACCAGCCCCAGATTGCCGGAGATCGCCCGTACCCCGGAGAGCACCGAGCTCTGGGTGAAGGTGAAGACGAACACACCCGTCACCAGGAACGGTACGAAGACATCGTTGGGGATGCCGTTCTTGGTCCCCAGGATCAGACCGAAGATCAGGTAGTAGACCAGCGCGTTGAGCAGCGGGGTGGCCACCTGCCACAGCTGTCCGAGCTTGGCCTTGCTGTACTGGGCGGTCAGCTTGGCCTGCGAGAACGCGATGATGAAGTGGCGGCGTCCCCAGAGCTGGCCGATGTACTCGATCAGACCGGGGCGGGCGCCGCTGACCGAAAGACCGTACTTGGCGGCGAGCTGGGCCGGGGACAGGCCGTCGTCCTCCGATGGCCGTGCGGTCATCGCGACCGCACCGTCAGGGGTTGTGTCACTCACAAGAGGAAACTTTCGTCTTCGAGATGCGCGGCAGTGGGGGCGCGGCCCCGGGCGCCCCGGTACGACCCGGTGTGCCCAGGGCCCCAGCTTGTCAGATCACCAAGGGGCGGCCCAGTCGGCCGAGGGACCTCGGGGGCCTTTCCGGCCTCCGAGCGGCCCCCGGGCCGGTCGGGCGTCGCCGGCCTCCCCCGCCGGGCGCGGGGCCCGGCGGGGGGCGGTCACCGGAGCCTGCTGGAGGCGAGGATCGACACCAGGTGCAGCAGGGTCTGGACGACGGCGATACCGGCGAGGACCGCGATACCGAGGCGGGTGAAGAACAGATCGCCCTGGACCATGTCGAGCACGGCCATCACCAGGATGAAGAGGCTGGCCTCGATGCCGCCGACGAGCCGGTGGAACTTGAGCGCGGCCGCGGCCCGCCGGGCCAGCGCCAGACCGGAGGAGCGGGGCACGGACGCCTCGTCCTTGACGGCGGGCAGGCCACTGCGCTGGCGGGCGACGTCGACGAGGTCGGTCTCGGCCTTGATCAGGATCGCGCCGAGGGCGGCGACGGTGCCGAGGAAGGCCCACAGCCACTCGGGGTCGCCCGAGCCGAAGAGGTCGGCGCCGCGTATGCCGAAGCCGATCAGGAGCGCCGCCTCGCAGAGGTAGTGCCCGATACGGTCCAGGTAGACCCCGGTGATCGAGGTCTGGCCGCGCCAGCGGGCCACCTCGCCGTCCACGCAGTCCAGCAGCAGATAGATCTGGAAGAGCACGGCCGCGAGGATCGCGCCGGTCAGCCCGGGAATCAGCAGGGCGGCGCCGCCCAGGATCCCCACCACGATCATGAGGTAGGTCAGCTGGTTGGGCGTGATCCGGGTGTTCACCAGGTACGGGTCGCAGCGCAGCGAGATCTCGCGCATGTACAGGCGGCCGGCCCAGTGCTCGCCACTGCGCCGGTCCTTCACGCCCGCCGGGTGCACGACGGGACGGAGTTCAGCTACGGATGGTCTTGGCATAGTCGGCGTACGCGTCCCTGATCTGGTCGGTGGTGAGGTCGAGGTGCTCAAGGATGGTGAAGCGGCCCGGCCGGGTCTGCGGCGCGTACTCCACGGCGCGGACGAACTCCGCCGGGGTGAAGCCGATGTCCTCGGGGAGGACCGGCAGCCGGTGGCGGCGCAGCACCTCGGCGAGGAGGCCCGCCTCCTCGTGGCTGCCGCGCAGATGCATCGCGAAGGCGGCACCGAGGCCGACCTGTTCGCCATGGCTGGCCGCGCGCTGCGGGAACAGCAGGTCGAAGGCGTGGCTGATCTCATGGCAGGCGCCGGAGGAGGGCCGGGTGTCACCACTGATCGACATGGCGATACCGGTGAGGACCAGGGCCTCGGCCAGGACCACGAGGAAGGCGTCGTCCTCGACCCCGCCGGGGTGGCGCAGCACGGACTCGCCCGCGGTGCGGGCCATGGCGGCGGCCAGTCCGTCGACGGGCTCCCCGTTGACCCGCTGGGACAGCTCCCAGTCGGCGATGGCGGAGAGATTGGAGACGGTGTCGCCGATCCCGGAGCGGATGAAGCGGGCCGGGGCGTCACGGATCACATCGAGGTCGATGACCATCGCGATGGGCGAGGGGACCCCGTAGGAGCCCCGGCCGTTGTCGTTGTCGAGGGTGGCGACCGGGGAGCAGATGCCGTCGTGCGCCAGATTGGTGGCGACCGAGACCATCGGGAGGCCGACCCGGGCCGCCGCGTACTTGGTCACGTCGATGATCTTGCCGCCGCCGATGGCGACCACCGCGTCGTAGCGGCGGCCCCGGATCGCGTCGGCGAGCCTGACGGCCGAGTCGAGGGTGCCGTCGGCGACCTCGAACCAGTCGGCGCCGGGCAGCAGCGGGGCCAGCCGGGGGCGCAGCGCCCGTCCGGAGCCGCCGCTGAGCACGACCGCGAGCTTGCCGGAGGCGGAGATCCGCTGATCGGCGAGGAGCGCCGCGAGGCCGTCCAGCGCTCCCGACCGGATGTCGACGACAACCGGTGACGGGATCAGCCGGGTCAGTACTGGCACGCGATCTCACGGCCCTTCGCGAGGTCGTCGTGGTTGTCGATCTCGACCCAGCTGACCTCGCCGATGGGGGCCACGTCGATGGTGTGGCCGCGGTCGACCAGCTCCTGGTAGCCGTCCTCGTAGTAGAGGTCGGGGTCGCGCTCGAAGGTGGTCCGCAGCGCGTCCGCCAGCTCCTCGGCGGCCTCGGGCTCGATCAGGGTGACGCCGATGTACTCGCCGGTGGCGGTGGCCGGGTCCATGAGCTTGGTGATCCGGCGCACACCGCGGCCGTCCTCGGTGATGACCTTCATCTCCTCGTCGGCGAGGTTCTTCACCGTGTCGAGGGCGAGGATGATCTTCTTGCCGTCGCCGCGGGCGGCCAGCAGGGAGCGCTCGACGGAGACCGGGTGGACGGTGTCGCCGTTGGCGAGGATCACACCGCGCTTCAGCACGTCACGGGCGCACCACAGGGAGTAGGCGTTGTTCCACTCCTCGGCCTTGTCGTTCTCGACCAGGGTGAGCGTGAGGCCGTAGCGGGCCTCCAGCGCCTCCTTGCGCTCGTAGACGGCTTCCTTGCGGTAGCCGACGACGATCGCGACCTCGGTGAGGCCGATCTCGGCGAAGTTGGCCAGGGTGAGGTCGAGGACGGTCGTATCGCCGTCCACGGGCACGAGGGCCTTCGGGAGCGTGTCGGTGTAGGGGCGAAGACGCCGTCCGGCACCGGCGGCCAGTACGAGGCCGATCATGCGGGTTCTCCTTCGTCGTGTACGGCGGGCGCCGCGGAGGACACCCAGAAACGGATGCTCTCCACCAGCACCACCAGGGCGATCACGCCGGCCAGGGCCGTCAGGGCCCAGCGGAGGTCCGGGGCGGCGACGAGGGCGGCCAGCAGCGCGACGGCCAGGGTCCGGCCCTCGTGTCCGCCGATCACCCGTACCAGCCAGGCCGGGGGCGCCCCGGTGCCTCCCCGGATGCGGTAGACCGTGTCGTAGTGATGGTAGGCGACCGCGGCCACCAGCCCGAAGGCCGCGGGGAGGGCGCCGTCGGCGTCGGCCCGGGCGGCGAGCGCCAGCACCGTGCCGTACTCGGCGGCCCGGAAGAAGGGCGGCACCAGCCAGTCGAGGGAGCCCTTGAGGGGGCGGGCGACGGCCAGGCCCGAGGTCACGACGTAGAACGCGGCGGCGGCGAGCGGCCAGGGCGAGCCGTAGTCGCTCAGGGCGGCGGTGGCGGTGACCGCGACGGCGCCGATCAGGGCGATGACGGGGGTGGCCAGGGCGGGCAGCCGGCGCACCAGCGGGGCGCCGGCCCGGGCCACGGCCCCGGCGAGCGGGCCGGAGTCCGCGAGGTCGGCGAGGGCGCCGGCGGCGCGGTCGGTGCGGTGTGCCTTACGGGTCAGCGAGCGCAGCAGCCGTCCGGCGGTGGTGTAGCAGGCGGCGAAGCCACAGCCGATCAGGAGCGCCCAGAAGACGATCCGGGGGGTGGTCAGCGCGGTCAGCACGGCGATCATGGCCCAGCGCTCGCCGATCGGCAGAACGATCATGCGGCGTACCCACACCGTCCAGCCGACGCTGTCGAGGCGGCCGGAGAGGGCGGCGGTGGGGCTGGTGTTGGCGACGGCGTCGTGGTTGGCCTCGTTGAAGGAGAAGTCCACGACATGCCGGCAGGTCATGAGCACCATGGCGCCCAGGGCCAGCGCCCAGACGTCGTCCCCGCCCCGGGCGGCGCCCAGGGCCAGGCCGGCGTAGTAGGCGTACTCCTTGGCCCGGTCGAAGGTGGCGTCCAGCCAGGCGCCCATCGTGGAGTACTGGAGCGAGTACCGGGCGAGCTGCCCGTCCGTGCAGTCCAGGACGAAGGAGACGATCAGCAGGACACCGGCGGCGACAAAGCCGCCCCGGGTGCCGGTGGCGGCGAAGCCCGCCGCGATCAGCGCGGTGATCAGGGAGGCGGTGGTGACCTGGTTGGGGGTGAGACCCCGGCGGGCGCACCAGCGCGCGATGTAGCGCGAGTACGGGCTGACGGCGTAGGTGGTGAAGAAGCCGTCCCGGGCCTTGACCGCGGAGCGCAGCCGGACCGCCTCGTCGTCGACGTCGGCGACGGCCTGCCGGGCCTCGTTGCGGGCCTGGGGGTCGCCGGGCACGGTCGCGACGAGGGAGCCCAGCTCGGGGCGGTGCACGGCGGCGCCGTCGGCGTCCAGGGCGGTGGCGAGGGCGTCGGGGAGGACGGTGTCCACCGCGGTGGTCCCGCCCGCCGGGGCTTCCGCGCCGGCCAGCGCGCGGCCCAGCGCGGCCCGGCCCTCGGGCTTCGCGGTGAGCGCGCCGGGGACGGCGGCGAGGGCGAACCGGGGGTCGGTGAGGGCCAGCCGCAGGGAGTGGACATGGCCGACGAAGCGGGCGTCCACCACCGCGACCCGCTCGGCGGCGGGGACGGCGGCGATCAGTGCGGCGGTCTCCTCGGCGCCCGGGGAGACCCGTACATCGAAGCCCAGCGACCGCAAGTCGCCCTCGAGCGACGAACCGGGCACGGGCGGACCGGTGAGGATGGCGGTCGACAGACGACTCACTCCTTGGAACCGAGGGTGTGGGCGCGCGGCGGCCCGGCCCGGTGACACGGGCGGCGGCACGTCGGCGAAGGCTTCGGCAGAGGCTATCGGATGCGCTGTGGCGGGAGTTCACTGGCCGTTCACGCCCCCGGGGCGGCTCCGATCGCCCGGCGGGCCCCTCACGGGCGCCCTTGCCGGAGATCATCATTGTCGATCACCACCTCCCCGGCAAACCGTGCCTCATGCCTCGCGGCGCGTGGGTGGGGTGTGCGCGGGTGCGGGGCGCCCCCGGCACCGGGGCCCGGCGCCCCCGGGACGCCCCGCACACGGCGACGCGGTGCCGGCGCCCGGCCACCCGGCCCGCGGGGACCTGCCGGCGCACCCGCCGGGGCACCCGGACGCTGTCAGGGCCGTGGGACCCCCGGGCGGACCGGCTGGAGTCCCGAGGGACCCGGCCGGAGATGGCTTCCCGAGATGCACGGGACGCCCCGCACGGCGGAGGACCAACCTCGCCCCGGGCGACGCGGTGCTGCCGACGCCCGCCCGCCCGAGCCGCACGGACCCGATGGCACACCCACGGGGCACCCGGGACGGCACCGCAGCCTTGGCACCCCCCGGGACGACCGAGTGACGGTCCCCACAGACACAGCCTGTGGCCCCGGGCGGAGCCCGAAGCGGTACAGGCGCCTCCGAACCACGCCCGAGGGGCTTGAGCGGCCCCGTCCGGGCAGACCAGGGTGCGGCTCGGACCGGGGAGCCGAGCCGGGCCCCCGGCGAAGCCCAGGGGCCGAAGCGCCCCGGCGGCCGGTCCGCGCGGGCCCGGCGGCGGGTGGGGCGCCGCGTCAGGGTGCGCCCGGGGGACGGGGGCGGGGTGGTACGACCTAGGCTGGCGGGCATGACGTGGCTGATCACAGGTGGAGCGGGGTACATCGGTGCGCATGTGGCGCACACGATGACGGAGGCGGGCGAGGCGGTGGTCGTCCTGGACGATCTGTCGTCGGGTGTCGCCGGACGACTCCCGGAGGGGGCCGTCCTGGTCCGGGGGCGGGTGGACGACCGGGAGGCGCTGGACCGGGTGCTCACCGGGCACGGCGTCACAGGCGTGATCCATCTCGCGGCGAAGAAGCAGGTCGCGGAGTCGGTGGCGCACCCCCTCGACTACTACCGGGAGAATGTCCACGGGCTGACCGTGCTGCTGGACGCCGTGGTCGCGGCGGGGGTGCGCTCCTTCCTCTTCTCCTCGTCGGCCGCGGTGTACGGGGTCCCGGACACCGGGGAGCTGATCCCGGAGACGGCGCCCTGCGTGCCGATCAACCCGTACGGCGAGACCAAGCTGGCGGGCGAGTGGCTGGTACGGGCCGCCGGGCAGGCGCACGGGCTGACCACCGCCTGTCTGCGCTACTTCAATGTGGCGGGCGCCGAACGGCCCGAGCTGACGGACACCGGGGTGTCCAACATCATCCCGATGTTCTTCGACCGGATCACCCGGGGCGAGCAGCCCCGGATCTTCGGCGACGACTACCCCACACCCGACGGCACCTGCATCCGTGACTACATCCATGTCGCCGATCTCGCCGACGCGCATCTGGCGGTCGCCCGGCGGCTGACGGAGCGGAAGGGCGGGGACCTCACGGTGAACATCGGCCGGGGGACCGGGGTGTCGGTACGGGAGCTGGCGGATGTGGTGGGCGAGGTCACCGGCCGGCCGGTGACCCCCGTGGTGGAGCCCCGCCGCCCCGGGGACGCGGCCCGCGCGGTCGCCTCCGTCGGGCTGATCTCCGAGGAGCTGGGCTGGTCGGCCTCGCGCGGCGTGCGGGAGATGGTCGCGTCCGCGTGGGAGGGCTGGTGCCTGCGGCACCCGGAGGCCCTCGGCGGAGCGTAGGTCACTGACGCACGGCTCCGTACCTCCCCGGACCGCGCCCGGCCCGTGCCCAGGCGCGCGCCGGGCGCGGAATGACGTCGTCCGATTACCTCGGCCACCGGGCGCCCCGAAGGGCGGTACAGCTCGTTCACACCTCTGACCTGCGGATCGTTTCCGCAGGTCAGGTGTAATGGCAACGGTGTTCAGTGCCGTGTTGCCCATACCCCCCACCCGTAGTTCACTGGGGTCCGTCAGAGCGGTTCCCGCGACGGTCTGGAGGCGTTTTTCATGGGGGTTGGGCACGATCACGGACATAGCCACGGAGGGCCCCCACCCACCGGGACGGCAGCCGCGGCGTACCAGGGGCGACTACGGATCGCGCTCGGTATCACCCTGAGTGTGATGGTGCTGGAGATCGTGGGCGGAGTCGTCACCGGTTCCCTCGCCCTGGTCGCCGACGCGGCCCATATGGCGACCGATGCCGTCGGACTCGCCATGGCCCTGCTCGCCATCCACTTCGCCAACCGTCCACCGAGCACCAGCCGCACCTTCGGGCTGGCACGGGCCGAGATACTCGCGGCGCTCGCCAACTGTCTGCTCCTGCTCGGCGTGGGCGGCTATGTGCTCTACGAGGCGATCCAGCGGTTCATCGAGCCGGCCGAGACCAAGGGCGGGCTGACCATCGTCTTCGCCCTGGTGGGTCTGGCCGCCAACGTGATCTCGCTCTCCCTGCTGATGCGCGGCCAGAAGGACAGCCTCAATGTCCGCGGCGCCTATCTGGAGGTGCTGAACGACGCCCTGGGCTCGGTCGCCGTACTGATCTCCGCCGTGATCATCATCACCACCGGCTGGCAGGCCGCCGACCCCATCGCCTCCATCCTCATCGGGCTGATGATCGTCCCCCGTACGGTGAAGCTGCTGCGGGAGACGGTGAACGTCCTGCTGGAGGCGGCACCCAAGAATGTCGACATGGGCGAGGTCAGGGCACACATCCTGGCCCTGCCCGGGGTGGCGGACGTGCACGACCTCCACGCCTGGACGATCACCTCCGGTATGCCGGTGCTCTCCGCCCATGTGGTGGTCCACCCGGAGGCGCTGGACTCGGCGGGCCACGAGAAGATGCTCCACGATCTCCAGGGCTGCCTGGGGGACCACTTCGATGTCGAGCACTGCACCTTCCAGCTGGAGCCGACCGGGCACGCGGAGCACGAGGCCGGGCTCTGTCACTGAGCCCCCGGGCCCGGCGGGCCGGTCACCCCAAGACCGGCCGGGCCGTCCGGGCCGTCCGGGCCGTCCGGTGCCGGGGGCATGTGCCCCCGGCACCGCACACCGCGAGGGAGCGGATTCCCCCGGATTCCCGGCGCCCCGAGGATTCCGCCCCGCTCCGGTGGGGCAAGATCCGGGGGTCCACGACCCCCGGCCCGCGCGGCCCCGCCGCAGCCGCCCGGTGCTCCGTCCCGGGACATGCCCGGACAGCGGAGTACGGACAAACCGCTTGTGTACGGCAGACTGGGCAGGCCCCACCGGGCGAGGACCACAGCGAAGGATGGTTATGCCGACCTCACCGACCTCACCGACCACCGCGAACACCACCCCGGACGGTGGCGCTCCGCAAGAGATCCTGCTCGAACTGGTCGATGAGCACGGCACCACGATCGGCACCGCGGAGAAGCTCGCCGCCCATCAGCCCCCCGGTCAGCTGCACCGGGCGTTCTCGGTCTTCCTCTTCGACGACCGGGGGCGGCTGCTGATCCAGCGCCGGGCGCTGGGCAAGTACCACTCCCCCGGGGTCTGGTCGAACACCTGCTGCGGGCACCCCTACCCCGGTGAGGCGCCCTTCGCCGCGGCGGCCCGGCGCACCCATGAGGAGCTGGGGCTCTCCCCGTCGCTGATGGCGGAGGCGGGCACGGTCCGCTACAACCACCCGGACCCGGACTCGGGCCTGGTGGAGCAGGAGTACAACCACCTCTTCATCGGTCTGGTGGGCGCCGTGCCCGCACCGGACCCGGAGGAGGTCGGCGAGATCGCCTTCGTCACCCCCGAGGAGCTGGCCGAGCGGCATGCCGCGGCGCCGTTCTCCTCGTGGTTCATGACGGTCCTGGACGCGGCCCGCCCGGCGATCAAGGAGCTGACGGGCCCGTCCGGCGGCTGGTAGCAGCCCCGGGAGTGTCCCGGGGCCCGGTGGCGGCGGCTCAGGCCAGTTTCAGCGGCAGCTCCGCCCAGACGGCCTTGCCGCCGCCCGCCGTGTGCTCCACGTCGTACCGTCCGCCCGCCTCCAGGGTGATCTCCCGGACGAGCAGCAGACCCCGGCCGCCGGTCTGTCCGCCGTCCGTCTCCAGGACCCGGGGGCGGTAGGGGTGCCGGTCCTCCACGGAGACCCGGATCCAGCCGCTCCGCACGGCGACCTCCACGGACGCCTCCGGGGAGACCACGGCCGCGTGTTTGACGGCATTGGTGACCAGCTCGGAGACGATCAGCAGCAGCCCGGCCTCGATCTCCTCCTGGAGGGGTAAGCCCTGGCGGCGCAGCAGCTCCCGGACGGCTCTGCGGGCCCGTGGCACCGAGACCTCGGTCGTGGGAACGGTGAAGCGCCAGACTCCGTCGTACGACAGTGGCCGGACGGGTACGCTCCCGCGGCTCTCCATGAATCCGGCACCCACTTTCGGCTCGACTCCCACGGTGTTCGGAGCACAAGTGTTGGCGGACGGTCGGTCCGGACCAGGTAACTGAACGCAAGTCAGCGTCAATCGACGCCTTCTGACCGGGTGCGTATGACAGAGGCGCTTGCGCGACTGCTCCTGATCCCCTTGTGGTCGTTCGACCGGGTATGACGCACTGAATCCTTACTGATCCCGTCCTGGAGCCGCGGTCGAGCCCTCCCGGAGCGGCGCCCTCCGGAGTCGGCGCGCCCCGGGGTCAGTAGGTGCGCGGGGCGCTCTCCCCGTCGGCGACCATGCCCACGATCCGGCGCCCGCCGACCCCCATCGCGATCAGACCGAGCCCGTCGAAGAGCAGCGCCAGGGAGAAGAAGAGCCCAGGACATAACGGCTGCTCTCGGGCCAGTTGGCCAGGACCAGAATGCCCAGCAGCAGACCGACGGCGCCCTGGAAGAGCATCCAGCCGAACTGAGGCCCCCGTACCACCAGACTGCCCACCAGCCGGAAGAGCCCACCGGTCAGGAAGAGCAGCGCGGCGAAGAGGGTCAGGGCCTCCGCCGAGCCCCGGGGGTGCAGGATCACGACCACCCCGGCCGCGATGTTCAGCGCCGCGACCACCACCGCCGGCCAGAAGTAGTCGCTGCCCCGGGAGTGCACCGCGTGCGCCAGACCGACCAGACCGCCGATCAGCAGCAGCCAGCCGAAGAGCAGCATCGAGGTCAGGGTGGCCAGCCCGGTGTAGACAAGACCGACGACACCGGCGATCACCAGGATCACCCCGAGCACCGCCAGCAGGCCGAAGCTCCGCTTCAGCCTCCGGGGCTCCGCACCGGTTGTGGCCATGGCCGCCTCCTCGCCGCGCCCCCCTGGTACCCCACCCCGATCGTAGGTCCGCCGGCGCCGGATAGCATCCGGCGCATGAGGCAACCGGAGGTGCCACGGGGGCGCACGGAGCGGAAACCGGGGCTGACCCACACCGTCACCGGCCAGGTCGCCACCGTCGTCATCGACAATCCCGCCAAGCGCAACGCCATGACCCCCGCCATGTGGCGGGCCCTGCCCGGGCTGCTCGCCACCCTCGCGGGCGACCCCTCGGTGCGCGCCCTGGTGCTCACCGGCGCGGGCGCCACCTTCTGCGCGGGGGCGGACATCGCGGCGCTGCGGGACCCGGCGGAGTCACCGCGGGATCTCGCCGTGGCCGCCGAGGAGGCGCTGGCCGCCTTCCCCTGGCCGACGGTGGCGGCGGTACGGGGCCACTGTGTGGGCGGGGGGTGTCAGCTGGCGGTCGCCTGCGATCTGCGGTTCGCGGAGGAGGGGGCGCTCCTCGGGGTCACCCCGGCGCGGCTGGGGGTGGTCTACCCGGCCTCCGCGACCCGCCGGCTCGCGGCGCTCACGGGACCGTCGGCCGCCCGGTATCTGCTCTTCTCCGGGGAGCTGATCGGTACGGAGCGGGCGCTGCGCACCGGTCTGGTGGACGAGGTGGTCCCGGTGGGCGGGCTGGCGAAGCGGATCGCGGAGTTCACCGGGGTCCTCACGGAGCGGTCGCTGCTGACCCAGGCCGCCGCGAAGGAGTTCCTGGCGGGGGCGGGTCCGGAGCGGGAGGAGTTCTGGGAGCGCCAGGGCCGGGAGCAGGCCGGGCCCGGGGGTGAGACGGCCGAGGGGGCGACCGCCTTCCTGGAGCGCCGCCCGCCCCGGTTCACCTGGCGGGGGCCGCTGGCCTGACCCGGGCCCGGCCCCCGGCCCCGTACCGGAAGAAGGGTCCCGCCCGCGCACGGAAGCCGGGTCCCGCCCTCGTACGGACGGCGGGACCTCTCGTACGGAAGGCGGGACCCGGCGCGGGGGCTATGCCTCGTACATGCCCTCCCGCTCGGCGCGCAGCCGTGCCACCACATGGGCCGGGGCCTTCTCGGGCGACCCGGCGTCATAGGGCGGCTGGGGGTCGTACTCGGTCAGCAGCTGTACGGTCTGCGCCAGTTCGTCGCCGCCTATCCGGCCCAGCAGCTGGAGCGCCATGTCGATCCCGGCGGAGACCCCCGCCGCGGTGACGTACTTGCCGTCCACGACGACCCGCTCCCGGGTGGGCTCGGCACCGTGGGGCACCAGCTCGTCGAAGGTGAGCCAGTGGGTCGTGGCCCGGCGGCCCTTCAGCAGCCCGGCGGCGGCGAGGAGATGGGAGCCGGTGCAGACGGAGGTGGTCCAGGTGGTGTGGGTGTCGGCGACCCGCAGCCAGTCGAGGACGCGCTCGTCGCGCATGGCGGCCCGGGAGCCGGGGCCGCCGGGCACCAGCACCACATCCGGCGCGGGGACCTCGTCCAGCGAGCGGTCGGCCACGATCGCGAGCGAGCCCTGGTCGCCCCGGACCGGTCCGGCCTCCCGGGCGACGAAGACCGTCTCGGCGCCGGGGGCACGGCCGAGGAGTTCATAGGGGCCGATGGCGTCGAGCGAGGTGAAGCGGTCGTAGAGCAGAACGGCGATCTGCATGGGTGCGGTGCCTTTCGGGTCGGGCCGGCGGATCCGCGCCGGGCCGGGCGGAGGGACGGACCACGGACTTCTGGACAGGTCGGGCATCGGGACAGGTCGGGTGCCGGGCCAGGTCGAGGACAGGGACAGGGACAGGTCGGGGTCGGGGTCGGGGACAGGGTCAGGAGGCGGCGGGGACACGGAAGCGGCGGCGGTACTCCACCGGCGGCGCCCCGAGCACCTTCACAAAGGCCCGCCGCATCGCCTCCGGAGTGCCGTAGCCGCAGGCCCGGGAGATCTCCTCCACCCCGTCGGCGGTCTCCTCCAGCAGCCGCCGGGCGTGTTCCAGCCGGACGCGCTCCGCGTACCGCCCCGGGGTCACCCCGGTCTCGGCACGGAAGGCACGGGCGAAGTGCCGGGGCGAGAGCGCCGCACGGGCCGCGAGCGCGGCGACGGAGAGATCGGCGCCCGGGTGCTCGGCGACCCACCGCTGGACCTCCCGCAGGGGCTCACGGTGCGCCGTCTGCGCGGCGAGCTGGACGCTGAACTGTGCCTGGTTCCCCGGGCGCCGCAGAAAGACCACCAGATGACGGGCGACGGTCAGCGCCGCCTCCCGGCCGTGGTCCTCCTCGACCAGGGCGAGCGCCAGATCGATCCCCGCCGTCACCCCGGCGGAGGTGGCGATCCGGCCGTCGCGGACGAAGATCGGGTCGGGCTCCACCCGCACCTCGGGATGGGCGCGGGCGAGCAGTTCGCAGGCGGCCCAGTGGGTGGTGGCGCGATGGCCGTCGAGCAGCCCGGCCCGGGCGAGCAGCAGGGCCCCGGTGCAGACCGAGACCAGGCGTTCGGCGCGCGGGCCGTTGCGGCGCAGCCACGCCACCAGCGCGGGATCGGGGTCACGGGTGCCCTCGCCGCCGGGGACGACCAGGGTGTGCGCGGGGGGTGCGTCGGCGAGCGATCCGTCCGGTACGAGGACGAGCCCGCTGGTGGTCCGGACCGGGCGGCCGTCGAGCGACGCGGTGCGCAGCGGATAGTCGGCGGGGTCGCCGACGGCGCGCCGGGCTCCGGTGAAGACCTCGACGGGGCCGGTCACATCGAGGCTCTGGACATCGTCGAAGAGGACGACCAGAACGGAACGCGTTCGGTCCACGGGTCGGTGGGTCATGTCCGTCATCCTCGCGGGGGCGGCGGGAGGGCCGCAATGACGGGTGTCCCACCCTTTCTGCCACCCCTCCCGCCGTGCTCTCCGCCGCACCGGGAACCGGACCCGGTCCGGAGGGCGTTGTCCACACACGCCGGGGCGAACGCGACACAGCCCGTGCCCAACCGGCACAATGCACTCTCAAGCACAGCCAGCAGGGAAGGCGAGTCGGGGAACCGTGACGACGTCCATCGAAGGCAGGATCGCCGAAGAGCTCGGCGTACGGGAGCGACAGGTCAAGGCCGCCGTCGACCTCCTGGACGGCGGGTCGACCGTGCCGTTCATCGCGCGCTATCGCAAAGAGGCGACGGAGATGCTCGACGACGCGCAGCTGCGCACGCTGGAGGAGCGGCTGCGCTATCTGCGGGAACTGGAGGAGCGTCGGACGACGATCCTGGAGTCCGTGCGGGAGCAGGGCAAGCTGGACGAGGAGCTGGCGGCGCGGATCCGGGCCGCCGACACCAAGGCCCGGCTGGAGGACATCTATCTGCCGTTCAAGCCCAAGCGCCGGACCAAGGCGCAGATCGCCCGGGAGGCGGGCCTGGAACCGCTCGCGGACGGGCTGCTGACGGATCCCTCGGTGGAGCCGCTCGCGGCGGCGGCGGCCTTCGTGGACGCGGAGCGGGGCGTCGCGGACCCGGCGGCGGCGCTGGAGGGCGCGCGGGCGATCCTCGCCGAGCGGTTCTCGGAGGACGCCGATCTCATCGGTGAGCTGCGGGAGCGGATGTGGGGCCGGGGCAGGATGTCGGCTCGGGTCCGGGAGGGCAAGGAGGAGGCGGGCGCCAAGTTCGCCGACTACTTCGATGTCACCGAGCCCTTCACGGAGCTGCCCTCCCACCGGGTGCTGGCGATGCTCCGGGGGGAGAAGGAGGACATCCTCGACCTGGCGCTGGAGCCGGAGGAGGCGGCGGCGGAGCCCGGGACCCCTTCCGGGTACGAGGCGATCGTCGCCCATCGGTTCGGGATCGCCGACCGGGGGCGCCCCGGTGACGGCTGGCTCCGGGACACGGTCCGCTGGGCCTGGCGCACCCGGATCCTGGTCCATCTGGGCATCGATCTGCGGCTGCGGCTGCGGACGGCGGCGGAGGACGAGGCGGTCCGGGTCTTCGCGGCCAATCTGCGGGATCTGCTGCTGGCCGCGCCCGCCGGGACCCGGGCGACGCTGGGTCTCGACCCCGGTTTCCGTACCGGCGTGAAGGTGGCGGTGGTGGACGCGACCGGGAAGGTCGTCGCCACCGACACGATCCATCCGCATGTTCCGGCGAACCGCTGGAAGGAGTCCCTGGCGACGCTCGCCCGGCTGGCGAAGGAGCACGCGGTCGATCTGATCGCGATCGGCAATGGGACCGCCTCGCGGGAGACGGACCGGCTCGCGACGGATCTGCTCGCCGCCCACCCCGAGCTGAATCTCACCAAGGTGATGGTGTCCGAGGCGGGTGCGTCGGTGTATTCGGCGTCCGCCTTCGCCTCGCAGGAGCTGCCGGGGCTCGATGTGTCGCTGCGCGGGGCGGTCTCGATCGCGCGCCGGCTCCAGGATCCGCTGGCCGAGCTGGTGAAGATCGACCCGAAGTCGATCGGGGTCGGGCAGTACCAGCACGACCTGTCCGAGGTGAAGTTGTCGCGTTCGCTGGACGCGGTGGTCGAGGACTGTGTGAACGGTGTCGGGGTCGATGTGAACACCGCGTCGGCGCCGCTGCTGGCCCGGGTCTCCGGCATCAGCTCCGGCCTCGCGGAGAACATCGTCGCCCATCGGGACGCCCATGGTCCGTTCCGTTCCCGGCGGGCGCTGAAGGATGTGTCCCGGCTGGGTCCCAAGGCGTACGAGCAGTGCGCGGGCTTTCTGCGGATCCGGGGCGGTGACGATCCGCTGGACGCGTCCAGTGTCCACCCGGAGGCGTATCCCGTGGTGCGGCGGATGGTGAAGCGCTCCGGCGGCGAGGTGGCCGCGCTGATCGGCAACACCGGGGTGCTGCGGTCGCTGCGGGCGGACGAGTTCGTGGACGAGACCTTCGGTCTGCCGACGGTGACGGACATCCTGCGGGAGCTGGAGAAGCCGGGGCGCGACCCCCGGCCGGCGTTCCGGACGGCGGCGTTCAAGGAGGGTGTCGAGAAGATCGGCGACCTGGCGCCGGGGATGGTGCTGGAGGGCGTGGTCACCAATGTGGCGGCGTTCGGGGCGTTCGTCGACATCGGGGTGCACCAGGACGGTCTGGTGCATGTGTCCGCGATGTCGAAGAGCTTCGTCAAGGACCCGCGCGATGTGGTGAAGCCGGGCGATGTGGTGAAGGTGAAGGTGCTGGATGTCGACATCCCGCGCAAGCGGATCTCGCTGACGCTGCGGCTGGACGACGAGGCGGCGACGGCGGCCGCCGCCGGCCGGGGCCGGGACGGGGCGGGGCAGCAGCGTCCGCCGCGCGAGCGCGGGGGCCGTCCCCAGCAGCGGCGGGGCAGCGGGAGCGGCGGTGGGCAGTCGGCCGGCCGCCCGGCACCGCCCCCGGCGAACAGCGCGATGGCGGACGCCCTCCGCCGCGCGGGCCTCACCCGGGGCTGACCCCGGCCGCCGGCCCGGCGAGCCGGCACCCACGGCCCGGTTCCCGCGCCCCCACCGGGGGCCGGGACCCGGGCCGTTCCCGTCCCCGGCACGGCCGGGGAGCAGGACGTCAGGACGTCAGAGGGTCAGGGGGTCAGCGGGTCAGGGGTTCAGACGGGTGATCAGGACCTGGCCCAGGGCGCGGGCGACCAGGAAGGAGTGGGGGCGGGAGGTGTCGTCGGAGGGCCGAGGGGGCAGGGGGACGCGGTGGCGGCCCGGGGGGAAGGTGGCGTCGAGGACCGTGGTCTGCCGGGGGCCGCGGGACCGGTCGAGACGGAAGGCGTCCAGCCGGACCCGGCACACCGTGGCCACCGCCACCTCCACCTCGGCCGTCCGGGCGGAGCCGGGGCCCGCGCCCGGCCCCGCCGCCCCCTCCGTCGGCGCCGGCCCCTCCGGCAGCGCCGTCAGCCCGGTCAGCCGCCGCAGTTCGCACGGCCCCCGGTCCAGCGCCTCCTCGACCTGGGCCACCAGCAGGGGGACGACCGGGGCGAGCCCGCTGACCCGTACCGCGTCCGCGCCCGCCGTGCGCAGGGTCTCCAGGACCTCGCTCCGCACCCGAGCGCCGACCCCGCGCCCGAAGACCACCGCCCCGTACCGGCGCAACTCCGCCACGGGGAGGGTGCCGAGGTCGCGGGTGAGGTCGGCACCGACCCCGGCGGCGCGCAGCGCGGCGGCGAGCCGGGGCAGCACCCCGGTACCGGCGCCGAGCAGCAGCGCGCGCCGGTCCCCGGGGGCGGCCAGCAGCCGTGCCACGACGGCCCGGTAGTCCCCGGCACGGAAGCGGAACGGCCCGACGCCGGGGTAGCCGTCGCGTTCCAGCCGGGCCGGTTCCCCGGTCTGCCAGGCGAAGTCCCGCCAGATCACATCGGGTCCGGCCCGTTCCACGACGGCCGTCACCGCTCCGCAGCCCAGCGCGCCGCACTCCGGACAGGCGTAGATCACCCGCCGTCCGCCGTCCAGCAGGGCCGGGTTCTCCGGCAGCAGTCGGCACGCCTGTCCCGGGGGGATCGCCGGGGGCACATCGGAGGCCAGCGGAGACACGGCGTCCCCTTCGCTCAGCCGGAACAGCAGGGGCCGTCCATTGACGATGAAGTCCAGGAAGTCCCGGGGCAGGTGGCAGGCGCCAGCCGGCCGGACTCCCCCGGTCCGCATCGCCGGCGCCAGCCCGAGGGTCGCGTACGCGGCAGCCATGTGCCGAGTATCCCCGCGGGCCACCCCTTCCGTCGGCGCGGCACGGCATTCGCTACGGTCGGCCCATGAGCGGTGAGGTGATCGTGGTGGGGGGCGGCGTCAGCGGGCTGACGACCGCCGTGGAGCTGGCCGAGCGCGGCCACCGGGTGCGTGTGCGATCGGCCGAGGAGTCCGCGAGGACGACATCGGCCGTGGCGGGCGGCCTGTGGTGGCCCTATCGGATCGAGCCGAAGGAGCAGGTCGCACGGTGGGCCGTGGAGTCCCTGGGGGTGTACGAGGAGTTGGCGTCCGACCCCGGGGAGACGGGGGTGCGGCTGGTCCCGGGGGTGGCGGTGGGCCGGGCGGCCGACGGCCTCGGCCCCTGGGCCGCCGCGCTGGGGCAGCTGCGCCCCGCCCGGCCGGAGGAACTGCCCTCCGGACACACGGAGGGGGTGTGGGCGCGGGTGCCGCTGGTTGACATGCCGGTCCAGCTGGCCTGGCTGCGACGGCGGCTGGAGGCGGCGGGCGGCTCGGTGGAACCGGGCACCGTCACCTCGCTGACGGAGCTGTCCCGGACCGTGCCGACGGTGGTCAACTGCACCGGTCTGGGCGCCCGGGAGCTGGTACCGGATCCGGGGGTGCGCCCGGTCAGGGGCCAGCTGGTGCTGGTGGAGAACCCCGGGATCGAGGAGTGGCTCACCCTCGCCGACGACGAGGGGTCACGGAGCACCTATCTGATGCCGCAGCCGGGGCGGCTGATCCTGGGCGGGACGGCCGAGGAGGACGACTGGCGGCGCGAGCCCGACGCGGCGACGGCGGCGGCGATCGTGGCGCGCTGCGCCCTGTACCACCCGGCGGTGGCCACGGCCCGGGTGCTGGGCCACCGGGTGGGGCTGCGCCCGGTCCGTCCGGCGGGGGTCCGGATCGAGGCGGAGCAGCTGCCGGGCGGGGGGCTGGTGGTGCACAACTACGGTCATGGCGGGGCCGGGGTGACCGTCGCCTGGGGCTGTGCGCGGGCGGCGGCGGCGCTGGTGCCCCCGGTGTGACACCGGCGGGAGCCCGCCGCGACAGTCCTGCTCCGGGCGGTCCGGGTCGTCAGAGGAGGCGGCCCGGGTCCGGGTCCGGGTCGTCAGAGGAGGCGGCCCGGGTCCGGGTCGTCAGGGGAGCCGGCCCGGCGGATGGCCCTCCTCGCCGCGCGCCCCCAGCGCGAGGGCGCCCACCAGCAGCGTGCCGCCGAGGAAGATCAGCAGCACCATCCAGCCGCCCGGGGCCAGAAAGCCCACCACGAGCAGGGCCAGGGCGAGACCGATGACGCCTTTCCCACCGGATGACACGGGCGGTTCCCCTCTCGGGTTCCGCGGTGGCCCGGCGCGGGGCCGGGCCACGGCGGCCGATGTGTGCGGGCGCCTCACCGTACTCCGGTACCCGGCTCCTCCGTACCCCGCTGCTGAGGTCCGACCGGATCACGCTCGTCGTCCGGTCCGGCGCCCGGTCCGATCCGGATCTCGAAGGCGCCGTCGTACTGCTCATGGCCGGCGATGACGGCGGACTCCACCACCTCCGTGCCCATCTCGCTCCGGACGATCAGCGGGTCGTGGCGCAGATCGCGCATGAGGGCGACGCACATGCCCACCATGACGACCACAAAGGGCGCGGCGACCAGGATGGTGAGGTTCTGGAGTCCGGCGAGCGCGTCGCCCTCGCCGTCGCCGATCAGGAGCATGATCGCGGCGACGGCTCCGGTGACGATGCCCCAGAAGACGACGACCAGCCGGCTGGGTTCGAAGGTGCCCTGCTGGGAGAGGGTGCCCATGACGACCGACGCGGCGTCGGCGCCGGAGACGAAGAAGATCCCGACCAGCACCATGACCAGGATGCTCATCGTGGTGGCCAGCGGGAACTGCTGGAGGACATCGAAGAGCTGGCCCTCGGGGGTGGCGGAGTCGGCGAGCTTCCCGCCCTCCTGGAGCTTCATCGCCGAGCCGCCGAAGACCGCGAACCAGACCAGGCTGACCGTGCTGGGGACGAGGATGACCCCGCCGACGAACTGACGGATCGTCCGGCCCCGGCTGATCCGGGCGATGAACATGCCGACGAAGGGCGTCCAGGAGATCCACCAGGCCCAGTAGAAGACGGTCCAGCTGCCCAGCCAGTCGGCCACGCCCTCGCCACCGGTGGCCTCGGTACGCCCGGCGAGCTGGGGGAGTTCGCCGAAGTAGGCGGCGATGGAGGTGGGCAGCAGATCGAGGACGAGGATGGTGGGGCCCGCGACGAAGACGAAGAAGGCCAGCAGCAGCGCCAGCACCATATTGGTGTTGGAGAGCCACTGGATGCCCTTCTCCACACCGGAGACGGCGGAGAGCACGAAGGCCACCGTCAGAACGGCGATGACGCAGACCAGCAGGGTGGTGCCGGTCTTCTCCAGCCAGCCCAGCTCATGGAAGCCGCTGCCGATCTGGAGGGCACCGAGGCCGAGGGAGGCGGCGGAGCCGAAGAGGGTGGCGAAGATGGCGAGGATGTCGATGAGCCGGCCCACGGTGCCCTGGGAGTGGCCCTCGCCGAGAAGTGGCTCGAAGACGGCGCTGATGGTCTGGCGGCGCCTGCGGCGGAAGGTGCTGTAGGCGATGGCGAGACCGACGACGGCGTAGATGGCCCAGGGGTGCAGGGTCCAGTGGAAGAGGGTGGTCGCCATGGCGATCTGCATGGCGTCGGCGGAGTCCTGGGGCTGGGTGCCGGGCGGCGGGTCGGTGTAGTGGGCCAGCGGCTCGCTCACCCCGTAGAACATCAGCCCGATGCCCATACCGGCGCTGAACATCATCGCGACCCAGGAGACCGTACGGAACTCGGGCTTCTCGCCCTCGTCGCCGAGGGGGATCCGGCCGTAGCGGCTGATGGCCAGCCAGAGGGCGAAGACGACAAAGCCGGAGGCGCCGAGCACAAAGGCCCAGCCGCCGTTGTGGATCAGCCCCGCCAGCAGGCTGCTGGAGATGGACTGGAGGGCCCCGGTGGCGATCGACCCCCAGATCACAAAGGCGAGGGTGAGGCCGGCGGTGACCCCGAAGACCACCCGGTCCGTGGTGGGCGGACCGCCCGCCTGCGGGGGATCGGGGAGCCCGTCGGAAGGGGACGGGGCTCCCCGGTCGTCCGGGGCGTCCGGTCGTTGTCCATGCGACACGAGTGGCACCTTTCAGGGTTTGCTCGGAAGAGTGCGTTTTGCTCCTCCGCTACCCCCTACCACAGGATGTGCACCTGGCACGTTCAACAGGCGGTGAGGGGCTGTCCCTTTGTGAGGTGATGGCTCGCGCGGGCGTCCAGCAGCAGCGGCACCAGGGCCCGCCGGGACTGCCGCAGGGGGACCAGCGCCCCGCCGTCGTCCGCCGGGTGGGCCCGTACGCCGTGCAGGGCCAGCTCGTCCCGGACCCCGCTCCACTGGCCGGGGTCGAGCCGGTAGCCGCAGGGCGGATCGGTGAGGATCTGCTCCGGGGTGGCGGGGGCGTTGTCGGCGCCGCCCAGATAGACGGGGCCGTGGTCGGCGAGTCCGGCGAGCCGGGCCGAGCCGGTCGCCCGCTCGACGGCCTCACGGCGTTCGCCGCTGAAGGACAGCAGCCCGTCGAGGGCGGCGAGTTGGCTGTGCACCCGGCGGCGGTTGTTCAGCGCCGGGTCGTCCCGCTCGGCGTCGGTGAGCGCGTCGACCCGGCTCTCGATGAGCAGCCCGATGGCGTTCTTGACTCCGGTGGCGTTGCGCAGGATGCGTTCCTGGCCGTCGCCCGCGACCTGGCGAATCGGTTCTCCGGTCGCGGGGTCGGTCCAGATGCCATAGGTGCCGGTGGTGTACCCGGCCTCCTCGGCCGCCGGGCGGACATACCGCTGGGAGAGCGTCCGGGACTCCTGGTGGACCCCGCTGTGGGTGTTGAGGTTGCGCGGCCACAGATCGAACAGGTCCCGGTCGTAGTAGCGCGGGGTGGAGCCGTACTCGTGCAGGTCGTACACGATGTCCGGGGTGTGGTCGCGGACCACGGCGGCGAGCGCGCGGCCCTCCCCGGTCGCGAGCGCGATGTGGTCGCGGTTGATGTCCACCCCGCCGGCGTTGCCCCGGGTGTCGGCGGCCCGGCCGTCCGGGTTGGCGGTGGGCACGACCAGCAGTTGGGTACGGGCGAGCAGGGCGCGGGTCGCCGGGGAGCGGTCGAAGGCGAGATCCCGCACGGTGGTCAGACACGCCTCCCGGCCGGCGGGCTCGTCACCGTGCTGGGAGCAGACCAGCAGCACCCGGTGGGCGGCGTGCGGGGCGCCGATCCGTATCAGCCGCAGGGGGCGGTCCTGGGCGGTGGTCCCGATCCGGTGGACCGAGACCCGGTCGCCCGCCCGGTCGACGGCGGCGAGGAAGGACGCCTCCTCGTCCTCGCCGGTCCAGCGGGCACCGTCGCTGCGTTCGAATCCGGTACGGGGTGGCTGCGCGCCCTGGCTGGCACGGGCCGGGCCGGTGATCAGCGGTACGGCGAGCGAGGTGGCCAGGGCGGCGAGCGCGAGGGCGCGCGGCCACGGGGTCATGAGACGGCTCCGGCCGGTATGACGGCCTCGGGAGCGGACAAGGTCATCGATCCTCTCGGTACGTGGGGGCCGGCCGCCCGGTCCCGGTGCGGGGTTCTGGTTCCCTCCGGGGAACGGCTCCCGGTGCGGGAGGCGTTCAGGGCGGCCGGCGCTCAGACGGTGACCGGCTCGCTCACCGGCCGGCGGTCCTGCGGTCGCTGCTGCCGGTGCCGCTGTTGAGAGCGGTGCTGTCGACGGCGGTGCCGTTGAGGGCGGTGCCGGGGATCGGCAGGCGGGCGCGCGGCCCCTCGACGCCCCGCAGCAGGGGTCCGGGGGCGAGAACGGGCGCCACCGCGCCGTCGGTGGCGCGGGCCAGGGCCGCGAGGCCGCCCACGATCGGCAGCCGGGCCGAGGTACGGCTGAGATCGAGGGTGAGGGTGGGGGTGCTCGCGGGCGGCTCGATCAGCCCGGCGTCGGTACCCGCGATGATCAGCGCGAGCCGGTGGCCCGCCGGGACCACATGGTCGGTGGCGTGCAGATCGAGGGTGATGGTGTGGGCCCGGCCCGGGGTCAGCGGGCGGCCCTGGGCATCGGAGGCATGGTTGCCGAGATCGGCCCAGCCCCGGCTGAAGATGGTGTGGTCGACGGCGCGGTTCTGTGCGCGGGTCTCCCGGTAGCAGGAGCTGTCACCCGGGGTGCTCGGCCCCCAGCAGGTGCGCTGGGTCAGGGTGGTGATCCCCTCACCGGCGGCGGCGTAGTCCCGGATGGTGTCGGGTCCGAGATCGACCAGGACCGCCGAGAGATGGGCGGTGGAGGTGGTCGGGGTCGCGGTGATCCGTACCGTGGAGGAGCCCGAGAGCCGCAGCGGGCGGGTCAGCGGCGCGGTGGTGAATCCGGTCTTGGCCCGGGTGGAACGGTCGATCTGGGCGGCCCAGTCGGTCTCGTCCTGGGTCCGGTCGTCGGTGAAGCTCTCGGTGGCACCGGGGGGCGCGGGGGTGGCCGACAGGGTGCCGACACCCGCCAGGGCGCCCTTGCCGGGGTGGAGTTCGGTGCGGACGGTGCCGCTCGGGGGCCAGGCGGTGTCGGTGGTCCACTGATCAGGGGCGCGTTCGATCTCGGCCATGGGCTCACGGTCGACGCCGTTGTCCAGACCCATGAGGTAGTGGTCGAACCAGCGGTGGAGCGTGGTCACCCAGTGCGACCGGCGGAAGTCGAAGGGGTCGACATGGCCGGTCTGGGAGAGCCAGATCCGCCGTTCGACCCCCTGGGCCGCGAGCGCGTCCCACCACTGGCCCAGATGCTTGGGCCGGACGTTCAGATCCTGCATCCCATGGACGGCGAGAACGCTGGCCCGCACCTTGGAGGCGTCGGGGACATGGTCGCGCTCGGCCCAGAGCGGGGTCAGATCGCCGTTGCGCGGGGCCCCGCTGGCCAGCCGCCGCTGGACGGCGCCGCAGCGCTGCCGGGCGGCGGGGCTGTTGACGTAGTGGGAGAGCCCGTCGGGGCCGGAGCCGTAGAGGGGGGCGCCCTTGGCGAAGTAGTAGTCGTACCAGGTCGAGATGGCACCGATGGGGACGATGGTCCTCAGCCCCTCGACCCCGGTGGCGGCGACCCCGTTGGCCACGGTCCCGTCATAGCTCTTGCCGATCATGCCGGTGGCGCCATTGCTCCAGGCGGCGGTGGTGCGCTGGGTGCCGGTGCGGCTGGTCCAGCCGTCGGCGCGGCCGTTCAGCCAGTCGACCACCGCCTTGGCGGACTGGATGTCCGAGACGCCGCCGACATCGGCGCAGCCGTCGGAGCGGCTGGTCCCGGCGAGGTCCACGGCGGCGAAGGCATAGCCCCGGGGGACGAAGTAGTTGTCGTAGTAGAGGGGGAACTGTACGGGGTTGCCCGCCGCGTCATAGGTCTTGCGCTGGCTCTCGTTGCCCCGGCCGCAGCAGGCGTAGTACGGGCTGGCGTCCATGATCACCGGGACGGTGCGACCCTGCTGGGCGGCCTCACGGGGCCGGACGATGTCGACGGCGACCCGGTCGGTGCGGCCGTCGCCGTCGCCGTCGAGCCGGGTGTCCACCCAGACGGACTCCCGGATGGCGTTCTCGTACGAGTGGACGGGTGTGGTCTCCCGTGCTCCCTGGGGCCCCGGTGCGCCGAGGGCGTCCGCCGGGGAGAGGGTCACGGTCATCAGGGCGGCCGTGGCCGCCGCCAGGAGCGATCTGTACGTCAAGCGGGTGCCCCGCGCACATATCGGCATGGGCGGGACCGTACTCCCCGGTCCGGCCCGGCGACAGAGGACAATCCCCCGCATCGCACCCGGGTGGCTCCGTTGGGGTGCTCCGTTCCTTGGCACAGGGGTCCGCTCCATGACACCGACTGATTACTTATCAGTAACCTCGGCTGATTGGATGGTTGCCGTCGGTCCGTTCCTTCTGGCCCCAGGAGTCACTGTGCCCCGCTTCCCCCTCCGCCGCCGCACCTCGGCGGCGCTGCTCTCCACGGCGCTCGCCGCCGCCGCGCTGCTGGGGACGGCCCCCACGGCCTCGGCCGCCCCGCAGCCGGGGACGGCCACCCCCGCACTGAGCGTGCTCAGCTACAACGCCTTCCTGTTCTCCCGGGCGCTCTACCCGAACTGGGGTCAGGGGCACCGGGCGAAGGCGATACCCGCCGCCCCCTTCTTCCAGGGCCACGATGTGGTGGTGATCCAGGAGGGGTTCGACAACGGCACCACCGACGCACTGAAGCGGAACGCGGCGGACCGCTATCCGCACCAGACCCCCGTCGTGGGGCGGACCACCGCCGGCTGGGACGCGACCGGTGGCGCGTACTCGGCCCTCACCCCGGAGGACGGCGGGGTCACCCTGCTGAGCGCCTGGCCGGTCACCCGGAAGGAGCAGTACATCTTCGCGGACGCCTGTGGCGGGGACCGCTGGTCCAACAAGGGCTTCGTCTATGCCGAGCTGTCGGTGCGGGGCACCCCCGTCCATGTGGTCGGGGTGCACAACCAGTCCACCGACCCGGGGTGCGCGGCGGGCGCGGCGGAGCGGGTGCGCGCCGCGCAGTTCCGCGAGATGGACGCCTTCCTCGACGCCAAGGGCATTCCGGCGGGTGAGCAGGTGCTGGTGGCGGGCGACCTCAATGTCGACACCCGGACGCCGGAGTTCGCCGCGACCCTGGAGAACGCCGGCCTGGTGGCCGCCGGGGCCCGTACCGGACTCGCGAACTCCTTCGACACCACCGGGAACTCGATCGCCGCCGAGCGCTACCCGGGGCTGCCGAGCGAGGATCTGGACCATGTACTGCACCGGGCCGGTCATGCCCGGCCCGCGCGGTGGACCAATGAGGTGATCGCGGAGAGCACCGCGCCCTGGACGGTCTCCAGCTGGGGCCGGACGTACACGTACACCCATCTGTCGGACCACTACCCCGTGGTGGGCTCCGCCCGCTGACGTGGGGCGGCTCCGGGCGACTTCGGGCGGGGGAGGTTTCGGTCCGAGGGGTGCCACGTCGGGTTTCCGCCCCGGCGTGGCGCGGAATCGATGACTCCGCACGACTCTTGTGGCCGTGTCAGGGTCATGCCACATTGAACGGGACCGGTCCCGGCCGGCACCCGCTTCTCGGCAGCCCCCCACGGACCCAGCGAAGGAGAAGCCCCATGAGACGACGCACGCCCCGTGCGCGAATCTGCCTCACCCTCCTGCTCACCCTGCCCGCCCTGGCCCTCGGTACCCCGGCGGCCGGTGCCGCCCCCGACCCCTCCCCCGAACCCAGCCCCGGTGTCACCGTCTCCGCCGGCCAGTACGCCCTCGACACCCGGCTGGAACGGGCCCTGGGCGAGGACACGGCGGGCTCCTATCTCGACCCCGACTCCGGCGAACTGATCGTCACGGTCACCACTCCGCAGGCGGCGGCCGAGGTGGAGGCCGAGGGGGCACGGGCGCGGATCGTGGAGCGCGGCCCCGCCGAACTCCGGGCGGCCATGGCCGCCCTGGAGTCCCGGGCGAGGATCACCGGCACCTCCTGGGGGGTGGACCCGGCCGCCAACCAGATCGCCGTCCAGGCCGACACCTCGGTCTCCGCCGCCGCGATGACCCGGCTCACCCGGGTCGCCGACGCGCTCGGCGGGGCGGTCCGTGTCGAACGCGTCCCGGGGGTCTTCACCCGGGAGGTCGCGGGCGGGGAGGCCATCTACGGCGGCGGCTACCGCTGCTCGTCGGCGTTCAATGTGGCACGGGGCGCCGACCGCCTCTTCCTGACGGCGGGCCACTGCACCGAGGGGGTCTCCACCTGGTCGGCGACCTCGGGCGGCCCGGAGATCGGCAGCACCGAGGGCTCCAGCTTCCCCGGTGACGACTTCGGTCTGGTGCGCTACACCGACGGATCGCAGCCGCCCGGGACCGTCAACCGCTATGACGGCACCTATGCCACCATCACCTCGGCCGCCTCGGCCCTGGTCGGACAGGCCCTCCAGAAGAGCGGTTCCACCACCCGGCTGACCAGCGGCACCGTCACCGCCGTGAATGTGACCGTCAACTACTCCGACGGCCCGGTGTACGGGATGGTCCGCACCACGGCCTGCTCGGCGGGGGGCGACAGCGGCGGCGCCCACTTCAGCGGGAGCACCGCGCTGGGCATCCACTCCGGCAGCGCGGGCTGCTCCGGCACCCGGGGCACCGCGATCCACCAGCCCGTGGTGGAGGCGCTGGGGGTGTACGGGGTGACCCTGCCCTGATCGCGCGCCGGGCGGGCGGGGTCGTCCCGTCCGCCCGGTCACCCAGCGGCCCGTTCAGACGGGCAGCTCCTGGCCGTACGAGAGATCGCCCTCGCCCAGCTCCACCCACCAGACGTCGTCCCGGTCGCGGATCACCCGCAGCTCCTGCTTCACGCCGTCGGCGAAGTTCAGCCGTGTCACACCGAAGTAGGGCACGACCGGGTCCCCCACCACCACCCGTACGGGCTCGTCGGCGACCGGGCCGAGGCGTTCGATCAGCCGGACGGCATGGGCGTAGCGGCCCTCGTACCAGGGCGGGCCGAGGCGGGCCAGCTCGCGCGCGTCCCCCTCCCGGAGCCGCTCCACATAGACCTTGAGCAGCTCGTCCACATCGGCGGCCAGCTCCTTGGAGTAGGGGTACTCCGAGCGCTGTGCCTCGATCCGCAGCCCGTCCGGTGTCCCGGAGCGAAGGTCGTAGGGGGTGGGGTCCGGCCAGAGCGCCCAGACCATGAAGGCACAGAGTCCGGCAGTGACCGCTCCCCCGGCCCTCAGGGACCGGCGGTTCCTCGCCGGGTGTCCGCCCGTGTTCCCCCGGGGCTCACTACCGGTCATCGCGGGCTCTCCTTCCATTCGTACCCCTGGTCCCGGGGTAGTGGCCGGGAGGACGCCGACACCGGTGATCTTGGTTCCCGTCCGGCGGTGATATCGCGGCCGCCCGGCCCGCTCACCGGTGTCCTTCACAGCGACGGTGGGACAGCAATACTGTTGCACCGGGGCGATCGGCCCAGGCCGGGGGGAGAGCGAGGCGCGGCGATGGCGACCGGGAACGCGAGCGGGATCGGGAACGGGGAACCGACCCTCACCGTCGACGAACTGGCCGCGCGGGCGGGGGTGACCGTACGCACCATCCGCTTCTACGGGACCCGGGGCCTGCTGCCCCCGCCGTGGATCGGACCGCGCCGGGTGGGGCGGTACGGCCAGGACCATCTCTCCCGGCTGGCGCTGATCGAGGAGCTTCAGCACCAGGGGATGACCCTGGCCGCCATCGAACGCTATCTGGAGCGGCTGCCGGACGGTCTGGACGCCCGGGAGCTGGCCATCCACCGGGCCCTGGTGGCCTCCTGGGCGCCGGGCGCCGAGGAGGAGGCGGACCGTGCGGACCTGGAACGGCGGGCGGGGCGGGCGCTGACCGACGGGGACATCGACCGGCTGGTGGCGATGGGCGCCGTGGGGCGGGTGCCCGGGGCACCGGAGCGCTATCGGGTCGATCCGGGACTGCTGCGGCTCGGGACCCAGCTGCTGGAGGTGCCGATCGGGGAGGAGACGATCCTCGCGGCGCGGGCGGCGCTGGTCCGTCATACCCGGGCGGCGGCGCAGGAGCTGACCGCGCTCTTCCGGGACGAGGTCTGGGATCCGTACCGGGAGCGGGAGCCGGATCCCCAGCGGGTCGCGGCGATGCGCACCCGTTCGGCGCCGATGGCTCCGCTGGTGGTGCAGGCGCTGGTGGCGGCGTTCCAGCGGTCGCTGAAGGAGGAGCTGCGGGCGGCGTTCGGCCCGGCGGACGCGGTACCTGCGGAGGAGGTCGCGCCCGCCGGGAAGCCGGTCTCCGCCGGGGAGCCGCTCTCCGCCCCTGCGGGGGAGCCGGAGGGAGAGGGCGCCCGGTGACCGGCGGGGGCCGGGCGCCCCCGGGTCACTCCGCTCCCGGCCCCTCGCCGAACCGCTCGCCCCGCTCCGCCTTCGCCAGCAGCAGCGCGGGCGGCGCGAACCGCTCGCCGTACCGCTCGGCCAGCTCCCGGGCGCGCGCCGCGAAGCCCGCCGGCCCGCCCTGGTACCCGTCGATGTACTGGAGCACCCCGCCGGTCCACGCCGGGAAGCCGATCCCCATGATCGACCCGATATTGGCGTCGGCGACCGAGGTCAGCACGGACTCCTCCAGACAGCGCACCGCGTCCAGCGCCTCGGAGAACAGCATCCGCTCCTGGACGTCCTCGAACGGGACGGTGACCCCGGGGCGGCCGAAGTGCTCCCGCAGCCCCGGCCAGAGTCCGGTGCGGGTGCCGTCCTCGTCATAGCGGTAGAACCCCGCCCCGCCGGGCCGCCCGGTCCGGCCGAACTCGTCCACCATCCGGTCGACGACCGCGTCGGCGGGGTGCGGTGTCCACGTCCCGCCGGACTCCTCGACCGCGCTCCGGGTCTCCCGCCGGATCCGGCGGGCGAGGGTGAAGGTCAGATCGTCCATCAGGGAGAGGACCTTCGCCGGGTATCCGGCCTGGGCGGCGGCCTGTTCCACGGTGGCCGCCGGGACGCCCTCGCCGACCATGGCCACGCCCTCGTTGATGAACCGCCCGATCACCCGGGAGGTGAAGAAACCCCGGGAGTCATTGACCACGATCGGGGTCTTGTCGATCTGCCGGACCAGATCGAAGGCGCGGGCCAGCGCGGTGTCGCCGGTGCGCCGCCCCCGGACGATCTCGACCAGCGGCATCCGGTCGACGGGGGAGAAGAAGTGCAGTCCGATGAAGTCGTCGGGCCGGTCGACCCCCTCGGCGAGCAGGGAGATCGGCAGGGTGGAGGTGTTGGAGCAGAGCAGCGCGTCGGGGGCGGCGAACCGCTGGGCCTCCCGCAGCACGGTGTGCTTGAGGGCGGTGTCCTCGAAGACCGCCTCGATCACCGCGTCACAGCCCGCGAGGTCGGCGGCGTCGGCGGTGGGGGTGATCCGGGCCAGCAGAGCGTCACGCCTCTCGGGGGTGGTGCGCCCCCGGGTGAGCGCCTTGGCCAGCAGCCGTTCGGAGTACGCCTTGCCGCCGTGCGCGGCCTCCTCCGTCACATCCTTGAGGACGACCTCGATACCGGCGCGGGCCAGCGCGTAGGCGATCCCGGCGCCCATGGTGCCGGCGCCCAGCACGGCGGCCCGGCGGACGGGGCGGGGCGCCACTCCCTGGGGGCGGCTCGTACCGGAGTTGACCGTCCGCAGATCGAAGAAGAGCGCCTGGATCATGTTCTTGGCGGTCTGCCCGGTGACCAGTTCGGTGAAGTAGCGCGCCTCGACGGTCTGGGCCGTCCCGAAGTCGACCTGGGCGCCCTCGACGGCGGCGGCGAGGATATTGCGCGGGGCGGGGTAGGGCGCCCCGCCGGTCCGCTTCTTGAGCTGGGCGGGGAAGGCGGGCAGCTCGGCGGCGAACCGGGGGGTGGCCGGGGTGCCGCCGGGGATGCGGTAGCCCTTCACGTCCCAGGGCTGCGCGGACTCGGGGTGGTCGTCGACGAAGGCCCGGGCCCGGCGCGCCAGATCGTCCCGGTCGGTGGCGACCTCATGGACCAGGCCGTGCTCCAGGGCCCGGCGCGGGGGGTACTGGGTGCCCTGGAGCAGCAGCTTCAGCAGGGCGTCGGCGATGCCGAGGAGCCGCACGGCACGGGTCACCCCGCCGCCGCCGGGCAGCAGTCCGAGGGTGACCTCGGGGAGTCCGATCCGGGCGCCGGGGGTGTCCAGCGCGATCCGGTGGTGGCAGGCGAGGGCGAGTTCATAGCCGCCGCCCAGCGCGGAGCCGTTGATCGCGGCGACGACCGGCACCCCCAGGGTCTCGATCCGGCGCAGGGCGCGTTTGACCGCCATGGAGGTCTCGAAGGCGAGCGCGGCGTCGGCGGGCCCGAGCCGGATCAGCTCGGTGAGGTCGCCCCCGGCGAGGAAGGTCTCCTTGGCGGAGGTGACGACGATGCCCCGGATCGACTCCCGCTCGGCCTCGGCGCGGTCGGCGACGGCCGTCAGGGCCTCGATGAAGGCGCGGTCGACGGTGTTGGCGGAGCGGCCGGGGGCGTCGAGGAGAAGGGTGACGACCCCGCTGTCGTCCCGTTCCCAGCGGATGGGCCCGGCGACGGGGCCGGGCACGGACGCGTCGGCGGGGACCGGGGCGGACGCGTCGGAGGAGTCGGTGGTGGCCGCGCCGGCGGGGTCGGGGGCGGCGGGAGGGGTGGCGGCGGGCTGGCTCATGGCGCGGTCTCCGGGGTCGGCGGCGGGGCGGAAGGGGCGGTTCCCGCGCGGGCGGGACGGCTGGTGGCCACGCGGGCGGGCCGGGTCATGTCCCCAGCCGCTCGACCACGGTGGCGATGCCCATACCGCCCCCGACACAGAGGGTGGCGAGCCCGTACCGCAGCTCCCGGCGCTCCAGTTCGTCCACGAGGGTGCCGAGGATCATCGCCCCGGTGGCGCCCAGCGGATGGCCCAGGGCGATGGCCCCGCCGTTGACGTTGATCCGGTCCAGCGGGAGGTCCATCTCCCGGGCGAAGCGGAGCACCACCGCCGCGAACGCCTCGTTGATCTCGACCAGATCGATGTCATCGATGGTCAGCCCGGCCCGTGCGAGGGCCTTGCGGGTGGCCGGGGCGGGTCCGGTGAGCATGATGGTCGGCTCGGAGCCGGAGACGGCGGCGGAGACGATCCGGGCGCGCGGGCGGAGCCCGTACCGCTCACCGATCTCCTGGGAGCCGATGGCGACGAGGGCGGCGCCGTCCACGATGCCGGAGGAGTTGCCCGCGTGGTGGACATGGTCGATCCGCTCGACCCAGTGGTACTTCTGGAGCGCCACCGCGTCAAAGCCGCCGAGGTCGCCGATCCCGGCGAAGGACGGCTTGAGGGCGGCGAGGGTATCGGCGGTGGTGCCCGGCCGGGGATGCTCGTCGCGGTCGAGGACGACCAGCCCGTTCCGGTCCCGTACGGGGACGACGGAGCGGTCGAACCGGCCCGCCTTCCAGGCCGCCGCCGCCCGCTCCTGGGAGAGGGCCGCGTACTCGTCCACCTCCCGGCGGCCGAACCCCTCGATGGTGGCGATGAGGTCGGCGCCGATGCCCTGGGGGACAAAGCCCACCGTGTGGTTGGTCATCGGGTCGGCGAACCAGGCGCCGCCGTCGGAGGCCATGGGCACCCGGGACATCGACTCCACACCGCCGGCGAGGACCAGATCCTCCCAGCCGGACCGGATCTTCATCGCGGCCATGTTGACGGCTTCGAGGCCGGAGGCGCAGAAGCGGTTCTCCTGGACCCCGGCGACGGTGTCCGGGAGTCCGGCGGCGATGGCCGCGATCCGGGCGATGTCGGAGCCCTGGTCGCCGACCGGGCCCACGACCCCGAGGACGATGTCGTCCACGGCGGCCATGTCCAGGCCGGGGAAGCGGTCCCGCAGTTCCTGGATCAGACCGACCACCAGGTCGATCGGCTTGGTGCCGTGCAGGGCCCCGCCCGGCTTGCCACGGCCGCGCGGGGTGCGGATCGCCTCGTACACATACGCTTCGGTGCTCACGTCAGCGGCCTTTCGGGTGCGGGAGTGTCGGCGGCGGGGGGTGCTTGCCGGGGGCGGGTACGGGGGTCAGGGCCCGGGGGCCGGGGCTCCGTCCGGTCCGGCACCGTCCGGTTCGGCCGCGTGCGGCCCGGGGCCATGCGGTCCGGCCGGGTCCGGTCCCGCGCCGGGTGCGGGCAGCCCCCAGTCGCGGGCCACCTCCGCGCTGTGGGCGCCGGGCAGCGCCGGCGGGGTGCGCAGGGTCCCGGGGGTGGCCGAGAACCGGGGCGCGGGCGCGGGCTGGGTGACCCCGCCGTGCTCCGTAAAGGTGCCCCGGGCGGCGAGATGCGGATGCCGGGGGGCCTCGCTCAGCGAGAGGACGGGCGCCACACAGGCGTCCGTGGCGTCGAAGAGCCGGGTCCACTCGGCACGGGTACGGGTCCGGAAGGCGTCGGCGACGGCGGTGCGCAACTCCTCCCAGCGGTCGATGTCCTGACGGGCGGGGATCCGGTCGGCGATACCGAGCACCCGGACGAACTCGTCGTAGAACCGCTGCTCCAGCGCCCCGACCGCCATATGGCCGCCGTCGGAGGTCTCGTAGCAGCCGTAGAAGGGGCTGCCGCCGTCCAGCAGATTGGAGCCGCGCCGGTCCCGCCAGCCACCGGCGGCCACCATGCCATGGATCATCGTGGCCAGATGGGCGGCGCCGTCCACGATGGCCGCGTCCACGACCTGGCCCCGGCCGCCCTCGGTGCGGGCGTGGTGCAGGGCGGCGAGCACCCCGGTGACGAGATAGAGCGCGCCGCCCGCGTAGTCGCCCAGCAGGTTGGCGGGGACGGCGGGGGGCTCGTCGGGGCTGCCGATCATGCCGAGGGTGCCGGTGACGGCGATGTACGCGATGTCGTGCCCTGCCCGGTCGGCGAGCGGGCCGTCCTGGCCCCAGCCGGTCATCCGCCCGTACACCAGCCGGGGGTTACGGGCGAGACAGGCCTCGGGCCCCACCCCGAGGCGCTCGGCGACGCCGGGGCGGTAGCCCTCGATCAGGATGTCGGCCCGCTCGGCCAGCTCCAGCACCCGCTGGGCGCCGTCGGGGGCCTTGAGGTCGACGAGGACGGAGCGCTTGTTGCGGTTGGTGAGGTCGTACGCGGGATCGATGCCGAATCCCGAGCCGCCGGGCCGGTCGACCCGGACGACATCGGCGCCCAGGTCGGCCAGGAGCATGGCGGCGAAGGGGGCGGGCCCGATACCCGCCAGTTCGACCACACGTACTCCGGTGAGGGGGCCGCTCTCCGCCGCCCCCGGCCTGTCCGTCGAGGTCGTCGTCATGGAACCCCCAGCGCTGAACCGATATATGACACAACTGATGTAACACCAGCGATGGTAAGAACGCGCATCCCCAGGTACAAGGTCGTGTCCAAGGCCGTGTCCGCACCGGAGCGTCGTCCGCCCGGGGAGCGGCCCGGCGCCCGGCGGGGCGGTGGCCTGGATTCACCCGCGCTCCGGGGGAAGGATCCCGCACGGCGGACGGCGTCCTTTCCCGGGGCCTGCTCGCGCGCTAGGGTCAGCCACCCGCACAGGACCCAGGCCGCCCGGTATCCGGGCGACACCATGGCGGAGGAGCCAGTGAACACGCAGGACGGGAGCGCTCGCGCACAGCGCCCGTACGACATCGTGCTCTTCGGGGCGACGGGCTTCGTCGGGGTACTGACCGCCCGGTATCTGGCCGAGCACGCGCCCGACGACTGTCGCTGGGCCCTCGCGGGCCGCAGCCGCGCCCGGCTGGAGCGGCTGCGGGAGGAGCTGACGGCCGATTATCCGGCCTGCGCCGGGCTGCCCCTGATCGAGGCACGGGCGGACGACCCGGCGGCGCTGGGCGCGCTGGCCGCGTCCGCGCGGGTGGTGGCGACGACGGTGGGGCCCTATCTCTGGTACGGGGAACCGCTGGTCGCCGCCTGTGCGGACGCCGGGACCGACTATCTCGATCTGACCGGCGAGAACGAGTTCGTGGACCTGGTGTACGTCCATCACGAGGCACGGGCGCGGGAGACCGGTGCCCGGCTGGTGCACGCCTGCGGCTTTGACTCGGTGCCGGGCGATCTCGGGGTGTACTTCACGGTGCAGCAGCTGCCGGAGGGGGTACCGCTGAGCGTGGACGGGTTCGTCAGCGCCAGCGGGACCTTCTCGGGCGGGACCTTCGCCTCCGCGCTCAACGCGATGAGCCGGGGGCGGCAGACGCTGCGCGCCGCGCACCAGCGGCGGCTCCATGAGCCCCGGGTGGTCGGCCGGCGGGCCCGCTCGCCGATCGGGGGCCCGCGCTACAGCGCCGAGACGGACGCGTGGGCGCTGCCGCTGCCGCTGCTCGACGGGCGGATCATCACCCGGTCGGCGCGGTCCCTGCCCCGGTACGGGCCGGACTTCCGCTACCGGCACTACGCGGCGGTGAAGACGCTGCCGATGGCGGTGGGCGGGCTGGCGGCGGTCACCGCGCTGGTCGGGCTTGCGCAACTGCCCGCCGCCCGGCGCTGGTTCCTGAGCCGGCTGCGGCCGGGCGAGGGGCCGGACGCCGGGCGCCGGGCGAAGAGCTGGTTCTCGGTGCGGTTCGTGGGCGAGGGCGGCGGACGGGCCGTCTACACCGAGGTGACCGGCGGTGATCCGGGGTACGACGAGACCGCGAAGATCTTCGCCGAGTCGGCGCTCTGTCTCGCCTTCGACGAGCTGCCGCCCGCTTCGGGGCAGGTCACCCCGGCGGCGGCGATGGGGGACGCGCTGCTGACCCGGCTCCAGAAGGCGGGCATCCGCTTCCGGGTGGCGGCCCGGCGGTAGCCCCGGCGGCGGTGCGGCCCGCGCCCCGGTCATCGGGTCCCGGTCGCCGGGGCGCCGTCACCGGTTCGCCCTGTCACCGGGTCGCCTCGGTGAGCGCGTCGCGGCAGAGCCGGTCGGCCCGGCGGGTGGTCTCCGGCAGCCGGTAGCGGGGCGCGAGGGCGAGGGTATGGGCACAGGCGGTGTCGAGGCCGACCCGGTGGCCCACCGAGACATAGACGGGCTTGACGCCCGGCTGGGTGCGCAGCGCCCTGCCCAGCTCCTCGCCGTCGTCGTCCCGGAGGGGAGCGGTGGCGCCCCGCTCGGGGCCGAGTTCGCCGGGGGCGTGAACGAAGGGGTTCTTGGCGACGCCGATCGTGGGCAGTCCGGTGAGCACCCCGAGATGGCTGGCGAGACCGAACCGCCAAGGGTGCGCCCGGCCGTAGCCGTCGCAGACCACCAGACCCGGGTCGGCCGGCAGGGAGTCCAGGGCGGCGAGCACGGCGGGGAGTTCCCGGAAGGCGAGCAGCCCGGGGACATAGGGGAAGGCGACCCTGCCGACGGCGGTGGCCTCCGCCACGACGGCGAGGGTGCGGGCGTCGAGGACGACGGCGGCGGCGGCGACCAGGCCCCGGGCGTCGTCATAGGCCACATCCACCCCGGTGACCGTGCCGGCGCCGGGCGGCGGCCCCGGCTCGTCCAGCACCACCCGCGCCCGCAACGCGTCCTGGACGGCCCGCGCGGCCGTCTCGTCGGCGGGCCATCCCCCGGGCACCTCGATGATCGTCATACCGCCCCAGCGTAGGGCGTCCCCCCGCCGCCCCGGCGCGGGCGGCCGGGGCGGGCGGGACCAGGGCGAGGACCAGGACAAGGTCAGAGCAGGACCAGGACGAGGTCAGAACGGGGCCGGGACGGGGTCAGCGACGGCTGGGTTCCAGGCGGGCGACGCGGCCCTTCTCGCCGGAGGCCCAGCACGCGGTCGGCACACAGTCGACCGTGTCGAAGGAGCCGGTGTCGACGGTGTGCCAGGTGCGGCCCGCGTCCAGGGTGAGGTCGGTGCCCGTGGGCCCGACCGCGAGCGCCGCCGCGCGGGTACGGGGCAGCCAGGCGACGCCGGAGCGGTAGGCGGGCGGCGGGGTCGCCGACTCCTGCCAGCTGCGTCCCCCGTCCCGGCTGACGGCCGCCGCGCTCGGCGACGGCTGACCGGTGCGGTAGTCGCCGCCGACGGCGATGCCCCGCCCCCGGTCCCGGAAGGCGAGCGCGAAGACCCCGCGCGCCGGGTCGCCCGCCGGGACGGGGGTGGTCGCGGCGGTCCAGTTCCGTCCCCGGTCGGCGGAGTGCAGCACCCGCGCGGTCGCGCCGCCGCCGGTCGCCAGCCACACATCCCGGGTGCCCGCCGTCACCAGGCACTGGCCGCTCGCCGCGAACCCGGCCTCCCCGGGCTGGGCCGGAGGCATCCCCCCGGACGGCAGGATCCGCCAGGACCGGCCCCCGTCCCGGGTGGCGGCGATCCGGTACTTCCCGTCCACCGGGTCGCTCATGGCCAGACCGTTGGACCGGTCGAAGAAGGCGACACAGTCGTAGAACGCCCGGGGGTCGGTATTCCGGAAGGACTCGCTCCAGGTGGCCCCGCCGTCGGCGGTGCGGTAGATCCGGGACGCCTCGCCCTCCCCGATGGCGAGCACCACGGCGGTCCGTCCGTCGAACGCCTCGATATCGCGGAACTCCAGCTCCCCGGCGCCGGGCGGGGAGACATCGTGCCAGCTGCGGCCGGAGTCGGCGGTACGGAGCACGGTCCCGCGCGAGCCCGCCGCCCAGGCGGTGCGGTGGTCGACGGCCGCGAGCCCCCGGAACCGTACCGCCGTCCCCGTCTCCTTGAGGCCCCAGATCTGTGCCGCCCGGGATATCGCCCCGGGATCCGCCGTCTCCCGAGTGGCCTGCGCGGCCCCCGCCGGTCCGGTGAGCGATACGGCCAGCGCCGCCGCGCAGAGCGCCGCCGCCACCGCCCGTACCGTGGTCCGGCCCGTCCCGCGCCCGGTCCCGCGCCCGGTCCGGTGCTCCGCACTCCGCCGAGGGTTCCCCATGGATGTCATGGCGCTGGAAGCTAGCCCACCCGCCTGACCCCGTCCAGGGTGCGCAGGGCCACGGGCGCCGGGGTGCGGATCCCGCCGCCCCTTCCTACCCTGGCCTCATGGCCCCGGACCAGGAGCCGGCCTCCGGACAGGACTCCCGACGACCGCAATCGCAGCCGCAGCCGCAGCCGCAGCCGCAGCCGCCCAAGGAGTACCCCGGCCGGGAGATCACCGTCACCTTTGACACGGCGCGCTGTCTGCACGCGGCGGAGTGCGTCCAGGGGCTCCCGCGCGTCTTCGACGTGGCCCGGCGTCCCTGGATCGCCCCCGACGGCGCCCCTCCCGACCAGGTCGCCGAGGTGGTGCGCCGCTGTCCCTCCGGGGCCCTGCGCTACCGGTACCCGGACGGCACCGGGGAGGAGCCGGACCGCCCCACGGTCCTCTCCCCCGCCCCGGACGGCCGGATCGTGGTGCGCGGCGATCTCACCGTCCGGACCACCGAGGGCGACCATCAGGAAACCCGGGTGACGCTCTGTGGCTGCGGGGCGACCCGGAACCCGCCCTACTGCGACCACACGGGGCCCTGCGGGGACCGGTGACACAGCTCACGTACCGTCCGGTGCACCTTCCGTGCCCGGCTTTCGTCCTTCTCAGCAGCCAGGGAGGCGTCCACCCAGCACGCGAAGGAGCGGGCCGTGCCCACCATGATCGAACAGGCCGTGCAGGCCCGGCTTGTGGCACCCGCGCCCCGGATGGAGACGGTCCCCGCCACCCTCCGTTACGACAGCGAGGACCCCTTCGCCGTACGGATGGACTTCCCCGCGCCCGCGACCCTGGAGGGCACCGACATCACCTGGGCCTTCGGCCGGGAGCTGCTGGCGACGGGTGTCGACGAACCGGCCGGATCGGGTGATGTCCGGGTCCGGCCGTACGGGTACGACCGTACGGTTCTGGAGTTCCACGCGCGGGAAGGGGTCGCGGTGCTCCATGTCCGCACCAGCGAGCTGCGCCGCTTTCTGCGCCGGGCCCAGGGCATGGTCCCGGCCGGGCAGGAGTACCTCCATCTCGATCTCGACCAGGATCTGGCCGATCTGCTGCGCGACGCCCGCTGACCCGGGCGCCCGCCCGCCCCCCGCGCCCGTACACCCTGGGTCCGTACGCCCGACCACCCCGCACCAGGTGACCGCCGGTCATTAATGCGTTGACACCCCTGATCACGTCTTCTAACGTCATCAACGGTTCTGTTGCCGTCGAAGAGGAGAAGGACGTTGCTCGTCTGAGGTCCTGGGACACCGTGTGCCACCCGCCGTCTCCCGGCGTGTGCACCCTGTGCGACCTCGGCGTTCGAGCCGTCCTCCCCCGGTGATCCGCCCCCGTCCACCGATCCGGAAACCCTCCGGTCGGCCCGGTTGGGCCCCGGCCATGGCCGTCTCCCCACGCATCGTCGTCCGCGCATGGCGCGGTGTCTCCCCCGTTGCCCCCCGCCCCTTCCCCGCAACAGGAGACTCCTCATGTCTACCCACTCCTCCCATGTCCTGTGCACCGCGCTCACCTTCGGCTGGCCCGACGGCACCACGGTCCTGGACGACTTCCAGCTCGCGATCGGCCCCGGCCGCACCGGGCTCATCGGCCGCAACGGCTCGGGGAAGTCCACCCTGCTGAAGCTGATGGCCGGGGAGCTGACCCCGGTCTCCGGCCAGGTACGGGTCAGCGGCGAGATCGGCTATCTGCCGCAGAACCTCGTCCTCGACACCCGGCTGCGGGTGGACCAGGCGCTGGGCATCGCCGCCGCGCGGGCCGCCCTGCACGCCATCGAGTCCGGCGACACCGCCGAGCAGCACTTCACGGCGGTCGGCGACGACTGGGACATCGAGGAGCGCGCCCGCGCCACCCTCGACCGCCTCGGCCTCGGCTCCATCGGTCTCGACCGCACCATCGGCGAGATCTCCGGCGGTGAGGGCGTCCTGCTGCGCCTCGCGGCGCTGCTGCTGGCCCGGCCCGATGTCCTGCTCCTGGACGAACCGACCAACAATCTGGACCGGTACGCCCGGCACCGGCTGTACGACGCGGTCGACTCCTGGCCCGGGGTGATGGTCGTGGTCAGCCATGACCGCGAACTGCTGGAGCTGGTCGACCAGATCGCCGATCTGCGGGACGGCGAGGTCAGCTGGTACGGGGGGAACTTCTCCGCGTACGAGGAGGCCCTCGCCGTCGAGCAGGAGGCCGCCGAGCGCATGGTCCGTGCCGCCCGTACCGATATGCAGCGGCAGAAGCGGGAACTCGCCGACACCCAGGTCAAGCTGGCCCGCCGCAAGCGGTACGGCCAGAAGATGCAGGACAGCGGAAGCGTTCCGAGGATCGCGGCCAGTGCGCTCAAGCGGTCCGCCCAGGTCTCCGCCGGCAAGCTGACGGCCACCCAGACCGGGCGGCTCGACCGGGCCAAGGAACGGCTGGACGAGGCCGTCGCCGCCGTCCGCGACGACGACGAGATCCGGATCGAGCTGCCGTACACGGCGGTCCACCCGGGCCGGGGCGTCCTGCGGCTGAGCGGTGTGACCCTGCGTCACTCCGACCGCCCGCTGGGCGATCTGGAGGTACGGGGACCCGAGCGGATCGCCCTGGTGGGGCGGAACGGCGCGGGCAAGACCACCCTGCTGCGCACCCTCACGGGCGAGCTGGCGCCGGTCGAGGGCGAGGCGGTCACCGAGGTGCCGATGCGCTTTCTGCCCCAGCGGCTCGATGTCCTGGACGACGGGCTGACCGTGGCCGGGAATGTGGCCCGGCACGCCCCCGGCGCGACCGACAACCGGATCAGGGCGCGGCTGGCGCGCTTCCTCTTCAAGGGGGCACGCGCGGACCAGCTCGCGGGCACCCTCTCCGGGGGCGAGCGGTTCCGGGCCGCGCTGGCGGCCCAGCTGCTGGCGGAGCCGGCGCCGCAGCTGCTGTTGCTGGACGAGCCGACCAACAATCTGGACATGGCGAGCGTGCGGCAGCTGACGGCGGCGCTGGAGTCGTACGAGGGCGCGCTCATCGTGGCCGGTCACGACATGCCGTTCCTGGAGTCGATCGGGATCACCCGCTGGCTGCTGCTGGACGGCGGGCTGCACGACGTGGACCCGGAGACGGTCCGGGCGGGTGTCCTGAACGCCGACGGCCCGGCCTGATCCGGGTGCTCCGCCGGGGTCCGGACCGTTCCGGGCCCCGGCGCAGCCGTGCCGGGGCCCGGCGGGCCGGCCTCCCGCCGGGCTCGGGCGCGGCCTTCCAGCGGGGCCGGGCGCGACCTCCCACCGGGCTCGGCGCGGCCTCCCGTAAATCCCGACAGAAGGTGTCCGGATTGACGATTAGCTTCCTCCGTATGAGTCGCGACATCGTCATCGAGGGCGCACGGGAGAACAACCTCCGGGACGTCTGCCTCACCCTCCCCAAGAACAGGATCACCGTCTTCACGGGTGTCTCCGGATCGGGCAAGTCCTCCCTGGTCTTCGACACCATCGCGGTCGAGTCACAGCGGCAGCTGAACGAGACCTTCACCTCGTTCATCAGAAACCGGCTGCCGAAGTACGAACGGCCCCAGGTGGACGGGATCGACGAGCTGTCGGTGGCGATCGTCGTGGACCAGCGCCCCCTCGGCGGGAACGCCCGCTCCACAGTGGGCACGGCGACCGATATCAACCCGCTGCTCCGGGTCCTCTTCTCCCGCCACGGCACCCCCGCCGCAGGCCCGGCCACCGCGTACTCCTTCAACGAGCCCTCCGGCATGTGCCCGGAGTGCGACGGACTGGGGCGGACGCTCCATCTGGACGTCGACCGCGCCGTGGACTGGTCGAAGTCCCTCCAGGAGGGCGCGCTGCTGCTGCCGGGGCTCACCGTGGGCTCCTGGGAGTGGAAGCTGTACGGGGAGTCCGGCTACTTCGACCCGTCGAAGCCGCTGGGGCAGTACACCGCCGAGGAGAGGGAACTCCTGCTCCACGGCTCCGGTTCCACCGTTCGGGTGACCATGAAGTCCGGCTCCGTCGATATGCGCTTCGAGGGTGTCGTCAACCGCTTCACCCGGCTCCACCTCAAGCGGGACACCGGAAAACTCTCCGAGAAGCGCCGCGAGGCCGCCGACCGCTTCATGACCCGGCGGCCGTGCGCCGGCTGCGGGGGCGCCCGGCTCAACGCGGCGTCCCTCGCCACCCGGATCGACGGTCTGGGCATCGCCGACTACTGCCGGATGGAGATCTCCGACCTGGTGGAGGTCCTCGGCAGGATCGACGACCCGGTCGCCGGCCCGGTCGCCGCCGCCGCGCGCGAGCGGCTGACCCGGCTGGTCGACATCGGCCTCGGCTATCTCTCCCTGGACCGGGAGACCTCGACGGTCTCCGGGGGCGAGGGGCAGCGGCTGAAGATGGTGCGCCATCTGGGGAGTTCCCTCACCGGCCTGACCTTCGTCCTGGACGAGCCCAGTGTGGGACTGCACCCCCGCGATGTGGGCCGGCTGGGCGATCTGCTGATCCGGCTGCGCGACCGGGGCAACACGGTCCTGGTGGTGGAGCACGACCCGGATGTGATCGCCATCGCCGACCATGTCGTGGACATGGGCCCGCTGGCGGGCACCGGGGGCGGCCGGGTCGTCTTCGCGGGCCCGCGCGAGAAGCTGCGCGACGCGGACACCGTCACCGGCCGCGCGCTGCGCCGGCGCACCCGGATGAAGGAATCCTTCCGCACCCCGGACGGCTGGCTCCCGGTGACCGGGGCCCGGCTGCACAACCTCAAGGGGATCGACGTCCGCTTCCCCACCGGGGTCCTCACGGCGGTCACCGGGGTCGCCGGATCGGGCAAGTCCACCTTGGTGTCCCAGGTGCTGACGGAGCGGTACCCGGAGGTGATCGTGGTCGACCAGGGTGCGATCACCGCCTCCTCCCGCTCGACGCCCGCCTCGTACCTGGGGGTGATGGACACCGTACGGAAGGTCTTCGCCGAGGGGACCGGCACCCGGCCGGGGCTCTTCAGCTTCAACTCGGAGGGGGCCTGTCCGCAGTGCTCCGGGCGCGGTCTGATCCACACCGATCTGGCCTTCATGGACCCGGTGACCACGGTCTGTCCGGCCTGCGGGGGCCGGCGCTTCCAGGAGGAGGTCCTGCGGCTGCGGGTGGACGGCCGGTCCGTCGCCGATGTCCTGGACATGACGGCGGCCGACGCGGCGGACTTCTTCGACGACCCGGCGCTGCGGCACCGGCTGCGCACCCTCCAGGAGGTGGGGCTGACCTATCTCACCCTGGGGCAGCCGCTCAGCTCGCTCTCGGGCGGGGAGCGCCAGCGGCTGAAACTCGCCACCCGGCTCCATCGCACGGGTGCGGTGTATCTCCTGGACGAGCCCACGACAGGGCTCCATATGGCCGATGTGGAGACCCTGGTCGGGCTGCTGGACCGGCTCGTCGACACGGGCAACACGGTGATCTGCGTCGAGCACGACATGGATGTGGTCAAGCGGGCGGACTGGGTCGTGGACCTCGGCCCGGACGGGGGCAAGCACGGCGGTGAGGTGGTCTTCGAGGGGACCCCGGCGGCGCTGCTGGCGCATCCCACGTCGTTCACGGCGGAGTATCTGCGGAGGGAGACGGGCCATCCGCGCCCCGCCCGGCGGGCGGACTGATACCCGGGTGGGGTGCGCGGTAAAGGTGAGGTGGGTCTCACCTCACCGCCGCGCCCGCGGCGATGAGGCCCGCGCATCCCGGTCACCCCGGGGATCAATCGCACATAACTGAATGTAGCCGAAGTTTCACCCTGGTCGACTTGGTGGGGGACTTACCGCGCGCTTAACCTACGGTTTCGTAACCTACGAAGACGTAGGTAACTCTCCCGTCCCCAGGAGCACCAGTGACGATCACCTCTCCCCACCTCGGCAGCTCGGACGCGTGGACCGACGCGCGGCTGCTGTTCGCGCTGGAGGAGGTCGTGGAGAAGGAACTGAACCGCCACCTCAAGGTCGCCAAGGACTGGATGCCGCACGAGTACGTCCCCTTCGGCGACGGCCGCAACTTCCCCGGCCACTTCGAGGACGGGGTGGCCTGGGAGCCGGAGCAGTCGAAGGTCACCGATGTCGGCCGGATCGCGCTGGTCGTCAACCTGCTGACCGAGGACAACCTCCCCAGCTACCACCATGAGATCGCCAGCCTCTTCGGCCGGGACGGCGCCTGGGGCACCTGGGTGCACCGCTGGACCGCCGAGGAGGGCCGGCACGGCATCGTGATGCGCGACTATCTGCTGACCTCGCGCGCCGTCGACCCGGACAAGCTGGAGCAGTTCCGGATGTCCCACATGGCCGAGGGGTTCGAGTCCGACAACCGGCACTCGATGCTGCACTCCGTCGCGTATGTCGCCTTCCAGGAGCTGGCCACCCGGGTCTCCCACCGCAACACCGGCCACCAGTCGGGCGACCCGGTCTGCGACCGGATGCTGGCGCGCATCGCCACCGACGAGAACCTCCACATGGTCTTCTACCGGAACCTCCTCGGCGCCGCCTTCGAGCTGGCGCCCGACCTGACCATGCAGGCGGTCCGCGATGTCGTGGTCGACTTCCGGATGCCGGGCCACGGGATCCCCGGCTTCGAGCGGGCCGCCGCGCAGATGGCGATCGGTGAGATCTACAACATCCGCATCCACCACGACGACGTCCTCGCGCCGGTGCTGCGCTTCCTGAAGGTCATGGAGATCGACGGGCTCGGCCCCGACGGCCAGAAGGCCCAGGACGAGCTGGGGCTCTACATGGACGGCCTCGACTCGGAGGCCAGCAAGTTCGACGCGAAGCTCGCGGCCCGCAAGGCCCGTATGGCGGCGCGCGCCGCAGTCTGACGCGCCCCCGGAGCGCTGATACGACCGGGGCGCCACTCCTGTGGGGGACCTGGGTTACGTCCCCCACCCGGAGTTCTGCCAAGGTGTCCGCCCATGGATCTACGGGTGGACACCGATGGACTGACCCGGCTCGCGACGGCGCTGGACGCCTCCCTGACCGCGCTGGCCGAGGCCCGCGCGGCACTGGAGCGCGCCGGGGCCGGCGGGCTCGGCACCGCCGAACTCGACACGGCGTGCGACGGCTTCCAGCAACGCTGGGAGTACGGGGCGAAGCGGTTACGCGCCCGGGTCCACTCGGTCCACGACGGGGTCCGGTTCAGCGCGCGCGAGTACGCGCAGGTGGACGCCGCGATCACCGAGGCGTTCCGGGCGGTGGGCCCCGATGCCTGACTGCCCCCACCTGGGCTGGGACCCCGCCCCGGGCAGCCCGCAGGCCGTGGCGGCCCTGCACACCCGCCTCCGTACCGCCGCCGAGGCGCTCGGCTCCGCGCACGCCCTGGTGGCGCGGCTCGCCGGCGACAGCACGGCCTGGCGGGGCGAGGCGGCGACCGCCTTCCGCGCCGCCCTCGACGGCGAGCTGTCCGGCGCCCTCCGCGACGCCCACCGCTCCCTGGCCGAGGCCGCCCGCCGACTCGGCCACTGGTACGACGAGCTGCTGAGCCTCCAGCGGACGGCCCTCCGCTACGACGCCGAGGCCGCCGCCGCCCGCACCCTCCTCACCCGCGCCGAGTCCCACCACCACCGCCTCACCACCACCCCGGACACCCCGGCCCCCGCCCTCCACCAGGCCGCCGCCACGGTCACCGACGCCCGCGAGGCCCTCTCCTCGGTCCTGACCCGCGCCCGCGAACTCGAATCCGAGCACGGGGCGGAGGCACGGCGGGTGGCGAGGTGCCTGGACGAGGCGACGGTGGGGTTGGCACCGGAGGAACCCGGGGTTCTGAAGCGGGCACTGCAACAGATCAACGACGGCCTGGGTGACTCACTGAGCCTGTTGTCGGCCTCCTTGGGACTCGTTTCGCTCTTCGTCGCAGCCCCAGTGGCCGTCCCCCTCATGCTGGTCGCCGGCGGCCTGAGCCTGGCTGCTCTGACCTCCCACGCATCCGATCCGGAACACCGGGCCGCCATTCGGGACGGAATTACTCAGGGCAGGTACGACAGCAGGTTCTGGTCCAGCACGATCACCCTCGGTGGAGACGCACTGGGCGCTCTGCCAGGAGTGGGAGCCGTGGCACAGGGAGCCAAGAGCATGGTCAACACGGTGCGAACGGCCTCCACGGGCGAGGTCGGGTTGCGCAGCGGCATCAGCGCTCTGGCGACGGAGTCCGCGGACACCATGGCACGGATGAATGACGCACCGAAGCCCGTGCTGGACTGGGTCGTCCGTAAGACATCCCCTCACGTGGAGACGCCGCTGCAATGGGGAGTCGCGGGCAGCGCCGTGGCGACCGCAACCACCGGGCTGGCCACCGAGGAGAGCAAGCCGGTCAAGGAGACGGCAACCGCGGTCGACGGAGCCCGGCTTGCCACTTCCGACGCTCCCAGCGCAGGTGTCAACGCCGCCCTCCTCTGGGCCCAACTCACCCGCTAGGGGGATGGCATGTCAGGTTCAGCGGCTATGCGGGACCCGTTCTGGTTCTGTCTCCCGCCAGGCTTCATCGAACTGGCCCTTGATGAGCTTGAGCAGATCGAGGCCCGGGTGGCGGCAGACCTCCCAGCGGTCTACCCGGATCCGCTACAGGATCTCTACCTACGCGGTACCGGCATGCTGTTGGCCCTTGTCGGAGACCTCCATGAGCAGGGCACCATGCACCTCTCCTTTGGCCTCCACCAAACGGAAGAGCAGAGTGTCTCGACATCCGTCCTGGCACTGTCCGACGTTCCGACCAGAAGGCTCGGCCCCAATGCGGCCACTGCGGAATGTGCACTGCAGCTCGCGGTGAATCCGCTCGGCAAGGCGCTCCGCCGCGAACTGATCGACCTGCCATGCGGCTCACCGGCGGCGGTGGTCACATCGATCCTTCCGGTACCCACCTTGAGCCCGGAGGTTTCAGACGCCCTCGTCTCGGTCCCAGCGCAGGTGGTGCAGGTCCGTGTGGCCGTGGGTCGCCCAGCGGGGTCACGCGTGATTCTCGTCGATCTCACCACGACAGCGAGCGATCTGTGGGAGGAATACACCGAGATCGCTCTGGGCGTCGGACGGTCGATCAACTTCAGCAATCCGCAGTTTCAGCCGAGTACACCGCCCTCCGCGAGCCGGCTCTGGGGGATGTAGCACATGGAGCTGTCACTCGGTACGGGCCGGAGCGGGGGCGTTATGTGCGGCGGATGTTCTGACCCCGGGCCGGGTGGCTCGGGGTCAGGCGCCCTGGGTGCGCTTCAGGCGGAAGCGCTCCTTTTCGGAGAGGCCGCCCCAGACGCCGAACTTCTCGTCGTGGCGCAGCGCGTACTCCAGGCAGGCCACCCGCCCCTCGCACGCGCCGCACAGCAGCTTCGCCTCCTTCGTGGAGGCACCCGGGGCCGGGAAGAAGAAGTCCGGGCCGGTCTGGGCGCAGAGTGCGGACTCCTGCCAGGCGAGTTCGCTGTCGGTGGCGGAGAGGGCGGCGGAGGTGTTGGTCGGCATGGGAACACACTCCCGCACGGGGATAAACACGGGCTCAATGAAGGATCAACACCCCGCGCGCCTGGTATTCATCCGCCCTGGGACTCCCCCTGGAGCAGGGCGAACCGCGCCCCCGCCGGGTCGGAGAGCTTGGCGAGGCGGCCGACTCCCTGGAGGTCGACGGCGGGCATGCGGACCGTGCCGCCGCCGGATCGCGCGCGGGCGACGGTGGCGTCGCAGTCGGTGACGGCGAAGTAGGGGAGCCAGTGCGCGCTGGTCTCCGAGGGGTCGGCGGCGAGCGGGACCACGCCGCCGAACATCGCGTCGGCGCCCGCGGAGGCCGGGTGCATCATCGTGTAGGACCCGGAGCCGTCCGGATAGGGCATCGCGGAGGTGCCCCAGCCGAAGACACCGGTGTAGAAGGCGAGCGCGGCGCTCTCGTCGGGGGTGTACAGCTCCGTCCAGCAGAGCGCGCCCGGCGCGCCGATCAGGTCGAGGCCGGTGTTCTGGCCCGGCTGCCAGGTGGCGAAGGTGGCGCCGTCGGGGTCGGCGCAGAAGGCCATGCGGCCCAGGTCCCAGATGTCCATCGGGCCGTGGAGCACCGCGCCCCCGCCCTGGCGGACCGCTTCCGCCGTGGCGTCCGCGTCCGGGGACTGGAAGTAGACGTTCCAGGACGGCGGCCCCTGCTCCGTGGTCATGGGCATACCCGCCGCCGCGGTGCGCCCGTCGAGCTGGAACATGCCGTAGCCGCCCGCCTCGGGGCCCGCCGAGGCGAAGGTCCACCCGAAGAGGTCCCCGTAGAACGCCGTGGCCGTGGTGATGTCGGGGGTGCCGAGATCCAGCCAGTTGGGGGAGCCGGCGACATAGCGGTCGGTGAGCATGGCGACGCGCTCCTTCGGAAGCGGGCGGGCCGGGTGCCCGGCCGGGTGACTCGGTCACCAGTCTCCCTCCGCCATGACGGCACCGCATCCGAGAGCCCCGGACGGGGACGGCGGCCAGGTCAGGGCCGGTCGCGGTCCCGGTGCTCATGGGGCGGGTCGTACCCGGGGATCGTGCCGTCCGGCTTCGCCACCAGCAGCAGCCCCGCCATCCCCATATCGGAGTGGCTCTGCACATGGCAGTGGTACATCCAGGCGCCCGCGCCCACGTTCTCCCCGGCGATGATCTGGAAGCCGAAGGACTCGGCGGGCCCGCAGATCCTGGTGTCGATGATCCGGCTGGTGTCGCCGGGCCCCTGGAGGAGACCGGTGCGGTTGTCGGCCCAGCGGTGACCGTGGATATGGAACGTGTGGTAGTGCTCACCGTGTGTGATCATGACGATCTCCACCCGGTCGCCCACGGTGGCCCGGAAGTCGGGTCCGGTGTGCGGGGGCAGATTGTTGATCGTCATATCGTTGAAGACCACGGTGAACTGCCGGTCGGGCAGGATGTCACCGGCCCGCCGGACCACCAGCGGGCCGTAGAGCCCCTTGCGGATGCCCACGGTGCCGTGATCGGTGCCGACGACATGGTCGTGGTAGTGCCAGTACCCCGCGCTGCCGGGGCGCCAGCTGCCGTCCGGGCGGCGGGCCGGGAGGTGGGTGCGCCAGGTGTAGGTACGGGTCGCGCCGGGTTCGACCAGGCTGCGGCTGTGCCGGGTGCCGTCGTTGGCGATGTCGTAGTCGACACCGTGGACATGGAGGCTGACCGGCACATCCATCGCGTTCTCGAACTCGATGTGCAGGGTGTCGCCCTCGACCAGCTCGATCATCGGCCCGGGGACGGTCGTCCTCCCCCGCTCCGGGCCATAGGCCATCCGCCCGTCGGCCAACTTCTCGGCGCAGAGCCGCATATGGCGTACCCGGCCGCCCGGCGGGGCAGTACTCGGAGGGTCCGCGGCGCCGCCGGGGGCCCCGGCGGCACCCGTCCCCCCGGCGGCGGGAGCGGAGGCGAGGGAGAGGGATCCCGCACTCGTCGCCGCGACCGCGCCCCCCGCCAGGACCCGCCGGCCGAAGCTCCGTCTGTCCATCGTGAACTCCCCACCCGATCACGGAGATTGACGGGGCACACCGCACCCCGGGGAGGCCATACGGTAGTCCGGAGACCCCTGTTTTTCCACACTCAGGACAAAGTTGCGGCGGCTACGGCCGTAGCCCTTGGCGAACCGGCAAAAGAGGTCTACCTTCCAAGGCTGCCGCGCGTGACCGCCGCGCGCGGAGTCCGCACCCGTACCCGCGCATCCGTACCCGTACCCGTACGTACCCGCAGATCGTGTCCGCAGAGGGCGACCGAGAGGGCTGGGTGACCCCCATGCACCGCACACCACCGCGCAGATCCAGATCCCGCAGGGCCGCGCTCACCGCGGTTCTCGGCGCCGGCGCGCTCACCGTCTCCCTGCTCGGCGGGGGTACGGAGGCGTCCGCCATGCCGCCGCCGGAACCTGGAGCGCCCCGGGCGACAACGTTGTCCCTGCCGTCGCCGCCCGGCGGGAGAAACGTCCGGGTCCTGGTCTTCCACGCCTCCGCCACCGCCGAGTCCCCCACCGTCGACGCCGGGATCGCGGCGGTGGAGTCCCTCGGTCTGAGCGGCCCGGCGGCGGGCCGCTTCGCCACCGACGCCACCGACGACGCCACCGTCTTCACCGACGCCCGGCGGCTCGGCCGGTACAACGCGGTGGTCTTCCTCACCGGCGGGGGCGATGTGCTCGACCCCCCGCAGGAGGCCGGTCTGGAGGCGTACATGGAGGCGGGCGGGGGCTTCCTCGGCATCCATGAGGCCGCGCGCACCGAGCCGTACTCCGACTGGTTCACGGGGCTGGTCGGGGCGCGGCCCACCGGCGCGCCCAGCTCCGTACAGCGGGCGGTGGTGGAGGTCGGCGACCGCGCCCATCCGGCCACCGCCGCGCTGCCGCTGGAGTGGAAGCGCCCCGACAAGTGGTTCAACTGGGCGGCCAATCCGTCCGGTTCCGTGCATACGGTGGCCCGGCTGCGGGAGACCTCGTACACCCCGGCGACCGGGGCCAACGGCTGGGACCACCCCATCTCCTGGTGCCGTGACTACGACGGCGGGCGGTCCTTCTACACCGGGATGGGCGGCACCGTCGACAGCTTCGCCGAGACCGACTTCCGGGAGCATCTGCGCGGCGCGCTGGCGTGGACCACCCGGCTCTCGCGCGCCGACTGCAAGGCCACGATCACCACGCACTACACCGCGGAGCGGGTCACCCGGCCCAATCAGCCGGGGCGCAACGACCAGATCGGCGAGCCGCACGGGCTGGTCACCGCCCCCGACGGCAAGGTGTTCTACATCGGGCGGGGCGGCGCCGACTCATCCCGGCCGGTGGTCACCGACTGGAACAGCCCGGACATCGGCAAGGGGCGGGGCGAGATCCATGTGTACGATCCCGCGACCCGGGCCGTCACCCTCGCGGGTGAGGTGACCGTCTTCGGCAACAAGGGCGGCGGCGGTGAGCTGATCAAGAACGAGGAAGGGCTGCTCGGGATCGAGCTGGACCCGCGCTTCCCGGCCAATGGCTGGGTCTATCTGCACTACACCCCGCACGACCGGATCGACCGGGGGACCCGGACGGCGCAGCGGCGGGTCTCCCGTCTCACCTATGACCACACCACCGGTCTGCTGGACCCGGCCAGTGAGAAGGTGCTGCTGGAGTGGCCGGTGCAGATCCACAGCTGCTGCCACGCGGGCGGCGGGCTGGCCTGGGACTCGAAGGGGAATCTCTACATCGCGACCGGGGACAACAACTCCTCCGGGTTCAGCGGGGGTTACTCGGGGAACAACCCGGTGCCGGTCTTCGGGGGGACCGCCTTCGCCGACGCCCGGCGCACCTCCGGCAACACCAACAACCTCAATGGGAAGATCCTGCGCATCCGGCCCCAGCCGGACGGCACGTACACCCTTCCGGAGGGGAATCTGTTCACCGGGCGGGAGCCGGACGAGGGCGGTGGGAAGACCCGGGGTGAGATCTATGTGATGGGGGTCCGCAACCCGTCACGGATCTTCGTCGACCGGCGGACCGACATCCTGTACGCGGGCTGGGTCGGCCCGGACGCCGGTGCCCCCTCGCCGACCTGGGGACCGGCCAAGTACGACACCTTCGCGGCGATCACCCGGGCGGGCAACCACGGCTGGCCCTACTGCATGGGCAACAACCAGCCCTACCGGGACCGCAATCTGCCCGACCCGGAGCAGCCGCTGGGCTGGTACGACTGTGCCCGGCCGAGGAACGAGTCCCCGCACAACGACGGGCTGGTGCAGCTGCCGCCGATCACCGCCAACACCATCTGGTACGCGCCCCAGGGCGGCGGCCCGGACTTCCCCCGGAACGCGCAGGGGGTGCCGAGCTATCAGCTCTCCGAGCAGAAGCTGCTGATGCCCTGGCTGAAGGGGGGCGCCCAGGCGACCATGACCGGCCCGGTCTACCGCTGGAGCGCCGCGCCCAGTGCGGTGAAGTGGCCCGCGTACTGGGACGGGAAGTGGTTCGTCGGCGACTTCTACGACGGCGACCAGCCCCGGCACGCGGTGCTGACGGACCCGAGGACGGTCGGCCGGGGCGGGCTCCCGGTGCACGCCGAGTCACTGAAGAAGATCATTCCGGTGGGGGCGACCGGTATCCGCAATCTGATGGACTGGAAGTTCGCGCCGGACGGTTCGCTCTATGTCCTCGACTACGGGCGGGGCTTCTTCACCTCCGACTCCCGCTCCGCGCTCTGGCGGATCACCTATCACGGCGGTGGGCCGACCCCGGCCGCCGACCGGCTGGCCCGGAAGGCGGCGACCCGATGAGAAGGATCTGGACGGCCCTGGTGGCCTCGGTGGCGCTGGTGGTGGGGCTGTTGTCGGCCACCGCGTACGGCACGGGGAACGCGACGCCGAAGAGCCGAGGCGCCGGCGGCGGGACGGCACCGGTACGAGTGGCGGCGCAGACCCTGACCTGGACGGCGGGCGACCCCATCGACCGCTATCTCTCCTTCCCCACCACGGCGGTGGCGGGCGCCACCACGATCGTCTTCGAGAACAGCCGGGCGACCGGCAACACCACCGGAATGCCGCACACCCTCACCTTCGATGTGTCCGACCCGGAGTTCAACAACGACGTACCGCTGAACATCCTGGCCACTCCGGGGGACGAGCGGGGCGGCCGGCACACCGCCGAGGTCGTCCTCACCCCCGGCCGCTACCGGTTCTTCTGCACCATCCCCGGGCACGGGGGCATGGAGGGCATCCTGACGGTCACCGAGGGCACCGGCCAGGACACCACCCCGCCGGTCACCGAGGCCAGGGTGACCGGTGACCGGGACGCCACGGGCGGCTATGTCGGCCAGGCGACGGTGACCCTGTCCGCCACCGACGAGGGCGGCTCGGGTGTGGAGCGGATCGAGTACACCACCGGGACGGACGGGGTCTGGCGCCCGTACACCACCCCCGTGGTGGTGAACACGGTCGGCGCGCACACGGTCCGTTACCGGGCCACCGACCGGGCGGGGAACACCGCAGCCGAACGGAGCACCGCCTTCACCGTCGTACCGCCGCCGACCGGGGACACCACACCGCCCGAGACCTCGGCGACGGTCAGCGGGGAGCGGGACGCGCAGGGGCGCTATCTCGACATGGCGACGGTGACGGTGACCGCGTCCGACACCGGTTCGGGGGTCAATACGATCGAGTACGCGCTCGGGGCGGCGGGCCCCTGGCAGCCGTACACCGCGCCGGTGATGACGCACTCCCCGGGCCCGCACACGGTCCGCTACCGGGCCACCGACCGCGCGGGGAACGCCTCGGCGGCGCGCTCGGTGGAGTTCACCGTGGTGGCCGTGCCCGCCCCGGACCGGGAGCCGCCCGTCACCGCCGCCGAGGTCATCGGCGAGCAGAACTCCGACGGCGCGTACCTCACCCGGGCCCGGGTACGGGTGGACGCCACCGACGCCGGGGGCTCGGGGGTGGCGCGGACCGAGTACTCGCTCGACGGCGGCCCCTATCTGGAGTACACGGCCCCGCTGACGGTGGACCGGGTCGGCTTCCATACGGTGCTGCACCGGGCCACCGATCACGCGGGCAACACCTCGGTGGCCCGGCGGACCGCCTTCACCGTCGCCGAGGGGGGCGGGGTGCCCGCGCCCGGCTGTCCGGAGTGGGACGAGCGGCTCACCGTCATCGTCGGCACCGTGAACTCCGGGGTGCCCAACCGGATGACCCGCTCCCGGTGCACCGTCAATGAGCTGATCGAGGACGAGAAGGCGTGGTCGTCGCAGGCCCTCTTCCTCAAGCATGTGGACGGGGTACTGGACCGGCTGCTGACGGAGGGCGTGATCGACGCGCGCGAGCACACCACCGTGTACCGGGCCGCCCGGCAGTCCGGTATCGGCCGGCCGGGCCAGAACACCGGCTACCGCGCGCTCTTCGACGGCACCGAGTCCTCCTTCAACCGCTGGCAGCAGGTAGGCGGCGGCTCCTTCGCCCGGAACGCCGACGGGACGATGACCAGCGGCACCACCCGGGGCGGCCTGGGGATGCTGTGGTTCCCGCAGCAGCGGTTCGGGGACTTCTCGCTGAAGCTCCAGTGGCGGGACGACGGACCCGGCACCACCCACGCCAACAGCGGGGTCTTCGTCCGCTTCCCCTTCCCGCACGACAACCCGGAGGAGCCCCGGCCCGAGTGGGTGGCGATCAAGTACGGGCATGAGGTGCAGATCCTGGACCGGCCCGACGGGGACATGTACAAGACCGGGTCGGTGTACGGCTTCGACCGGGTCGGTCTCGGCGGCGCCGGGGTCACGCCCAAGGGCACCTGGAACGAGTACGAGATCCGGGTGGTCGGCCAGTCGTACTCCGTGTACCGCAACGGGGTGCTGATCAACCAGTTCGAGAACACCGGCGGGCAGGAGTTCGTCCCGCCGCGCGCGGGTGATCCGGGGACGGACGGACGGCGGTACGCCACCGGGTACATCGGGCTCCAGGTCCATGGGACCACCGATGTGATCTCGTACCGCAATATCCGGATCCAGGAGCTGTGATCCAGGAGGAGTCAGGAGCTGTGCCCCAGGAGCTGTGAGCCCCGCCCGGCCCCGGTCCCGGTCCCTGTCCGGTCACCGCCGGATCGCATCGGACCGGGCCGGGTACGGGTACGGGTACGGGTACGGGGGCACGGTCAGCTGTCGGGGCGGGCGCGGCTGGGCTGCACCCGTTTGGGCTCGCCCGGCATCTTCGGGTACTCCGGCGGATAGGGCAGATCGCCCAGCCCGTGGTCGGCCTCGTCCCGGCGGGCCAGCTCCAGCAGTGACTCCAGACCGAACCGGTGGTCGTCCATGCCGGCGTGCACATCGCCGGCCTCCGCGTACCGCCGGGGCATGGTCATGATGTCGAAGTCCGCCGGCACCGCGTCGTCGATCTCCTCCCAGCGCAGCGGCGCGGAGACGGGGGCGTGCGGGCGGGGGCGGACCGAGTAGGCGGAGGCGATGGTGCGGTCGCGGGCGGTCTGGTTGTAGTCCACGAAGATCCGTTCACCGCGCTCCTCCTTCCACCACTTGATGGTGACCCGGTCCGGCATCCGCCGCTCCAGCTCCCGTCCACAGGCGATGGCGGCCCGCCGGACCTGGGTGAAGGTCCAGCGGGGCTCGATGGGGACGAAGACATGGAGCCCGCGCCCGCCGGAGGTCTTGGGCCAGCCGCGCAGCCCGTGTTCGTCCAGCACGGCGCGGAGCTCATGGGCGGCGCGGACGGCGTCGGCGTACTCCGTGCCGGGCTGGGGGTCGAGGTCGATCCGGAGTTCGTCGGGGTGGTCGGTGTCGTCGCGCCGTACCGGCCAGGGGTGGAAGGTGACGGCGCCCAGATTGGCGGCCCAGACGACGGCGGCGGGTTCGGTGGGGCACATCTCGTCGGCGGAGCGTCCGCTGGGGAAGGTGATGTGGGCGGTGGGGATCCAGTCGGGGAGGTACTTGGGGGCGCGCTTCTGGAAGAAGGACTCGCCGGTCACCCCGTCGGGGTAGCGCTCCAGGGTGGTGGGCCGGTCGCGCAGGGCGCGGGTGATGCCGTCGCCGACGGCGAGGTAGTACCGGACCATGTCCAGCTTGGTCCATCCGCGCTCGGGGAAGTAGACCTTGTCCGGGTTGGAGACACGGACGGTGCGGTCCCCCACCTCCAGTTCCAGCGCCTTGGCTGCCATGCGGATCAGCGTATGCCGTGCCGACATCTCTTGCATACCGGACAATTCCCTCTATGGATCTGCCGGTCATGCCGCCCGTGAAGCCCATGCTCGCCAAGGCGGTGAAGAGGATTCCGCCCGGGATGCAGTACGAGGCCAAGTGGGACGGCTTCCGGGCGATCGTCCACCGTGACGGGGCCGAGCTGGTCCTCGGCTCGCGGACCGGGAAACCGCTCACCCGCTACTTCCCCGAGCTGGTGGAGGCGCTGGCCGAGCGGCTGCCGCCACGGTGCGTGGTGGACGGGGAGATCGTGATCGTCCGGGCGGGGCGGCTCGACTTCGATCTGCTGAGCGAACGGATCCATCCGGCGGCCTCCCGGGTACGGACGCTGGCGGAGCGGACCCCGGCGAGCTTTGTCGCCTTCGATCTGCTGGCCCTGGGCGACCGCTCGCTGCTGGACACCCCGCTGAGCGAGCGCCGGGCGCTGCTCGCCGAGGCGCTGGGCCCGACCTCGCCACCGGTCCATCTGGCGCCCGCCACCACCGACCGGGAGCTGGCCGAACGCTGGTTCGAGCAGTACGAGGGGGCGGGCCTCGACGGGATCGTGGCCAAGCCGCTGGATCTGCCGTACCGCCCGGACGCCCGGCTGATGTTCAAGATCAAGCACGAGCGGACGGCGGACGCCGTCGTCGCGGGGTACCGCTACCACCGCAGCGGCCCCGTCCTGGGCTCGCTGCTGCTCGGTCTGTACGACACGGCGGGCGCGCTCCAGCATGTGGGGGTGTGCGCGGCGTTCCCGATGAAGCGGCGCGAGGAGCTGATCGGGGAGCTGGCGCCGCTGGTGATGGACCCGCCGGACGACCATCCCTGGGCGGCCTGGCAGCGGGAGAGCGCGCACGAGGGGGCACGGCTGCCGGGGGCGCCGAGCCGCTGGAGCGGGAAGAAGGATCTGTCCTGGGTGGCGCTGCGGCCGGAGCGGGTGGTCGAGGTGGCCTATGACCACATGGAGGGCGACCGCTTCCGGCACACCGCGCAGTTCCGGCGCTGGCGGCCGGACCGGACGCCGGACCAGTGCACCTACGCCCAGCTGGAGGAGCCGGTCCGGTACGACCTGGCCCAGGTGCTGGCGGGGCCGGGCGGCGGCTGAACGGCGGCCGGCCCGGTCCGGCCCGGTCCGGGGTCAGCCGCCGAAGGTGTCGATACCGGAGATCCGCCAGCCGCCGTCGCCGTGCACCGCGTCGAGGGCGAGCATCGCGGCGGCGGAGGTGGTCCGGCTGCCCGCCTTACTCTTGCCCTTGCTCTCTGGGGACGTCCCGGTGGCGCTGGTGCTGGTCTGGTCCGCGAAGACCAGCACCCGGGCCCGGTCGCCGTCGACGCGCTCGACCCCGCTGTGGGTGACGGTGGTGGTGAGCACCAGCTTCTGGCGGGGGCCCTGGGCACGGACCCCGGCGAGCAGCGCGCGGTGGCGGCCGACCGCGCGGCCGGTGAGATGGTCCCGTACGGCGCGGTCGAGCCGCTCGGGCTCGGTGAAGTCATAGGAGAAGACCGCCTCGACGGCACGGGTGATCCGGCCCTTCAGCTCACTGGTCCGGGCGACGTCCGCGAGGGCGGTGTTACGGGTGGCGGGCTCCTCGCGGAGGCCGTCGGCGCGCTCCCCGGCGTACCCGGCGAACCCTCCGAGCACGGCGGTCACCAGACCCAGCGCGATCAGCCCCCGCCACCGTCCGCGAGGTGCCTCCGGCTCAGGTTCCCGTACCGGCGCCCCTGGCTCTTCCGCACCCGGCACCGGGCCCGCCACCGCCACCCCGCCCGGCGCGTCGGGCGGGGTTTCCCGGTCGGGTGCGGCGGCGGTCGGGTCGGCGACTTCGGGGGACGGGCGGGTGGGGCGGCGGCGGTGGCGGTTGAGCAGGTGGCGCGTGGTGGACATACGGGTGGTCGGTCCTCTCGCGGTCGGGGAGGGTCGGGTCAGGGACGGTCGGCCGGTCCGGCCGCGCCCACCGGGGGCTGGCCGAGACCGCTGAGCTTCCAGCCGTCGCCGGTACGGGTCAGTTCGCCGAGCATCCGGCTCTCCTTGCGGACCGGTTCGGACTTCGGGGCCGTCACCGTCACCCGCAGGGAGACCATCACGCTCGCCCGCCCCGCCCGGGTGTCCAGCTCGGTGACCGCGCCCGCGAGCAGCCGTGCGCTGCTGACGGTCCGGGCCCGCTGGATCTGCCGTTCGAACTCCGCCCGTCCGTCGGTGAGCTGGCGCCGCAGCTCCCCCGTGGCGGAGTCCTCCCAGGTGTCCAGGCCCCGGGTGAGGTTCCGGTGGTCGAGGGTGTTGAGGTTGAGGATCGCCTGCTCACCCGCGGCCAGCGCCCGGTCGCGTTCGGCGGCGTAGGCGGCCGGCTCGTCATGGGCGGCGGTGTACCAGCGCCAGCCGGACCAGCCCGCCCAGCCAGCCGCCACCAGGGCCAGCGCGAGCGCGAGCGCCCGTACCGGATCGGTTCTTCTCGGTGGTGCCATGGCCGTGGATGCTCCTATCGGGGTTCGATACCGGTGACGAGCCAGCGCCCCGAGCGCCGTTCGGCGGTGACGGAGAGCTGGGCGGCGGTGGTGACCGGGGCCCGGCCGCGCCGTTCGGCGACTTGGTCGAGGAAGACCAGCACCTCGGCGCTCCGGCCGGTGAGCCGGGTGACCCCGGTCCGTACGACATGGGTGGTGAGGGTCAGCCGCTGCTCGGCGGCGCCCTTCTCGACCTGGGCGAACAGCTCCCCGTACTGCCGGGCGGCCTTCCCGGCGAGCAGCCCGGCGGCGGCCCGGCGGGTGGCGGCGGGGTCGTCGGGCCCGTACGAGAGCACCCGGGTGAGGGTGGTGCCGACCACCTCGGCGACCCGCTCGGTGGCGGCGGTGTCGGTGAGGGCATGGTTACGGGCGGCGGGGGTCGCGCGCAGCTGCTCGGTCCGGTGCAGCAGCAGCCCCCCGGTCACCAGGAGCACCAGGACGGCGGCGACGAGGGCGGCGGACCGCCATCGGCCCGGGAGGCGGGGGCGGTCGCCGGGGGCGGATACGGGCTCCGGGGGTGCGGTGGCCTCCGTGAGGGGCCCGGCGGCGCTCATGCGTCCCCCACCGGTACGGCGTCCAGGGATTCCACCTTCCAGCCGTCGGAGGTCCGGGCGAGCTGGGCCTCCAGTCGTTTGCGTTCGCTGCCGCCGGGGGTGAGGTCGACCCGTACGGTCGCGATCAGCCGCGCGGTCCCGGCGCGGGTGTCGAGCGCGGTGAGGGCGGCGTCGGTGACGACGGCACGGGCGCCGGGGCCCCGCTTCGGCCGGGGGGTGCGCCGCAGCTCCTCCCGGAGCGGACCGGTGGCCGCCGCCAGCCAGCCCCGGCGGCTCGCGGCGGGGTCCTCGGCGTCATGGCCGAGGAGCAGGGCGATCCGGTCGCCGCCGTCGGCGAGGGCGGCGTCCCGGGCGCGGGCATGGGCGAGGGCGGTGTCGTCGCGGGCGCGGAGATGGTCCCAGGCCGCCGCCGCGCAGAGGAGCGCGGCGAGGGCGAGGGCGCAGGGGCCGAGCAGTCGGCGGTTCACCGGCCCCTCCCCCGGCCGGCCCGGTCGCCGGTCTTCCCGGCTTCCCTGGTATCCCCGAACTCCCCGGTCTTCCCGGCGGGGCGGGCGCCGTCCGGCCCCGGCCGGTCGCCGGCCAGGCCGAGCAGTCCGGCGAGCCCGTCCGGGGCTGCTCCGACGGCGGGCAGCTCCAGAGGGGCGGGCACGGCCGGGCGGGGGACGGCGCCGCCCCGGGGGGCGTTGGCGCTGCCCCGGACATTGATCCCGGTCACCGGCGGCTCGGCGCAACGGGCCCGGGTGTTGAGCTTCGGCGGCCTGAGGTCCTCGCCGTCCTGGTACGGAGTGCCCTCGTACCCCCGTCGGCAGGGCGGTGGTTCGAAGAAGGTGAGCGCCAGGGCGAAGCGGCCCTCCTTCCGGGTGACGGCGGTCGCCCCGGCGGAGACCAGGGGAGGCAGGGTGACCATCAGTTCCTCCAGACCGCGCTGGCGGGTGAGGGCGATCTCGGCGGGGGTGAGCAGATTGGCGATCACGACGCCGAGTTCGGGTTCCAGGTCGTCCAGGAGACCGGTGAGCTGTCCGGCGGCGTCGGGGGCGGCGGCGATCAGCCGGCGCAGATCGCCGTCGGAGGCCTTCAGCTCGGCGGTCAGCTCCTTCGCCCCGGCGGCGAAGGACCGCAGCGAGCCGGCCTGTTCGGCCTGGGTGCGCAGCACGGTCTCGCCGTCGGTCATCAGCCGGGTGGTGACGGGCAGCGCCCGGTCGGCGGCGCGGACGAAGGCGTCGCCGCTGTCCAGGAGGGCGGCGAGATCGTCGCCGCGTCCGGCGAAGGCGGTGCCGAACTCGTCCACGACGGTACGGAGCGCGTCGAGGTCGACGGAGGAGGCGAGGTCGTCGATCCCGGTGAGCAGATCGGTGACGGGGGCGGGGACCCGGGTGTCGCCCCGGGCGATCACGGTGCCGTCGCGGAGGTGGGGGCCGTCGGAGCCGCGCGGCCGGAGGTCGATGTACTGCTCGCCGACGGCGGAGAGGTTGGCCACGACCGCTTCGAGGTCGGCGGGGATCCGGGGGGCCGACTCCTGGATGCGCAGCTCGGCCTCGACACCGTCGCCGGTGAGCCGGATGGGGCCGACCCGGCCCACGGAGACACCCCGGTAGGTGACATTGGAGTGGGTGAACAGTCCGCCGGTGCGCTCCAGCTGGACCCGGACCGTGTAGTGGTCCCGGAGCCCGATGTGGTGGCCGAGATCGGCGTAGCGGACGCCGGTGAAGCCGAGGACCAGCACGGCGATGACGAGGAAGGCGATGTTCTTCAGCCGGATGGCGGGGGTGATCATCGCTCCTCCCCTCCCGGGGCCGGGGTGACGGCCGGAAGCGGCAGCGGGGGTCTGGACCCGCTTCCGGCCGTCGGTCGCGGGGCCCGGCGGGGCGGGGTGAGGGCGGGGATCACCTCGGTGCCGGGGGGTGCGGTCAGATGGAGGTAGGCGTTGAGATAGGCGCCCTTGACACCCTTGAGCACCTCGTCGGTGAAGGGGTAGGTGAGCAGCGCCTGGAGGGAGTCGGGCAGCGCCCGGCCGGAGTCGGCGAGCGAGGTGAGGACCGGTCCGAGGGCCTTGAGGTCGGCGATGGTGTCGTCCTTGCCGCGTTCGATGGTGTCGACGGCGACATCGGAGAGGGTGTCGAGGGCGCGGAGCATGGTGAGGAGGGAGCCGCGCTGCTCCTCCAGCACCTTCAGCCCGGGTGCGGTGCGGTCGATGACCCGGCCGATCTCGGTCCGGCGGGCGGCGAGGGTGGCGGAGAGCCGGTGGACGCTGTCGAGGGCGGCGGTGATGTTCCTCTTGTTGCGGTCGAGGCTGGTGACCAGGGTGTCGATACGTCGCAGCACGGAGCGGATCTGGGGTTCGCGGCCTCCGACGGCCTGGTTCAGCTCGGTGGCGATCTTCTTGATCTGTTCGATGCCACCGCCGTTGAGGAGGAGGGAGAGGGCGCCGAAGACCTCTTCGACCTCGGGGTTGCGGTTGGTGCGGGCGAGCGGGATGACGGCGCCGTCGCGCAGCCGCCCGCCCCGGTCCGCCGCCGGGGCCCTGGCGGTACGGGTCGCAGCGGTACGGGCCGCAGCCGGGGCGGCCGTGGGGGCGGGGGGCGGGGTGAGCTGGACGTACTTCTCGCCGAGGAGGCTGGACTGCTCCAGCTGGGCCCAGGCGTCGGCGGGGAGACGGACCGAGCCGTTGATGCGGAGGGTGACCCGGGCGGACCAGTTCGCGCGGTCGAGCCGGATCCGGGTGACCCGGCCGACGGAGACATCGTTGACCTTGACGGCCGACTGCGGCACCAGGCTGAGGACATCGGCGAACTCGGCGGTGACCTCGTAGGGGTGCGGGCCGAGGTCGGCCCCGCCGGGCAGCGGCAGCCGCTCCAGACCGCCGGCGCCGGGCAGCGCGGAACAGCCGGTCAGGGCGAGGAGCAGGGCGAGAAGCGGAACGGTACGGAAGCTCTGTCTCATCGGCCCGCGCCCTTTCGGGAGGAGGGCGTACGGTCCGGGGCCCGACCGGTGGCACTCTCCCGGACGGCTCTGTCCTGGATGGCACTGCCCTGCACGGCGCTGTCCTGGACGGCTCCGACGGGCGGCAGCGGCAGCCCGGCCGCCGGTGGTGGGCGGTCGGCCCGGCCGCCGCCGCGCGACCGGGCCGGATAGTCGGCGATCTCCAGCAGATTGGCGCGGCCGTGCAGCGCGCGGGCCCGTGGGTCGTACGCGGCCAGGGCGTTCCCCGCCGCGAGCGGGACGGTGTCCAGGGCCTCGGCGAGGGAGTCGCGCTGGTCCACCAGGGCCCGGGTGAGCGGGACCAGATCGGCGACGGACTCCTTCAGCCCGGTGCGGTTCTCCTCGATGAAGCCCTTGACCTGCCGCAGGGCGCCGCCGAGTTCACGGAGTGCGGCGGCGAGGTTCTCCTTGTCCTCGGCGAGGAAGCCGGTGACGGCGGCGAGCTGCCGCTCGGCCCGGACCACCGTGGGGTCGTTCTTCTTGAGCATCGTGGTGAAGGTCTGGAGGTGCTCCAGGGTGGCGAAGAGATCGCCACTGCTGCGGTCGAGGGTGCGGGCGGCCTGGGCGAACCGGTCGATGGAGTCGCCGATCGCCCTGCCGTTGCCCCGGAGGTTGCGCGCCCCGGTGTCCAGGAGGCGGGTGAGGGCGCCGTCCTGGTTGGCGCCCCGGGGCCCGAGGGCGGTGGCGAGTTCGGTGAGGGAGGCGTAGAGCTGGTCGACCTCCAGGGGCAGCGCGTTGCGCTCGGCGGGGAGCACGGCGCCGTCACGCAGCCGGGGGCCCCGGGTGTACGCGGGGGTGAGCTGGATATAGCGGTCGGCGACGACGCTGGGCGCGACGACGACGGCCTGGGCGCCGCGCGGGACCGCGATGCCCTCGTCCACCAGCAGGGTGACCCTGACCTGTTCGCCGACCGGTTCCACGGCGTCCACGGTGCCCGCGCGGACGCCGAGGATCCGCAGGTCGGACCCCTCGTACACACCGGTGGCCCGGGTGAAGTAGGCCGTGATCCGGGTGGCGCGGGCCCGTTCGAGGGCCTGGGTGGCCCAGATCCCGGCGGCGGCGAGGACGATGAGCGCGACGGCGGCGGCCAGGGCACGACGGCGGTTCGGCGGCAGCGCGCGCAGCAGGGCCGGCGGCGGCAGCGCGCGCAGGGCGGAGATCGGCGACAGTGAGCGGAAGGTGATCATCGCCCGCCTCCTCGGGTGCCGGGCCGGGGTGGCTCACAGGGCCGGCCCGGGGGTGCGCCGGACGGCAGATACTCCGGGGGGATCAGTCCGCAGACATAGACGTCGAACCAGCGCCCGTTGCCGATGAGGTTGTTGACGAGCCGGTAGTACGGTCCGGCGAGCCGGAGCGCCTCCTCCAGGCTCTCCTGGTTGCGGACCAGGACATCGGTGACCCGGCGCAGCGAGGCGAGGGTGGGTCCGAGCTGATCGCGGTTGTCGCGGACGACGCCGCTCAGCTCCGCGCCGAGGGCGCGCGTCCCGGTGAGGAGCCGGTGGATGGCGTCCCGGCGGGCGCGGATCTCGTCCAGGAGGAGGGTGCCGTCCTTCAGCAGGGCCTCGACGTTGTCCTCCTGTCCGGCGAGGGTGCGGGTGAGCCTTCTGCTCTCGGCGAGGAGTCCGGCGAGCTGGGTGTCGCGCCGGGAGACGGTACGGGAGAGCGCGGCGAGCCCCCGGGCGGCGGAACGGACATCCGGCGCGGAGTCCTCGAAGGTGTCGGAGAGGACGTCGAAGCTCCGGGCGAGCTGGGCGGTGTCGATCTCGCCGATGGTCTCGCCGAGGTCGGTGAAGGCCTGGGTGACGTCGTACGGGGAGGTGGTGCGGGAGGTGGGGATGGCGCTGGAGGGGTTCTGGGCGCGGGTGCCGAGGGGGTCGACGGCGAGGTACTTCTCGCCGAGCAGGGTCTTGATGGCGATGGCGGCGGTGCTGGCGTCGCCGATCCAGGCGTCCTCGGCCCGGAAGCGGACCCGGACCCGGCCGTGGTGGAGGCCGACGGAGGTGACCTCGCCGACCGTGACCCCGGCGATCCGGACCTCGTCGCCCTCGGTGAGCCCGGCGGCCTCGGTGAAGTCGGCGGTGTAGGTGGTGCCGCCGCCGAGGGCGTCGACGTGGTAGGCGCCGATGCCGAGCAGGGCGAGCAGCAGCAGCCCGACGAGGCCGACGGTGACGGGATTGCGTTCCCGTACGGGGCGGCGCAGCCATGCCGGGGGCCGGGGGGCGGCCGAAGCCAGGGCCCGGAGGCGGGCGCGGAAGGAGCCCGGGGCGGGCGGTTGGGTGGGCTCTGTCATCCTCGGCACCTCGGGCTGGTGACGGTGATGCCGGTGGGAGGCGGGCCGCCGCCCTCGGCGGTGACTCCGGAGACCCTCAGCTCGCACTGGTAGAGGTTGAGCCAGGAGCCGTAGGAGGCGAGGGCCGCGACCGCCCGCATCTTCTGCGGGGTGCGGCGCAGGAAGTTCTCGACGGCGGGGCGCCCGGCGGCGAGCTGCCGGGTGAGGCGGCCCAGTTCGCGGATGTCCCGGCGGAGCGGGGCCCTGCCCTCGGTGAGGAGTCCGGCGGTGACGGTGGTGAGGTCGCCCATGGCCTCGGTGGCCTCGCCGAGGGGTGCGCGGTCGGCGGCGAGTCCGGTGACCAGCCGGCGCAGGGTCACGATGAGGTCGTTGAAGCCCTTCTCGCGTTCGTTGACGGTGGTGAGGACGGTGTCGAGATGGGTGATGACCTCTCCGACGACCTTGTCCTTGGCGGCGACGGCGCTGGTGAGGGAGCCGATGTGCGCCAGCAGGCTGTCGACGGTGCCGCCGTCGCCCTGGAGCACCTTGACGATCGATCCGGCCAGGTCGTTGATCTGCTTCGGGTCGAGTCCGTCGAAGAGCGGCTGGAAGCCGTTGAAGAGCTGGGTGAGGTCGAGGGCGGGGGTGGTGCGCTCCCGGGGGATGGTGCCCCCGGCGGGGAGGGTGGCACCGACGGGTCCGGGGCCCCGGTCGAGGTCGATGTAGCGCTGGCCGACCATGTTCAGATATTTGATGGAGGCGGTGACGGAGGCGGGGAGGGCGCGGCCCTTCTCGACGCTGAAGCGGACCTCGGCCTCGCGCCGGTCGGCGACGGCGACGGAGTCGACCTGGCCGACCTTCACCCCGGCGATCCGGACGCTGTCGCCGGGGATCAGTCCGGTGACATCGGTGAAGCGGGCGCGGTACGGGGCGGTGTCGCCGACCCCGGTGTTGGCGATGGAGAGGGCGAGCACGGTGGTGGCGAGCGAGGTGACCACGATGAAGACCAGTGACTTGACGAGCGGTGCGGTGACCGAGCGGCGTCTCACCTCAGTCCCACCTCCGTTCCCCGGTAGAGCGGTCCGGTCAGGACGCTGCTCCAGGCGGGCAGGGCGTCGGGCGTGGTCCGCAGCCCGGGTGCCATCAATTCATTGAGCAGCCGGTTCTCCTGGGGTGAGTTGGGCAGGCCGAGTCCGGGCGCGGAGCGGGCGGCGGGGGCGGGGCGGCCGGTGTAGGGGACGGAGTAGCAGCGGGGTCCGCCGCTCTTCCCGTACCGGGGCCGGTCCCGGGGGTGGTGGTAGGCGCCCCGGTCGGGGCGGGCGAGGACCTCGACATGGAGTCCGGGCCTGCCGGTGCCCTTGCCGAGCGCCTTGTCCATCGCGGGGACGAATCCGGCGAGGGTGCGCAGGGTGCAGGGGAAGGCGGGGGCGTGCCGGGCGAGGCGTTCCAGGGTGGGCCGGCTGATGTCGGCGAGGCGGATCAGATGCTCCTTGTTGCGCCGCAGGAAGGCGGTGACCCGCTGGGCGGTGGCGGTGGTGGTGGCGTAGACGTCGTCCAGCCCCGCGCGTTCCTCGGCGAGGGTGGAGCTGGTGGTGGTGAAGTCGCTGAGGGCCCGGACGAGGTCGGGCGCGGTGTCGGCGTAGGCCCGGCCGACCTCGACCAGCCGGGCGATGTCCCGGTTGAGGACGGGAAGATGGGGGTTGAGCCGGCTCAGATGGCCGTCGAGGGTGACCAGGGTGGCGCCGAGGGTGGCGCCGCGTCCGTCGAGGGCCCGGGAGACGGCGGTGAGGGTGGCCGACAGCTTCTCCGGTTTCACGGCGGTCAGCAGCGGCAGCAGATGGTCGAGGACCTGTTCCAGTTCGATGGCGTTGCGGGAGCGGTCCTGGGGGATGGTGGCGCCCGCCCGCAGGGGTCGCGCCGGTGGGCCGGGCGGGGTGCCCTCGGGGGGTACGAGGGCGACGAACCGCTGTCCGAAGAGGGTGGTGGGCAGCATCTGGGCGGTGGTGTCGGCGGGGATGCGGTGGAGGGTGCCGGGGTGGAGGGCGAGGGTGAGCCGGGCGCCGTCGCCGTCGGCGCGGATCTCGCGGACGGTGCCGACGACCACACCGCGCATCTTGACCTCGGCGCCGGGGTGCATCTCGTTGCCGACGGAGCCGGTGCGCAGGGTGACGGTCACATCGTCGCTGAACTCCTTCTCGTACACGGCGACGGAGAGCCACACCAGCAGGGCGGGGACGAGCAGGAAGACGACCCCGGCGAGCCGGCGGCGGAGTGCGACGGGGTTCATCCGGCCACCTTCACGGTCGTGGTGGCGCCCCAGATCGCCAGGGAGAGGAAGAAGTCGGTGACGCTGATGAGGACGATCGCGTTCCGTACGGAGCGGCCGACGGCGACGCCCACCCCGGCCGGGCCGCCCTCGGCGCGGAAGCCGTAGTAGCAGTGGGCGAGGATCACCATCACGCTGAAGATCAGCACCTTGAGGACGGAGAGCAGGACGTCGTCCGGGGAGAGGAAGAGCTGGAAGTAGTGGTCATAGGTGCCGGTCGACTGGCCGTTGAGGACGACGGTGATCCAGCGGGCGGAGAGATACGAGCTGAGCAGCCCGATGACATAGAGCGGGACGATGGCGACGACCCCGGCGATGATCCGGGTGGTGACGAGATAGGGCAGGGACCGTACGCCCATCGCCTCCAGGGCGTCGATCTCCTCGTTGATGCGCATGGCACCGAGCTGGGCGGTGAACCCCGCGCCGACGGTGGCGGAGAGGGCGAGCCCGGCGACCAGGGGGGCGATCTCGCGGGTGTTGAAGTAGGCGGAGACAAAGCCGGTGAAGGCGGAGGTGCCGATCTGGTTGAGGGCCGCGTACCCCTGGAGACCGACGACGGTGCCGGTGAAGAGGGTCATGGCGACCATCACCCCGATGGTGCCGCCGATGACGCCGAGGCCGCCGCTGCCGAAGGCGACCTCGGCGAGGAGCCGCTGCACCTCCCGGAGATAGCGGCGCAGGGTGCGGGGGATCCAGAGGAGCGCCCGCAGATAGAAGAGGAGCTGGTCGCCGGAGCGGTCCAGCCAGCCGAGCGGGAGACGGGCCATCGGTCAGCCCCCCTTCGGGGGGACGACCTGGAGATAGATCGCCGTGATGACCATATTGACGAAGAAGAGCAGCAGAAAGGTGATGACCACGGACTGGTTGACGGCGTCCCCGACGCCCTTGGGGCCGCCGCGCGGGTTCAGTCCCCGGTGGGCGGCGACGATCCCGGCGATGAAGCCGAAGACCAGGGCCTTGAATTCGCTGATGTAGAGGTCGGGGAGCTGGGCGAGGGCGGAGAAGCTGGCGAGATAGGCGCCGGGGGTGCCGCCCTGCATGATCACATTGAAGAAGTAGCCGCCGAGGGTGCCGACGACCGAGATCATGCCGTTGAGCAGGAAGGCGACCAGCATGGTCGCCAGCACCCGGGGGACCACCAGCCGCTGGACGGGCGAGACGCCCATGACCTCCATCGCGTCCAGTTCCTCGCGGATGGTGCGCGAGCCGAGGTCGGCACAGATCGCGGAGCCGCCCGCGCCCGCGATCAGCAGGGCGACGATCAGCGGGCTGGCCTGCTGGATGACGGCGAGGACACTGGCACCGCCGGTGAAGGACTGGGCGCCCAGCTGCTGGGTGAGCGAGCCGACCTGAAGGGCGATCACCGCGCCGAATGGGATCGACACCAGGGCGGCGGGGAGGATGGTGACACTGGCGATGAACCAGAACTGCTCGATGAACTCGCGGAACTGGAAGGGGCGGCGGAAGACCGCCCGGGTGACCTCGGCGGTGAAGGCGAAGAAGTGCCCCGTCGCGCGCAGCGGCGCGAGGGCGCGCAGCGGCGGCCGGGGACCGGTGGGCGGGGCCCCGGGGGCGGGCGGTGACTCAGGGGCAGGTGGCGTTTTCGGTACGCGCGGTGTCTGCGGTACGGGCTCGGGAGCCGGCGGTACGGGCTCGGGGGCAGCCGGGCCGGGGCCGGTCGGGGGTACGGTCATCGGGCCGCCCCACCGCCCGCCGGGGCGTAGCTGCTCAGGATGGCGGAGCGCGCGGCCTCGGGCAGGGTGTCCAGCAGGCCGAGGACCCGGTTGCGGCGCCGCCCCACCGCCCGGCGTTCCGGCAGTCCGGGGGAGGGTTCCAGCTGGGGGACGAGCGGGCGGGGCGCCGGGGGCGGGGTGCGCGGCTCCTTGGCGAGGGTGGCCGCGTCCTTCTCCTCCGACATCCCGATCGGGCCCTCCCGGCGTCCGCCGAGGAACTGGGCCACCACCGGCTCCTCGCTGGTGAGCAGCACCTCCCGGGGGCCGAAGGTGACCAGCCTGCGGCGGAAGAGCATGCCCATGTTGTCGGGGACGGTGGCCGCGATGTCGAGGTTGTGGGTGACGATGAGCATGGTGGCGTCGATCTGGGCGTTGAGGTCGATCAGCAGCTGGGAGAGGTAGGCGGTACGGACCGGGTCGAGCCCGGAGTCGGGTTCGTCGCAGAGGATGATCTGCGGGTCGAGGACGAGCGCGCGGGCGAGCCCGGCCCGTTTGCGCATACCGCCGGAGATCTCGCCGGGGAGTTTCTCCTCGGCGCCGATCAGGCCGACCATCTCCATCCGTTCCAGGACGGTCCGGCGGATCTCCGTCTCCTTCTTGCGGGTGTGTTCGCGCAGCGGGAAGGCGATGTTGTCGAAGAGGGTCATGGAGCCGAAGAGGGCGCCGTCCTGGAACATCAGCCCGAAGACCTTGCGGGTCTCGTAGATCTCCCGCTCGGTGCCGCCCACCATGTCGACGCCGTCGATGAGGACCCGGCCGTGTTCGGGCTTGAGCAGCCCGATGACCGACTTGAGGAAGACGGTCTTCCCGGTGCCGGAGGGGCCGAGCATCACACTGACCTCCCCGGCGGGCAGGGTGAGGCTGACGTCCTGCCAGATGTTCTGCCGGCCGAAGGACTTGGTGAGCCCTTCGACGACCACTTCGATTCCCATGGCACCCTTCCGCGCTGCGCTGATGGAGAAGGACGGTCGCTCGGCCCTCGACGGCTTCGCGGCTTCGCGGCCCTACGGCAGCACGGCGGAGTGGCGGAAGCGGGCGAGCTGCTTGCCCGCGTCCGGGAGGTACATACCGGGGGCGGTGAGTCCGCCGCTGTAGGTGGCGGCGTCGTTGAGCACCAGGTTGTTGCGGCCCGCGGGTGAGGGCAGTCCGGTCTTCAGATCGATGGCGCCGTTGAGGACGCCGAGCACTCCGCAGCCCCGGGCGCGGGGGACGGCGAAGGTGCTGTCGCCCTGGGTGTTGCCGGTGAGGGCGAAGCGCAGCATGTCGCCCTCGTCGTCGCGGGTGCCGTCGCCCCGGAAGCGCTGGACGGCGAAGGCGGGGGCGGTGGTGTTCCGGGGGCGCAGCACGATCGGGTCGGCGGCGGAGCCGATGAAGCACTGGGAGCCGAGGAACGGGTTCTGGAGGCGGATCCGGACCGGCAGGCTGACGATGGGCCGTCCGGTGGAGAGTCCGGCGGCGAGGTCGAAGTGGCTGGGGGTGCCGGCGGATTCGACGGTGGCGGTGACCCGGTTGAGGGTGTTGTCGGTGAGCAGCCGGCAGATCTCGGTGACGACGGGGATACTGCCGGGGCACATCAGTCCGAGGAGCCCGCCGGGGATCTCGGTGGGGGCGCCGACGATCGCGCCGCCCTCGGGGGGTACGACGGTGGAGGTGCCGGTGGTGGTGTTGTGCACCACCCCGAACTGGAGGTCGTTGGCGCCGGTCCGGGCGGTGGTCCGGCCGAGGGTGATGGAGCCGCCGGGCGAGACGGAGGAGATACAGGTGGCGATGGTCTCCTCGCCGTCGGCGGCGAGCATGGCGGGCGCGTCGACGGGACAGCGGGCGAAGGGGGCCCAGTCGCCGCCCAGCCGGTCCGCGGCCCGGGGGGCGGCGCCCGCGGGGGCGGCGACGGCGAGGGGGAGTGCGGTCAGGGCCGCGGTGAGAGCGGCGAGCAGGGTGGTACGGGCCCGGCGGGCGGCCGGGTGCCGTGGGATGGCGAGTCTCATGGTGTCCCTCGATCGTGTCGGTTCCGCCCGGTGCGGCGGCGGCCCTGGCTCAGCGTTCGGGCCGGGGCACCTTGACGGGTTCATGGCCGGGGGTGCAGTACTCGGGGTCGGGCCGGGGGTTGCCGGAGGCGCAGGGCGCGCCCTGGACCTGTTTGAGGTAGTTGCCGGGGCCGGAGACCGCGGCGGTGAACAGGGGGTCGAGATCCTCGCCGACACCGCAGCCGGTGAACGGGGGGATGGTCGCGGTGCCGTCGAGCACTCCCCCGGTGACCAGCTGATAGCCGTTGCCGGGCCCCTTGAGCCGTCCGGTGAGGACGACATGGCCGCGCTGGTTCCGCGCGGGGTCGGGGTCGGCCGAGTAGAGGGGGCCCCGGGTGCGGCAGTTCCTGCCGACGTCGAGGGGGACTCCGTTGACGCGGACGTCGTACAGGCGCAGCGAGAGCGCCACCCGGACCAGGGTGATCCCGGTCGATGTGGCGAGATGGATGTCCGAGTCGATGGTCATCGTCCTCAGCTGGCTGATCTCCATGGTGGCGGTGGTGGGGACGGCGCCGTAGGTGAGGAAGGTGGCCTTGGCGGGGGGCATCACGCGCTTGCCCCGGTAGTCGAGTTCCCCGGTGGCGTGCTGGATGAGATGGAGTCCGTCCGGCTTGGTGACGAACCCCTTGGAGACATCGACGAGTTGGGCGCAGGCGACGGGGAGCCGGGCGGCGCCGTCGAGCTTGTCGACATTGGAGTAGCCGGTGACAAAGGCGACCATCGCGAACTCGTTGACGGAGTCGCCGACACAGCGGGGCGGGCGGGCCGCGGCGGCGCCGGGCAGGGGTTCGATGACGGGGGCGCGGCGGTCGGCGGGCCCCCGGTCCGGTCCGGCGGACGCGCCGCCGTCTCCCGGGCCGACCGGGCCGACCGGGCCGACCGGGCCGACCGGGGCGCCGGGGCTGCCGGGGTCACCGGGGACCCGCACGGTGGCGAGGGGGACGCCGGGTTCGCGCGGAGTGCACTCCACCGGGGTACGGGGCGGCCGGGCGGGGGTGCCGTCGGCGGTGTACGGGGTGAGGTCGAGGGTGAGCCCGCCGGGGGTGAGGGTGAGATCGCCGCCGGTGGCGGGGGTGACGGCGGGGACGGGGCCGGTGAGGGTCAACTCCAGCGGGCCGCCGCCGGACGGGGTCGCGGTGGCGGTGGGCTGCTCCGCCGGGGCCCCGGCGCCGGGCGCCCCGGAGGGCGGGATGGCCGGGTGCCCGGACGGGTTCGGGGTCGCGGACAGGGGCGGTTCCGGGGTCGCGGGTGGTGCGGGGGGCGGGGTACCCGGGGGTCCCTCCGGGCCGGGGGCCGGTCCGGGGGCCGCGCCGCCGATCCGTACCGGGGCCCCGGTGGTGCCCGTCCAGACCGCCTCGGCGCGCCGGCCGCCCTGGGCCACCGTGACCGCGAGGGCGCCCCGGGCCCCGACCGTCACCGCCTTCCGGGCGGCGAGTTCCTCCCGTACCGCCGCCGGCAGGACGACGGTCACCCGGACGCCGGTGGGCCGGACGCTCTCCCCCGGGCGGACCGAGGCGGGCAGGGCGGCCCGGACCCGTACCGTCGCGGACCGCTCCCCCGACGGCAGGGAGCAGCGGTGGGCGGCGGTGGTGTCGTACCGCACCGGGCCGTCGTCCCGGCCGTCGGCGCGCGCGCCCGGGATCACCCCGGCGAGCAGTACCGTCGCCGTGGCCAGGGCGCCCCGTACCGCCCTCCGGGAGCCGCCCGCCGCACCCGGGCCGCGTACCGTCCGCACGTCCCACTCCCCCTTCGTCGGTCCGTCCGCCCGCCCGTCGGGGACCGCACGGCGGTGCCTCCGCCGTGCGGTCCCCTCGGCCGGTCGTCGTGGACCGGTCTGGATCAGACGCCGACGATCGTCGGGCTGGTGGTGCCGCCGACCGGGCCGATCACCCGGTAGCTGCCGGTGAAGGTCGGGTGGTCACCGTTGGCGGTGATGCCCGCACAGCCCGCGCTGGCGTTGGCGACGGTCAGCTGGCGGGTGGCGTTGTTGGACACCGACAGGATTCCGGTGGAGTTGCGATAGGTCACATGGACCTGTCCCACCACATCGAAGGTGCAGGTCAGCACGGTCAGTTGGGCGTTGATCCCGGTGATGAAGCCGGTGGTGGTCGTGGTGGCGGGGGTGTAGTTGGTCGCCATGAGCCGCCACGGCGGGACCACCCGGGTGATCGGCCGTACCGGGCCGAGCGGGCTGGTGCAGGGCCGGGCGGTGCTGCCGAAGGCGGCGGCGGTGATGTTGCCGACATGGGCGGGGTTGCCGGTGGCGTTGAAGAGCGAGCCGCCGGCGGTGGCGGTCGGACAGGTGACGGGGATGCCGTTGAGGCTGAGGACGGTATTGGTGGAGGTGGCGGCGAAGCCGACCGGGCTGGTCGGGCCGACCGTCCAGGTCGTGGGGGCCGCCAGCGCCGGGGCGGCGGAGAGGGCGAGGGCGGCGGTGGCGCCGGTGAGGGCTAACGCGGCCTTGGCGATGGGGTTTCGCACGGGAGGGTCCTCCGAATTCGTCGGTGAGCCGCACTGTTGGCGACACGTTCCACCGCGATGTGGGGGGAGGGAGCGCGGCGGTTCGCGGCACGACCGAATCCCGTCGAATGCTTTTGTCGGGAATCGGCCATCCAGGATCGGTGGTGCCGCCAGACGTTACTTGCGGGAAACATGGCGCACAATCCCGTTGTTCATGATTCTCCGGAGGAGATTTTTTCCTCGTCCCGGGATGAGCGCTCCCCTGGCGTCGCTTGTCACCAGGTGCGTAATTCCGCTTTCTCGGCGGGTTTCCCGGGGCAAGGGAGGAACGGTGGCTGTCACGCCCGGACAGTGCCACCGCATACGGCCGGGCGGCGCTTCCCGGACAGCGGGCGGGCCGCCGCCCGCCTCCGGTACCGTCGGCGCCCCGGCGGACGGGGACCACGCGGGGTCACCTCCGCCGGATCGTTCCCCGGGCGAGGAGTGGCCGGAAATCCCCCTGTGGAATGATCCGAATCGACCGGCCTTAGGCCCCTTGGATCCTTTTCCCGGACCGGGGCGCACCGGGGTCCCCGTTCCCGGGAGAGCATTTCTTGGCCCTTGCCGACCATGCCGCCCCAAGTGGTGTTCCCCGGACCCGGCCTTGGTCTATGTTCACCTGCCGGGTCCACCTGCCGGAGCGAGGGGAGGCAGTCATGCCGGGAATGGTCGGCCCGTCCGACACCGGGGAATCGCTGGGACCGCTGCCACAGGAGTTCGCCGCGATCATCCGGCCCGAACTGCCGAGCCTGATCAAGGAAATCGGAATCGAGGTCACCCGCGCCTATCCGGAGTACGCGCGGCTGCTCAACGGGCCCTTCGGGCATGGCATCCGGGTAGGAGTGGAACAGAGCATCTCGGTCTTTGTGGACCAGGTCGCCGAGCCGTCCGCGCCCTCCACCCTCCGTGACGAGATGTGCCGCAGATTCGGCCGGTACGAGGCGTACGAGGGGCGCACCCTCGACAGTCTCCAGGGGGCCTACCGGCTGGGCGCGCGGGTGGCGCTGCGCCGGGCCAAGAAGGTGGGCCGCAGCTATGACCTCTCCCCCACCATGATGCTCACCTTCGCCGACGCGCTCTTCGCCTATGTCGACGAGTTGGAGTCGCTCTCCCGCGAGGGCTATCTGGAGGTGCGGGCCCGCTCCGGGGAGCAGCACCAGATCCTCCGCAGACGGCTGCTGCATCTGCTGCTCGCGGGGCCGCCGGTGCCGCGCGCCGCCGTCGCCGAGCTGGCCGACCAGGCGGCGTGGCCGCTGCCGGAGGAGGTCACCCTGGTGGCGCTGCGCTCCCCGGCGGTGCTGGAGCCGGCGGATCTGGACCCCGATGTGCTGGCCGACCTGGGCGACCCCCAGCCGCATCTGCTGATCCCCGGCCCGGTGGAGGGGGAGCGGCGGCGGATGCTGGACCGGGCCCTCTTCGGCACCCGTGCGGCGGTCGGGCTGACGGTCCCCACCGCCGACGCCCATGACTCGGTCCGCTGGGCGCGGCGGACCCTGGAGCTGGTGGACCTGGGGGTGGTCGCGGACGGCCCGCTGGTCTTCGGCGCGGACCATCTGGTCCCGCTCTGGCTCCTCTCCGACCCCGGGCTCCTCGACCAGCTGGCCCGCCGGGAGCTGGCCCCGCTCGCCGCGCTCACCCCGTCCCGGCGGGACCGGCTCATCGACACCCTGCGGATCTGGCTGGACACCCGGGGGACGGCGGCGCGGATGGGGGCGCTGCTCGATGTCCATCCGCAGACGGTGCGCTACCGGATGCGGAATCTGGACACGATCCTGGGTGACCGGCTGCGGGACGCGGAGCGGCGGTTCGCGATCGAGGTGGTGCTGCGGGCGAAACGGCTGCGGGGACCGCGCTGACACCGGCCTCAGCCTGGCACCCTTACCACTGGTACCCGGTTGGTGACAAGCCGCGATGTGATCGATTCGGGGAGAAGGGGACGGCTCGCGTAAAGTGGGCCGCCGTGCCGCCTCGGGACGGCATGGCGGGGCGGGCGCGGTGCGCGCGCCGGGACGCCGCACCAGAGAACCGTTCCCTCCATCGACTCCATCGAACGCGGAGCCGTCCGGGCGTGTATGGAGGGGTAGGAGCCGCACCAGAGAAGGGCCCGTGCCGTGATCCCCTCGCCTCTTGTCCCCGTGCCGATCCCGGACCGGGTGGCCGTGCTCATCGGCGCCTGTATGCCGGAGCGGGTGCTGCGGGCGGAGATCGAGGCGGAGTGCGCCGTACGCGAGGTGCACCGCTACCGGGGGCCGCTCTGCGACGACGACCGTGCCGACCGGGAGTACGCCCTCTCCCATCTGGCCCGCGCCAACAAGATCCTGGCGGCCCACCACCCGCAGCTGGTCATCGGGGCCCGCCGGGGCCACTGAGCGCCCTTCGCCCGACGGACCGGGCCGTCATCCGGTCACGATGGAGACCCCCACGGTGGCCGAGATCCGCGGCCAGGACGTGAGGTAGCAGGAACCGCCGCTGGTCGCGAAGACCTGTCCGCGCACATGGGCCCCGGCGGCCTCCTTCTTGTAGACGGGGCCGCCCCAGTCGCCCTGCTGCGGAAGGACGGCGCCGCCGCGGATCACGACCAGCGGCCCCCAGCAGCGCGCGTAGCACAGCTGGGCGCTGGTGCTGATCACCGCGTGCCCGCACTGCTCGCCCGAGGTCCGGCCGCTGAAGCAGATGTCCCTCTCCCCCAGGGCGGCGGCGCCCGCCGAGAGCACCGGTGTGGTGGTGGTGCTGACGACGTTCCCGGTGTAGATCCGGCCGCTGTAGGACTGGCCCGCGATCAACGCGACGTCCAGTTCCGTGTTGCGGTAGGCCAGACCGCCGACGGTGAGGCCGGTCTCGGTCACCACGGGCGACCCGGTGTGACAGGCCGCGGAGGCGGTGCTGACGACCTGTCCCGAGCCGCCCCGCACCGCGATACCGAGGGAGCAGGGCCCACTGGGCAGGGTGCGGATACCGGCGCCGCCGTCGAACGGGGCGTCGTCGTTGCGCCGGTGGAACGCGGCGGGCCCGCTCCCGCCGGAGGCTCTGGCCACCGGGGTGCCCGGCAGGGTGGCGGTGGCGCTCCGGCCGGTCACGGCCCGGACCACGCGCGGCGGGGCGTCGGACTCCAGGACGATGCGCCCGGTGGTGTCGAGATAGCTGGCGAAGGTGTACACGGAGCCGTGCGTGGTGACATGGTCGGCGATCCGCCGCTGGAGCCGGGCCAGTTCCCGGACGGCGCCGGGTGACGCCGGAACGACGGCGGGCCGTACGGAGGAGGCGGCCGACCCGGCGGGAGCGGTGTCCCCGCCCGCGCCCCGGGCCGGGCCCGTCCCCAGCGCCAGCAGTGCGCAGAGCGCGACGGCGACCGCCCCCGCCGACGCTCTTCTCGCGCCCGTACCGCCTCTGCCCCTGCCCCTGTCCGTTCGGTCGTGTGCAGCGCCCATGGGAGCCTCCCCGATCCACGGCCGGCCCCCGCCGGACGGTGGGGACCCTGCCCCGCATCGTCGGAGCGATGGGCGGGCGCGGCCAGGGTCCGCGGCCGCCGGACCGCTCCCGGTGGGCGCATCCGGGGGCGCACGCCGGGCACACCGCGAAGCCCCGGTGCGCCCTGGGCGGGCCCGTCCCTCCCGGCCCGTCACTCCAGGAAGGTGCCGTCCACATAGACCCAGGCCCCGCCGACCCGCTCGAAGGTGCTGCGCTCATACAGCTCGCCGCGCTGGCCGTGGTGGCGGTAGCGGGCGCGGAAGGTGACGGTCCCGGTGGTGTGGAAGGCGGTACCGTCCTCGGTGGCCACGATCTCCAGACCGCTCCAGCGCATCGCCGGGTCCAGCTCCAGCGCCGGGGGGCGGGTCGCGGGGTGCCAGGTCCGCAGCAGATAGGCGGTGTCCCCGGCGACGAAGGCGCTGTAGCGGGAGCGCATCAGCGCCTCGGCGGTCGCCGCGTTCTCCCCCGCGTGACAGCGCCCGCAGCAGACGCCGTAGGCGAAGGGCAGACCGCAGGGACAGGGCGCCTCGGCGGTGAGGGCGGCGGGGGCGGGTGCGGCGGATGAGCGCCGGGGGCGGGGGGAGCTGCGTCGGGCCATACAGCCATTCTCGGCCATTGGACGAATGGGTCGCCCGGTGCCTTCCGTGACCGGGGAGACCTCCGTATGCTCCTGCGCCGTACACGCCGAGTTACCGACGGTAAGGGGTGGGGATGGAAGCATCGGGCAGCACACGGCGCACCTTCGTGGCCGGGGCCGCGGCGGCCGGGGGTGCGGTGGCCGCCGGATCGGCCGCGCCGCCCGCCGTCGCCGCGACGGCACCGGCCCCGGGCGGCGGACGGTCCACGGCGGCGGCCCTGGTCACCGTGGCCGTGCTCGGCGGCGGGGTCGCCGGTCTGACCGCCGCCCATGAGCTGGCCGAACGCGGCTTCGCCGTCACCGTCTACGAGCGCCGTGCCCTCGGCGGCAAGGCCCGCAGCATGGGCGTCCCCGGCAGCGGGCGCGGCGGGCGCGCCGAACTCCCCGCGGAACACGGCTTCCGCTTCTTCCCCGGCATCTACCACAACCTCCCCGACACCCTGCGGCGCATCCCCTTCCCCGGCAACCCCCGGGGCGTCTGGGACAACCTGGTGGCCCCGCCCGAGATGGTCATGGCCCGCACCGGCAAGGAGGATCTGCGCTTCCCGCTGCCCTGGCCCGGCCATCAGCCCCCCGATCTCACCCTGGACGATCTGCGCCGCGCCCTCACCGCCCTGGTCGAGACCCTCGCCGCCATTCCCGCCTGGGAGTCGGCCCACTTCGTCAACCGCATGCTGGTCTTCCTCACCAGCTGCGACGAGCGCCGGGACGGCCCCTGGGAGGACCGCACCTGGTGGGACTTCACCGGTGCCGCCCGGATGAGCACCGACTACCAGCGGCTGCTCGCCATCGGCGTGACCCGCAACCTCGTCGCCACCAAGGCGGAGGAGGCCAGCACCCGCACCGTGGCGACCCTGATGGAGGCCCTGATCCTCAACGGGCTCGGCCGGGGCGCCGACGGCCCCGTGGACCGGATCCTCAACGCCCCCACCAACGAGGCCTGGATCGACCCCTGGGTGGACCATCTCACCTCGCTGGGGGTCGGGTTCCGGATCGGCTGGACGGTACGGGAGATCGCGTACGGCTCCGGGCGGGTCACCGGCATCGTGGCCGAGGACCCGGCCGGGGCCCGCCGCACCATCACCGCCGACCACTATGTGCAGGCCATGCCGGTGGAACACGCCCGCCGCACCTGGGGTGCCGCGCTGCGCGCCGCCGATCCCCAGCTCGGCCGCTGCGACCGGCTGCGCACCGACTGGATGACCGGGATCCAGTTCTATCTGACCGAGCGGGCCCCGCTGGTGAACGGCCACTTCAACTGCGTGGACTCACCCTGGTCGCTGACCGGGATCCAGCAGGCCGGGCACTGGCCCGGCCATGACTTCACGGCGGACTTCGGGGACGGCTCGGTGGTGGACTGCCTCTCGGTGGACATCTCCGAGTGGGACCGACCGGGGATGCTGTACGGGCGTACCGCCAAGCGGTGCACCCCCGAGCAGGTGGCCCGCGAGGTGTGGGCGCAGCTCAAGGCGGCGCTCAACGACACCGGGCGGGTCCGTCTCAAGGACGGGGCGCTCCACTCGTGGTTCCTGGACCCGGGGGTCAGCGGGCTCGGTACCGGCAACCCGGTGAACGAGGACGAGCTGCTGGTCCACCCGGTCGGCACCCGGCGCAACCGCCCGCAGGCGGTGACCGCCGTGCCCAACTTCTTCCTCGCCGGGGACTATGTCTCCGTCGACATCGACCTGGCGACCATGGAGGGGGCCAACGCCTCGGCGCGGGCGGCCGTCAACGGTCTGCTGGACCGGGTGGGGTCGACGGCGCGGCGATGTGTGATCACCCCGCTCTTCCGGCCCCCGGAGCTGGAGGCGGCCAAGCGGCACGACCGGGTCCGGCTGCGGCTGGGGCTGCCCAACCTCTTCGACCTGGGCTGACCCGCACCGGCCGGGCCAGGGCAAGGACCGGGGCCGGGGTGGGGCAGGGATCCGGGGTGGGACTCACTCCGGCTCCTGTACGAAGGCCCGCGCCCGGCGCAGCAGCTCCGGTGGCACGGCGGCGAGCTGCCCGTCGGCCGGTACGGTCTCCAGCACCCCCGCCACGGCGGAGCGCAGCGCCTCGGCCGCCGCGGGGGTACCGGGCTGCTGGGTGCACAGGGTGAGCAGCCGCAGCGGCGCCCGGTTCGCCAGCAGTACCAGGGCGTCCCGGGCGCAGGCCCGTACCCCGCCGTCGGCGCCGTGCGGGCCGAGGGCCGCCAGCGCCGCCCGCGCCCGCAGCTCCCAGCAGACCGGCTCCAGCGACTCCGACGCCGGGGTGGAGAGCACCTGGCGCACCACCCGGGCCGGCAGCCGGCGCACATCGCCGATCAGCTGTCCGAAGACCAGCTGGGCGACGGCGGAGAGGCTCTCCTCGTCCAGCCCGCTCCAGGGGGCCATGAAGGCGGCGCAGTGCTCGTACTGCACGGAGAGTTCTCCGTCGGGGGCGCCGAGTCCGCCCGCCAGCCAGAGGGAGAGCAGCCCGTGGGCGACGGAGCCGACCCCGGCGGGGGTGCCGACGAAGCGGGTGACGGCCGGGGGCAGCCACATGAAGAACGGGGCCAGGGCGTGCAGCACCACGGCGTCATGGGGGTCGCCGGACATGGCGAGCCGGTGCGCGACCAGCCCCCCGTAACTGCGGTTCCAGCTCACCCGGCGGCGGCGGTCCTCATGGCCGGGCGGGCGGTCGAAGAGCCAGTAGGTGTCCACGGGCTCGGCCGAGACGATGCTGACGGTGGAGCGGCGGACGGTGAGGTCCCGGCGCCCGCCGTCCCAGGTGCGGCTGACCTCCAGGACGGCCACGAAGTCCATCCAGTCCGGTTCGGAGAGGGCCGAACGCCACTGGAGCACATGGCGGTTCCAGGCGGTGGCGGGGTCCTCCTCGCCGGGGAACAGCTCGCTCGCCCGCACTCCCCCGGTCATCAGCACGGTCAGGATCAGCACATTGGCGGAGTAGAGCCCGTGCCGGGCGGAGGTGGTCCGCACCGCGGGCCGGTAGCCGGCGAACCGGTGCTCGGTACGGTGGCCGTGCGCGGCGAGCACGGTCCGCAGCAGCTCGCCCAGCCGGTCCCGGTCCTCCTCGGGCAGGGCGCTCACCCGGGCGTGCGCGAAGCGGAGGATCTGGCGGGAGGAGAGGGGCGCGTACGACAGCAGCACGTACAGCAGATCGTCGTCGACGGCGGGCCGGCCGACCGCGAGCGCGGGGCGCTGGGCGAGCAGCCCGTGGACCAGGTGGACGGTGAGCCGGGCGGCCAGATACTCGCCGAAGGTGGCGTGCAGGAACTCATAGGTCGCCAGCCGCTGTTCGTCGCGGATGGCCTGGGCGCGCTGGACGAAGAAGAACCTCCCCAGGGCGATCTGGCCCTGGCCGAGGGGGGCGCGGAAGCCGTCCTGGACCGGTTCGGGGCTGCCGAGCAGGGCGCCGAGATCGGCCTCGGCCTCGGTGGAGGTGATCCACTGGCGGCTGCGGTTGAGCATCCCGAAGGAGATGAGGGAGAGCCGCTGGAGCTCCTGTTCGGCGCGGTCCCGCAGCTCCCGGTCGGTGCAGGCGACGGCGGACTTGCCGACCTCCCGGGCGGCGAAGGAGGTCAGCAGCTCCTCGTAGAGCTGGGCCTCGCCGAGGGGGGCGTCGGCCCCGCTGCCGCGCTGGAGGGCGTTGGCCGTGCCGTCGTAGAGGGCCAGCATCATCAGCAGCAGCGGCTGGGACGCGAGGGCCTCGTGCCGGATGACCACATCGGCGGGGAGGGGGCAGAGCCCGCGCCGGGTGAGATAGGGCGCGTTGAGGTCGTTCCACAGCTCCAGCCAGCGCTCGATCCGGGCCCGGTCGAAGGGCTCCAGGCGCAGCACCACCGAGCCCTCCGGGTAGCGGGCCCGGTCGGCCACCGCGGTCCTGCTGGTGACCAGGGTGTAGACCGGGCGGCCCTGGTCGGCCTCGCGCTGCTGGAAGCGGGCGAGCCGGGTGAGGAAGTCGGACTGGCTGACCCCGGTGGTCTGGAGGAGTTCGTCGAAGCCGTCGAAGAGCAGCACCGGCACGGCCCCGTCCGCCGCCCGGACCAACTCGGGCCAGTCGGCCCGCTCCCCGGTCTCGGCCCGTACGGCGTGCTCGATCTGGTCCTGGACATCGGTGTCGGCGGGGACCTCGCGCAGCACGATCCGGACCGGGAGATAGCCCGCGGTGGGCAGCCGGGCGGCGAGGATCCGGGTGAGGACGGACTTGCCCGCGCCGGGCTGGCCGAGGACGACCAGGGGGGCGTGGGTGGCGGCGACGGTGGTGAGGGTGCCGGCCAGGTACTCGGTGAGGTCGGAGCGGACCCGGGTCTGGTCCCACCACTCCTCGTCGGCGGGGCCCACCGCGCCGTCGAGGACCTCGCGGACCCGGAAGCCGGGGTCGACATAGCCCTCGCCGAGGGTGGGCAGCTCCATGCCGACGGGGGCCTGGCCCTCGGCGAGGATCGCCCGCTGGAGGGCGGCGCGGTAGCCGGTGGCCAGGGAGTCGGCGACGCTGTGCAGGGGGCGGTCGCCGGTCAGTCCGGCGAGCGCGTCCTCGATGCCGGTGAGCGCCCGGCCCAGGGCGGCCCGGGTGGCCTGGTGCTCGGTCTGGCCGGACCAGAAGCCGAACTCGGGCACCTCCTGGGCGAGTCGGGCGTACAGCTCCTCGTACCGGTCGAGGACACGGCCGAGGAAGGGTCCGTCGAGGAGGGCGCCATGGGCCGCCTGCCGCTGCACCGGGGTGAGCCGGTCCCAGACGGCGAGCCCGCTGAGGAACATCAGCAGCCGGTGGGAGCAGAGGTCGTACCACCCCTCCAGCTCGCGCAGGACGCTCTCGTACGGCCGGTGGGGGGCGGGTCCGGGCAGGGTGTGGACGGGCAGCGCCTCCAGCAGTCCGGGCTCGCCGCCGCCGCCGAGGATCCGTAACTGCTCCTCGCGGGTCAGCTCCATCTCCTGGAGCCGGAAGGGGAGTTCGACCTCGCCCAGGACCTCGAAGTAGGCGCTGATCACCAGGACGGTGTGGGCCGCAGCGATCCGTTCGGTGCGGGTGGCGCGGTCGCAGCCGGCGAGATCGCCCCGGAGTCCGGCGGTGAGGTCCCGGCCGATGCGCAGGATTCTGCCGCGGGCGTCGAAGAGGGTGAGGACGGCGTCGCTGATGCCGCCGGTGGCGAGGGTGAGGGCGCCGTCCAGCGCCCGGTCGGCCACCGTGATGCCGGTCCCGTCCCCGGTGAGGATCGCCACCGCGTCCCGGTAGTCGATGAGCCGCCGTCCGCGCACCGGACCACCCCCCGTCGTCTCTGTGTGTGCCGGTCGGACTCCGGTCTACCACGGCGGGCGGCGGCTCACGGGGCCAACGGGCCAATGGGGGCGGCGGTGTGCCCGAGGGCCCCCCCCCCCCCCCCCCACCGGGGGGGTCCCCAGCGGGGACCCCAGCGCC
>NZ_JBEPCY010000005.1:0-297593 GCF_040299965.1 Streptomyces sp. NPDC000594 | reverse complement strand
TTGGGGGGCGGGGGCGCGCCCCGCGCCCCCCCCCCCGCCCCTCCTACCGTGCGGTGCCCGTCAGCGTCCCCGGGCGCGGGGGTGGCCGTGGCCGACGGCGATCTCGTCGATCTGGAGCTGGCGGTGGAAGCGCGGTACGGACTCCTTGGCCCAGGTGGATTCGATCTCCAGCCGGACATGGCGGGCCCGCAGGTCGCCGAGGTCGATGAAGCGGGTGCCCCGGGCGCTCTCCAGGACGCCCGTCCGGACCGTCTCCCAGGTGGTGCCGTCCCGGCTCAGCGAGACCCGGTAGTCCTTGATCCGGGCGGAGTCCTCGGCCCGGCCGAAGGTCTCCCGGTTGTAGGTGGGGGACCATTCGCGCTGGTTGAGCCCGAGGAAGCGGACCTTCTTCGTCCGCCCGAGGTCGAGATCGACGGTGACGGGCACCTGGGCGTCGGAGTCCCAGTGGGTGGTGAAGTCGCCGTCGGTCAGCGCCGACGCGGGGAAGCCCGCCTTGGCCGAGGTCGCGCTCGCCCGTACCGAGCGGGCCGGGTGGAGCCCCTCCCGCCGGGGGTGGGTGTCCACGGTGAGGACGGTGTCATAGGGGTCCCAGCGGGTGATGCCCCGGACGGTGAGGGAGCCGTCCCGCTGGTCGAAGGCCAGGCGTTCACCGGTCCGGAGATCGGTGACCCGCCGCACCCGGTGGCCGTTGTCCCGGAGGGTGACCCGGTCGCCGGTGGTGGGCGGGGTGGTCACATGGACATAGGAGCGGGTGCGGTCCGCCCGGCTGACGGTGAGATAGCCGTAGGCCCCGTCGTTCCAGGCGCCCGGCTGCATCCCGCCGTACATATAGCCGCCGCCGTCGACCCCGGAGAGCGAGCGCCAGATGGGCGGCAGATACTCCTTCATGAAGTCGGTGAACCGCTGCTGCTGGGGCGGGAACCGCCCGTTGACCATGGCGGTGAGATTCATCAGCGACTTGATGGAGGTTCCGGCGTTGGCGACATAGCGGCCGACATTGAGCCCGGTGGAGACGGGCCGGTCCTGGCCGTCGTACCACCAGGCGCCGGTGTCGGGCACCTTGTAGCAGGACTCGGTGAGCCGGGGCATCGGGGTCCAGATCGCCGAGGGCTGGTCGTACGCCGGGGTCATCCCGGTCTTCTGCTCATGGGACACCATGTCCATGACCGGGGTGTCCTCGTTGTTGTTGCTCAGGGTCATGTCCGGGCGCAGCTCGCGGATCTTCTCGTAGAGCCGGTTCTGCTCCCAGTACTCGTTGTCGTTGTCGATCCAGAATCCGGCCAGCCTGGGGTAGCGCTCCATGACCTCGAAGAAGAGTTCATAGGAGTACTCGCCGAAGCCCTGGCGGGTGGTGAGGTCGACGGGGCGGCCCTTGTGGGCGGAGTAGGCGGCCGAGTCCAGGGTGTTGAACCCCTGCTCGCTGTGCCACTTGGGGTCGTCGGTCATATAGAGGATGACCTCGATGCCCCGGGAGCGCGCGGCCCGGACCAGTTCGCCGAGGAGGTCGCGTTCGGTGGCGCAGCTGCCGGGGATCGCGGAGGGCCAGGGGCGGGCGTAGCCGAGGCGGGAGTGGAAGGTGGCGAGGACGATATAGCTCGCGCGCAGCTTCTTGGCCTCGTCGACCCAGTAGCGGGCGGACCAGCCGCCGTCGGTGACGGACTTCTCCCAGGCGCGGCAGTCGGTGTGCATCGGGCGGGTGAACATGCCCCAGTGGAGGAAGAGTCCGGCGGTGGCGTCGCGGAGCATGCGCTGCCGGGCGGGGTACGCGTCCCCGGCGGCCGGTGCCACGGGGACGAGGGCGGCCGGGGCCGTGGGGGCGCTCGGGGCAGTCTGCGGGGCGGTCTGCGGGGCGGTTGCCTCGCGGGGCGCGGCGGCGGCGGGCGCGGCCAGCAGCACCCCGGTGAGCAGGGCGAGCACGGCCGCCCAGAGGGCGCCGCGCGCGGTGGGGCGGTTCATGGGTACACCACCTCGGAGCCGTTGACGAAGACCTGGCGGATGGTGAGGTCACGGGTGAAGCCGATGACATTGGGCTGGGTCATGCCGGTGAAGCGGCAGCGCTCGATATGGACTCCGGTGAACGGGTCGGAGTCCAGGCCCTCCAGGTTGATGGCGCGCCGGGCGCCGTCGTGGACCATGTCCTCGACCCTGATGTTGCGGATGACGGCGGGGCGGTCGCCCTGCTGGTTGCCGTAGCGGGTGGTGAGGTAGACGCAGTCCCGGTCGATGGCCCGGCCGGTGAACTTCCGTATGTACACCCCGTCGATGAAGCCGCCGCGCTTCTTGTTGGTCTTGATGAAGACGGGGTGGCGGGGGTTGAAGCGGCCGGGGAAGTCGGTGGGGTTGATGCGGCAGTTCTCGGCGAAGACGTTCCGTACCCCGCCGGACATCTCGCTGCCCACCGCGATACCGCCCCAGCGGCCGGAGAAGACGCAGTCGCGGACGACGATGTTCTCGCTGGGGACGCCGACCCGGTGGCCGTCCTCGTCGCGGCCGGACTTGACGGCGATGGAGTCGTCCTCGGTGTGGAAGCGGCAGCCGGTGATGAGCATGTCGGAGGTGCACTCGGGGTCGACGCCGTCGCTGTTGTTGATGCGGCCGATCACATCGACGTTCCGGAGGGTGACATTGCGGCAGAGCACCGGGTGGATGGTCCACATCGGCGGTTCGAGGATGGTGATGTCCTGGAGGAGGATATTGCGGCAGTCATAGAACTGGATCATGTTGGGGCGCAGATGGTGACCGTCGCCGAAGATCCGCTCGGCGACGGGGACGCCCTCGGTGCCCATCCGGCGCAGCTCCGCCTGGTCGACCAGGGCGTTGCCGCCGGGGTCGCGCCAGCTCTTCCAGGGTCCGGCCATGCCCTGTCCGTCGAGGGTGCCCCGGCCGGTGATGGCGAGGTTCCGCTGCCCCCTGGCGTAGATGAAGGAGGAGTAGTTCCAGCACTCGGTGCCCTCCCAGCGGGTGAGGACCGCGGGGAGGTAGTCCTTGGGGTCGGTCGAGAAGAGGACCGTGCCGCCCTCCTGGACATGGAGTTCGACATCGCTGCGCAGCTGGACGGCGCCGGTGAGGAAGCGGCCCCGGGGGACGACGACCCGGCCGCCGCCGGCCTGGTGGCAGGCTCTGATGGCGTCGCGGAACGCCTTGGTGTTCTTGGTACGTCCGTCACCGACCGCGCCGTAACGGGTGATGTCGAAGCGGCGGGCGGGGAAGGTGGGGGGACAGATCCGGGCCAGGATCTCCGGGACCTGTTCCCAGGGGTCCCGGGCGAGCCGGGCGACGGTGGCCCCGGCGGCCCGCGCCGGTCCGGCGAGGACGGGCGGGAGGACTCCGGCGGCGGTCACCGTGCCCGCGAGGGTGAGGAAGGAGCGTCGGCTGGTGGGGGACATGGTCACCTCTCCCGGGTGGTGGGGCGGGTCTCTCCGGTGCCCGGACGGGTCTCCCGGGTGCTCGGGCGGTTGTCCCGGACACTCGGGCGGGGGACGGCGATCATGTCGTAGCGGTCCCAGCCCTCGGAGATACGGGTGCGGTACTTGTCCGCCTCGGTGGCGTCGCGGATCCACTCCCATTCGCCGGTGGTGCCCTTGTCGGGGTGGGCGCGCATGGTGTCGGTGACGCGTTGGGCCTCGTCGAGCCCGGCCCAGATCAGCCGTTGCAGGGGCTCGGTGCGGTGTTCGGGTCCCCGGACCCAGACCCGGTAGCCGAAGTAGGCGGCGCTGATGGCGAGATGGAGCCGGGCGGTGAGCACGGTCCGGTCGAAGTAGGCGTGGAGCTGGGCGTAGTGGGCGGGGGTGAGATGGCGCTCGGCCCGCTCGATGTCACGGAGCGCGGAGCGGGCGACGGCCACCCCGTGGCGCTTCTCCTTGAGGACGTCCAGGAGGTAGGCGGTGTTCATGGTGTTCTTGTCGGTGAGCCAGCCGTTGGCGATGACATGCGGGTTCTCCCGCTTCATCACGGCCGAGGTCTTGCAGTACGCCGGGGCCAGATGCTCGATCACACCGGTCCAGAAGTGGTAGCGCTTATGGACCGAGTGCCGGACGAAGGTGTACGGGGGGTCGATCCACTTCCCGGAGATGGAGCGGTCGTAGCTGTTGCAGTAGGGGTCGTAGTCCAGCCGGGAGTGGTTGGCGTTGTTGGTGCCCAGCATGTACATCACCGAGGTGGTGATCTCGTACGACCTGGCGAGCGCGGCACCGACCCGGGAGGCGGCCCGGGGGCCGTAGGTACGGGCCGCCCACTCGCGGTAGAGGGAGGCGGGCCGCACCCGGCGGTCCCGGTCGGCGCGGGCCAGGGCGTACAGATTGATCTCGGTGGGGGTGCCGACGATCCGGGACTCCTTGTACCGGTCGGTGCGGGCCACATAGCCGATCACATTCGGCTGTTTCTGGTAGTAGCGCATCCGGTCGACATGGTCCTCGGTGAAGGCGTTGGCGATCTTCCCCTGGCCGTGGTACTCGCCGGTGGTGTCGTACTCCACCAGCACCGGGCGCTTGATCCGGGTGACGGTGGTGTCCACGGGGTGGGTGAGGAAGAAGTCGTGCGGCATCGCCTTGATCATGACCTTGGCGGCCTGGTTCTCCACCAGGTCGATGGCCTTGATGGTGCGGTCCATCTCCTGCGGGAAGTAGCCGAAGGTCCGGAGATAGAGGCCGAGTCCGCGTTCCTCGTTGACCACATCGGCGACCTGGTCGACCAGATAGGCGAGCTTGGCCTCCTCGGTGAGGAGCCGGGTGGAGTGCTGGCGTTCCACCCGGGCGCCGGTCTCGATGAAGGTGAGCACCACGGAGTCCACCTCGGGAACGAGGTCGAGCATCTCCCGGTAGTCGTTCCTGAACCACTCCCAGAAGGCGGGGTTGTCCAGGTCGATGGTGCCGCCGGGGCCGGTGCGGAAGCGTTCGGGGTAGTAGTCGAGCCGGTAGAGGGCGTGGTCCCAGATGGCGACCTCGCGGATGCCGGCCCGGTGGGCGGCGTCGGTGATGCGGTTGGCCTGGACCCGGCGCCGCTCCTCCCGTACCTGCCGGAGGTCATGGACGATGTGATGGCTGATCTGGAGGTGGTTGATCCCGTACCCGGGGGCGGCGGCCACGACCTCGTCGGCGCCCCGGTCGCTGTCGGAGAGGATCGTCCAGCCCCGGATGGCGTCCGCGCGCTCCGCCGGGGAGTCCTGGCCCTTCAGGGGGCGGTCGGCGGCCCCGGCGGGCTCCTTCACGGGGCGGTCGGCGGCCCCGGCGGGCGGGACCGCCCCGGTGAACGCCAGGGCGGCGACCGCCAGCAGGGCGAGCCACCTCCGCAGGGGCACCCTCAGGGCCCGATGTAATGTCATGATCATGACACTTCTACTCCGTTCACGGTGACCTTGTGCCGGGTCAGCCCGTCGGTGAAGGCGATGGAGTCGGGGCCGCGCACCCCGGTGAAGGCACAGTGGGAGAGATGGACCCCGCGCAGCCGGTCCGACTCCAGACCCACCAGCTGGAGCACGGACCGGGCCCCGTCGATCGTGGTGTGGGAGAGATGGATGTTTCCCACCGAGACCGGATGGGTGCCGCCCTCGCCGTTGTTGTAGTTCATGTTGACGAAGACGACATCGCGCTCGACGGCCCGGCCGGTGAACCCCCGGACGTACACCCCGTCGATGAAGCCGCCGCGCTTCTTGCTGGCCTTGATGTAGACGGGGTACTTCACCGGATAGTGGCCGGGGAAGTCGAGGGGGTTGATCCGGCATTCCTCGGCGAACACGTTCCGTACCCCGCCGGACATCTCACTGCCCACCGTGATCCCGCCCCAGCGGCCGGAGAAGTCGCACTCCTGGACGACGATGTTCTCGCTGGGGACGCCGACCCGGTGGCCGTCCTCGTCCCGGCCGGCCTTGACCGCCACACAGTCGTCGTTGGTGTTGAAGCGGCAGCCGGTGATGTGGACGTCCCGGGACGCCTCGGCGTCGACCCCGTCGGTGTTGTGCAGCAGGCTCTCGACGGTGATGTTCCGTATCGTCACATTGCGGCAGAGCACCGGGTGGACGGTCCACATGGGCGGGTCCACGATGGTCAGATCGCCGATCAGCACATCCCGGCAGCGGTTGAACTGGATCATCTTGGGCCGCAGATGATGACCGGCGCCGAAGACCCGGTCCCGGACCGGGACGCCCTCGCTCCCCATCCTCCGCAACAGCCGCTGGTCGGGGCCCTGGAGCGTGCCGGTGCGGTACCAGCTCTCCCAGGGGCCGAGCCGGGCCTGCCCGTCCAGGATGCCCTGTCCGGTGACGGCCACCCCGCGCCGGCCATGGGCGTAGACGAAGGGCGAGTAGTTCCAGCACTCCGTCCCCTCCCAGCGGGTGAGGACGGCGGGGAGATAGTCGGCCGGGTCCGGGCTGAAGGCGAGGATGCCGCCCTCGCTCACATGGAGGTCCACCCCGTCGAGGAGATGGATCGCCCCGGTGAGGAACCGTCCGGCGGGCACCACCACATGCCCGCCGCCCGCCCGGTGGCAGGCCCGGATCGCGGACCGGATCGCCGCGGTGTTCAGGGTGGTCCCGTCGCCGACCGCGCCATGACGGGTGATGTCGAACCAGCGGCGGGGGAAACGGGGCGGCCGGATCCGTTCGAGGATGTCCGGGACCCGTTTCCAGGGATCCCGCGCGGTGGGGGCGGGGCCGCGGCGGTGCGCTTCGGCGGTACCGGGGACGACGGCGGGCAGGACGGTGCCCGCCGCCAGCGCGCCCCCGGCTCTCAGGGCCGAGCGACGCGAGGGGTGCGGATGCATGGCGCGTCACCTCTTCAACAGGGGGAGGTTCATCAGGGGGAAAGGTCTCGTCAGCAGGCGTTCCGGTCCTCCTTCACCCGGGTCACCAGCTGGGTCGGATTGACGAACCGCAGCGCGATCACCAGCAGCACCAGCATCGACAGGGTGTACATCACGGCCATGGCGTCGATGGACTGCTGGGTGCGGATGCCCGCGGAGAACACCGCGTAGTACAGCGCCACGATCAGGGTCTGGCTGTCCGGTCCCGCGGTCAGGAAGGTCAGCTCGAACATGCCGACCGTACGGACCAGGACCAGGACCGAGGCGGCGAGGATCCCCGGCACCAGCAGCGGTGCCAGGATCCGCAGCAGCACGGAGGCGGTGCCGGCCCCGCACATCCGGGCCGCCGCCTCGATCCGTGGATCGATCTGCTCGATGAACGGCGTCATCGTCAGCACCACGAAGGGCACCGACGGCACCAGATTGGCCAGCACCACCCCGGTGAGGGTGCCGGCGAGATGGAACTTGTAGAGCACCGTCGCCAGCGGGATGCCATAGGTGATCGGCGGCACCAGGATCGGCAGCAGGAAGAGCAGCAGCACCAGCCGCTTGCCGGGGAAGTCCCGGCGGGCGAGGGCATAGGCGGCCGGGACGCCGATCACCACCGAGACGGCGACGACCAGCACACTGACCAGGGCCGTGGTCCAGAAGACCTGCCCCAGCGAGAACTCGCGCCAGGCCGACCCGTACCAGCGGGTGGTCCACCCCTCCGGCAGCCAGGTGGTGAACCAGCGGGTGCCGAATGAGTCCACCAGCGGGACCCCGATGACCCCGGCGAGATTGACGAAGAAGAAGCCGAAGACCAGGACGGTGACCCAGGTGCCGGGGCGGCGCATCAGCCCTTGCCCCCCGTCGACCCCCGGTAGAGCAGCGAGCGCCAGGTCATCACCAGCACCACCACCGCCGCCATCACGGCCGCCATCACCATCGCGATGGCGGAGCCGAGGGAGTAGTCGAACTTCTGGAACGCCGCCTGATACGCCTCGATCGAGATCACATGGGTCTCCCCCCGGGGGTCGCCGACCAGCTGCGCGGACGGGAAGACCGCGAAGGCCAGCACAAAGGAGAGACAGAAGGTGATGGCGAGCCCGGGGGCCAGCAGGGGCAGCGTCACATGCCGGAACCGCCGCCACCGGTCCGCCCCGAGGGTCGCCGCCGCCTGCTCCAGCGTGGGGTCGATCCCCGTCAGATACGAGAGCGTGAGCAGATACGAGAACGGGAAGCCGGTGATGACCAGCGAGGCGAAGACGCCCCAGTAGTTGTGGACCAGCACCAGCGGATCGTCGATGATCCCGATGCCCAGCAGGGCCTTGTTCAGCCAGCCGCCCGGTCCCAGATAGCCCAGCAGGCCCTGGGCGGTGAGCACCGTCCCCAGGGTGATCGGCATCACCAGCAGGGTGGTGACGAGCCGCCGGCCCCGGAAGACCCCCCGGGTGCGGAAGGCGACCGGGACGGCGGCGAGACAGTTCACCAGGGCCACCGGCACCGCCAGGCCCAGGGTGATCCCGACCGTCTCGCGCAGATAGGGGTCGGCGAAGAAGTGCCGGTAGTTGGCGAGCGGGCCGCCGCCCTGCTGGGGCTGGAAGGAGAGCTGGAGCCCGTAGAGGAAGGGGTAGCAGAAGAGCAGCGCCAGGAAGACCGCGCCCGGGACGAGCAGGGCCAGGGTCCGGTCGACCCCGCGCTCGGCGAGCCGGTGGCGCAGCGCGGGGCGGGTGGGCCCCGCCGGGGGGTGTGCGGGCCCGGGCGGGGGGTGTGCGGGCCCGCCGGGGTGGTGCGGCACGGCGGTCATGGCGCCACCGCCCCCGAACCCGCCGCCGAACCCGCCCGGGACGGTGCGGACGGCTGGTCCACCGGGGTGTCCGGGGCGAAGACCAGCATCCGATCCGGCGCGGCGGTCAGCTCCACCTCGGCGCCGGGGGCGACCCGGTGGGCGGTGAGGAAGTGCACCGGCTGGCCGTCCCTCAGCCGGGCCTGTACGGCGAGTTCCCTGCCGTGGTACTCGACCACCTCGATCCGGGCCGGGATCCGCCCCGGGGCGCCCGGCTCCGCCAGATCCAGGTCCTCCGGCCGCAGCGCGGCGATGCCCCGGGCGCCCCGGGTCAGCGGACCCCGGTCGGTCCCCACCGGGTTCGCGTCCGCGAGCAGCAGGGCGAGCCGCCCCTCGCGCACCTCGGTGACGGTGACATCGAGCATATTGCGGTACCCCATGAAGGAGGCCACATAGCGGTTGACGGGGTGGCCGTAGATCTCCTCCGGGGTGCCGATCTGCTGGGTCGTGCCGTCCCGCAGCACCACCAGACGGTCGGCGAGGGAGAGCGCCTCCTCCTGATCATGGGTGACATACACGGTGGTGAGGCCGAGGCTCTGATGGAGCCGGCGGATCTCCGTGCGCATCTCCAGCCGGAGCGCCGCGTCCAGATTGGAGAGCGGTTCGTCCATCAGCACCAGCCGGGGCTCCAGCACGATCGCGCGGGCGATGGCGACCCGCTGTTGCTGGCCGCCGGAGAGCTGCCCGGGGCGCTTGTGGGCGTGGTCGGTGAGGTGGACCAGCTCCAGGGCGCGGTCGGTGCGGCGCACCAGCTCCGCCCGGGGCACCTTCGCCATCCGCAGACCGAAGCCGACATTCCCCCGGACGGTCAGATGGGGGAAGAGCGCGTAGTTCTGGAAGACCATGCCGAAGCCGCGCCGCTCGGGGGCGACGGAGTCGACGCGCTCACCGTCCAGCGAGATGGTGCCCCCGGTCAGCGGCAGCAGTCCGGCGAGACAGTTGAGGGCGGTGGACTTGCCGCAGCCGGAGGGGCCGAGCAGGGCGACGAACTCGCCGCCCCGGATGTCCAGCCACAGATCCCGCAGGGCCGCGTGCCGGCCGAAACTGCGGGAGACGCCCGCCAGCCGGAGGGTGCCGAAGCGGGCCATCATTCGCTTCCCGCGACCTTGCGGTTCCACAGGTCGAACGCCTTGACCTGCTGTTCGGCGGGGAGCGAGGGCTTCTTGGGGAAGCGGTCGATCCACTCGTCGAAGGCGGGCACCCCGAACTCGGCGATGGTCCGCCGGGACTTCTCCGGGGCCATCTCCAGCGGTACGCCCTTGATGGCGGGGCCGGGGTAGAAGTAGCCGTCGTCGTACGCCTTGGCCTGCTGCTCGGGGGTGAGCATCCACTTGATCAGCTGGAGCGCGGCGGACATGGTGTCCCCGCTGACGCCCTTGGGGACCACCGCGTACTGGGCGTCGGTCACCCAGGTCATCCCGTCGAAGTGCCCGGCCCGGACCTTCTTGGGTACGGTGCCGAGCGCGCGCGGATTGATGTACCAGCCGGTGGTTGTCATGATCATGTCATGTGAACCCGAGGCGAGGTTCTTCATCGTCTCCGTGGTGCCCGAACCGTAGACCCCCACATAGCGGTCGAGTTCCTTGAGATACGCCCAGGTCTTGTCCCAGCCGTCGACCGGGTCGGTGGGGTCCTTGTCGCCCAGCAGATAGGGCAGCCCCATGAGGAAGGTACGGCCGGGACCGGAGTTGGCCGGGTCGGCGTACTGGAACTTCCGGGGGTGCTCCTTCGCCCACGCCAGCAACTCCTGGGGGGTGCTCGGCGGATCGGTCACCTTGTCGGGGTCGTACTGGAAGAGCGGGCCCGAGGGGTAGTAGACGATCGCGGTCCCCTTGCCCTGCGCCAGCTTCTGCATCTCGGCGGCGGGCTCCAGATAGTTCGGGGTGCCGATCACCGACCGGTGCTCCTCCATCGAGGACCACAGATCCTGGGAGAGCCCGGCGGCCAGCCCGTCCGTCCCGGTGAGCACCAGATCGATCTGGACCCGGCCCGCCTGCTGCTGGGCCTTGATCTTCCCGGCGAGATCCGGGGCCGGCGCCTTGGAGTAGGTCACCTTGGCCACGATGTCCGGGTGCTCGCGGACGAACTCGTCGATCATCCCCTGGGTGAGCTGGAGGTTCCCCGCCACATCCAGGATGTCCAGGGTCACCGGCTTCGCCGGCCGTTCGGGCACCTTGCCGGGGTCGCCCCCGCCCTCGTCGCCGTCGTCGGGAGCGCCGCAGCCGGCCAGGGCCACGGCGAGCAGTAATCCCGCGAGCGCGATCCTTGCTGAACGGTGGCTCAGTGAACGGGACATCGCGTCAGGCACTCCTCTGGTGAGATAGCGCTTACTCGGCCCTGTGCCCGAACAAGGTCCACCCCACCCGGGACGCTGTCAAGACAGTACGCCGGTCGAACTGCGAACCCGCAGCTCGACCGGGACGGTTTCGGGCTCGATGTCCTCCAGCCCGGCCATGATCCGGCCCAGTGCCTCCCCCGCGATCCGGCCCAGCCGATCGCGCGGAACCGCTACCGTCGTCAGCGGTGGCGCGGCGAACCGCGCCAGGTCGATCTCGTCGAATCCGGTCAGCGAGATGTCCTCGGGGACCCGCACCCCCAGCTCCGCGAAGCGGGCGAGCACCCCGAGCGCCACGAAGTCGTTGTAGGCGATGACCGCGCTCGCCCCGGTCTCCAGGGCGGCGGGCGCGCCCGCGTACCCCTCGTCGGTGGTGGAGCCGCACGGCAGGGTGACGACATCCAGCCCGAACGCCTCCGCGCCGGAGAGCGCCCGCAGCCGCTCGCTGTTGGCCCAGGCGTGCCGGGGGCCCTCCAGATAGGCCACCCGGCGGTGGCCGAGCCGGGCCAGATGGCCGCAGAGCGCCATGATCCCCCGGAAGAAGTCCACCGTGATGGAGTGCAGCGCGAGCCCCGGCACCTGGCGGTTGGTCACCAGCATGGGGGTGCCCCGGCCCGCCATGGCGGCCAGGTCGGCCCGGGGCATCCGGGGCGAGCAGAGCAGCAGTCCGTCGGCGTAGCGCAGCAGATCCTCGGTCAGCTCCCGCTCGACGGCGGGGTCCTCGTTGGAGTCCATCACCAGGACCCGGCCGCCCGCCTCCCGGGCGACGGCCGAGACCGCCTTGATGATGTCGTGGAAGTAGGGATTGGCCAGATCGGGCGCCAGGACGCCGATCGTGCCGGACCGGCCGCGGGCCAGTCCCTGGGCGGCGGCGCTGGGCCGGTAGCCGAGGTCGTCCATGGCCGAGCGGACCCGCTCGGCGAGGTTGGGGGCCACGGTGTCCACGCCGTTGAGCACCCGTGAGACGGTCGCCACGGAGGCCCCCGCCTCCCGCGCGACATCGGCGATCGTGATGCGTTTCGCACGCTTAGAGGCAACCATCAGGACCGCTCTCCTTCGGGGCACACTGCTTGCGCACGGCTGGCGGGCCGGTGAGAAACCGGTTTCCCGCTCCAGGAACGTAGCAGAGTACGGGGCGGTCGGAACCTGTCGTGCGGGCAATGAGCCCTGGCAGAGCGGCTGTTGAGGCCCCGCGCGGCGGTGGTGGGGCGCGCGGAACGGGACGTACGGAGCGGGGCGGGAGCGGTGGACGGGGGCAGCGGACGGGGCAGGGCGGGGTGCGACGACCGGGACCCCCGCCGGTCGTCGCACCCCGCCCCCGGCCCGCCGCCGGCCGTCACCGGGGCGGGCCGGACCGGCGGGCCGGCGGGTTCTGTCAGGGGTCGCAGGTCAGCACGGGCGACGCCCAGTCGATCCGGTCGTACCGATTGGTGTCGGGTCCGATGGTGCCCACCAGCCGCAGATACCGCGCACCCGTCAGATCGGCGCTGAGCGATACGGCCGGATCCCGCCAGGTGCGTACTCCGCTGTCGGCCCGCTTGGCCCCGTCGGCCCAGATCTCCGCCGTGGCGGTGGCCTGTTCCGGCTCCCTCGGGTCGCGCTCGTCGTCGATCCCCACCTCCGTGGTGAGCCCGGAGCACCGGCCGTCGAGGAAGTAGACCAGCTGGACCGGGGCGTGGGTGCCGATCCCCTTCTCGTAACGGACCCCGTTGATGGTCAGCGGCCGGCCGTCACGCGCCTTGGGCCCGCCGTTGGACATGTCCCGTTCCACCGGGCCGTAGCCGTTGCTCGCCCAGGCCCAGGCCAGGTCGCCCAGATGGGAGACCCCGGCGGGGACCCGTGCCGGGACGGTCAGGGTGTCCCCGACCGTACGCCGCAGGGTGCCGTGGCCCAGTGCCCGATAGGAGAGGGCGACGGAGAGATCGGCCTGCCCCGGCGGTGCGTCCGTGGGCGCCTGGACCCGCCAGCGGGTGGTCAGCGGTCTGCCGCCGGGCTTGATCACCTCGGCGTCCGCCGCGTCGAGCGCCCGGACCTGCCACCCGGCGGGCAGGGCCAGCGCCAGCTGGGCCCGCTTCACCGGCAGCAGCCCGTGGTTGCGGACGGTGACCTTCACCGGCAGGACGCGCCCCGCCCGGATGATGGTGTTGGGCACCCCCTCGGCCTCGGCGGGGAGATCGAGGGTGAGCGAGGCGGCCGGCGGGGTCCGCCACCAGTCGCCGCCCGGGGTGACCCGGAACATCGCGGTCGCGTGCGCCGGGAGGGTGGCGCCGATCGTCCCGGTGGTGTGGGAGGTGTGCCGTTGCCACAGATCGCGGACCACATAGGCGGCCCGCTCCGGCAGGCCCAGTTCGGCGGCGGTGGTGGAGAGCTGGGCCGACTGGTCGGTCTCGTTGAAGAGGGCCACCGCGGTGTCCCCGTTCCGCAGCGGCTTGGCCAGCACCCACAGACCGTTCTGGGCGCGCACCACCCGTGCCTGGACCCCCAGCGGGTCCTGGTCGACGGCGATGACCTCACGGTTGGCGAGGATCCGCAGCGCCTCCGGGGTCGCCTTGCGCAGATCGGTGCCGATCAGCAGGGGCGCGGCCATCATCGACCAGAGGGAGAAGTGGGAGCGGTACTCGGTGTCCGTCATCCCGCCGTTGCCGACCTCCAGCATGTCGGGGTCGTTCCAGCGGCCGGGCCCGGCGTACCGGTCGAGCGGGGCGTTGGCCTTGAACAGTCCCAGCATGGACTGCCAGCTGTCGTTGATGTCCCCGGTGGTGCGCCAGAGATGGCCGACGTCCTTGCCCCACTCCCAGGGCTTGTTCTGGCCCCATTCACAGAGCGAGTAGACGATGGGGCGGCCGGTGGCCCGCAGCGCGTCCCGCATCCTCGTGTACCGCTCCAGCGCCGGACGGCCCTGGTTGTTGCAGTTGTCGTACTTGAGGTAGTCCACGCCCCAGTCGGCGAAGGTCTGTGCGTCGATCACCTCGTGGTCGAGCGAGCCGGGCATGGTCCTGGCGCAGGTCAGAGTGCCCGCGCTGGTGTAGATGCCGAACTTGAGCCCCTTGGCGTGCACATAGTCGGCGAGCGCCTTGATCCCGCTGGGGAAGCGGACCGGGTGGTGGGTGAGACGGCCGTCGGCGTCGCGCTTCTCCGCCGCCCAGCAGTCGTCCACATTGACGTACTCGTACCCCGCGTCCTTGAGGCCGGTCGAGACGAACAGATCGGCGGTGTCGCGGATCATCTTCTCGTCGATGGCGCAGCCGGTGGAGTTCCAGTTGTTGAAGCCCATGGGCGGGGTGAGCGCCAGTCCGTCCGGGAGTCTCGGGGCGGTGTCCGCCGCCGGGACAGCCGGGGCCGCGGCGGGGGCGGGGCGCGGCGGGCCGGCCCCGGGGGCCGCCTGTGCGGGGGCGGCGAGCGGGGTGGAGACCAGCGCAAGCCCCAGTAACCCCACCAGGGGCCGGAGAGTCGCACGCATACATACCCTCTCTATCGGGTCGATCGGTACCGTGCCCGTATCCCGCCGGGGGTGAGCGCCCGGTCGAGGAACATCAGATCGTCCATCCGGCAGGAGCAGGGGTTGCCCTCCCGGGTGTTCTGCGGATAGCTGCCGCCGATCTTGATCCCCCGGGGGTCGCTGGCGGACGCGGTGTCCGGCTCGGGCGGTCCCACCACCCCCCAGGGGTCGCCGGTCAGGACAGCGGAGCCGGTCAGCGGGGAACCATTGCGGTACAGGGCCATCGCGCCGGTGTCGAAGTCGAAGGTGGCGGCGAGATGGACCCAGCGGCCGGGCGGCAGCACCTGCCGCCAGTCGGCGTCGGCGGCGAAGGTCTGGGAGCGGCCGCCGTCGACCCGGCGGCCGAGGGCCACCACCTTCAGCACCCCGTCGACGGTGATCAGCTCCAGCAGGGCGCGGACATCATGGCCCTGGGAGGTGCCGGAGAGCACCCCGGCCAGGCCCACGGCGCCATAGCGGTCGGCCGGGTCGGCGGAGTTGGAGTTGAGGCCGGGGTTCTCGCCGACCGTCTTGAACCAGCCCATGACGGTGGCGGCGCGGGCGGCGTTGAAGGCGTGCAGCGAGGGGACGCCCTGGGGTCCGTACAGGCCCGCCTTCCAGTCGTCGTTGCCGCGTTCGGCAGGGGTCAGCTGCCGGGTCTCCAGGACCAGGCCGCGCTCCCGGTCCCGTACCCGCATCCGCTCCCCGCCGTTGACCAGGGTGAGGACGGTGCCGGAGCGGCCGAGGTCCCGCTCCCGGGAGGGGTCGCCCGGGAGCGGGTGGGCGAAGTCGTAGTACGCGACGAGATGGCGGCCGGGTCCCCGCTCCAGGCTGTCAGCCCCGGCGGCGGCGGGGACGGGCGCCAGGGGCAGCACGAGCAGGGCGAGCGCCGCCGTGAGCACCCCGGCCCGGCGGCGGCCGGGTTCAGGGCGCGGTGACGACATCGGTGACCTTCCAGACCCGCCCGTTGGCCTTGGAGAGCACATAGAGCGCGCCGGCGCGGTCGGTCCCGAAACGGAGGTCGACCCGGGCGTGGCCGGCCAGATCGCGCATGGTGGTGGCCGCTCCGGTGGCCGCGTCGACCAGCGGCAGCTGATACGTGGTCGCCATCGGCCGGCCGCGTCGCATGTCCCGGACATCGGAGGCGAAGATCCGCCCGCCCACCCCCTCGGCGTAGACGTACTTGCCCTGGAGTGCGGGGATCTCCCGGCCCCGGTAGACGAAGCCGCCGATCAGCGCGTTGCCGCTGTCGCCGCAGGGCCGGTCGGCCCGGGGGGTGTGGTCGAAGGCGGCGACGGGATAGGTGTAGCCGTACCGCTGGTCGTCCTCGGGCAGCGGGAAGACACCGCAGGTCGGATTGTCGGCCTTGCGGTAGGTGAAGGGCCCCTCGCGGTTGCTCCAGCCGAAGTTGTCACCGGGCCGGACCTCGTACACGGAGTCGATCCGGTGCTCACCGATATGGCCGGTGAACATCTGCCGGGTGCCCTGGGTGTCCCAGCTGATCCGGTGCGGGTTGCGCAGCCCGTACGCGTAGATCTCCCCGAGGGTGCCCGCCCCCGGCGGGTCGGTGGCGAAGGGGTTCGAGCGGGGGACGCCGTACTTGCCGCCGGGGCCGTCGGTGCCCGCCGGGTCGATGCGCAGGATCTTGCCCTGGGGGACGGCGAGATCCTGGGGCACGGTGCCGCCCGCGCCCGCCGCGCCGTCCCCGACGGCGACATAGAGCAGCCCGTACTCCCGGCTGAGGGGGGTCGCGTTGGGGTTGAAACCGATTTCCTGGATGTTGTGGTACGTGTTGGCGAAGCCCAGCCGGAGCACCTCACGGCGGCTGCCGGCGAAGGTACGGGCGGCGGGGTCGTCGGCGGTCCACTCGGTGATGACACTGTGCAGCCGGGCGCCGGTCGGGGAGGGCAGATCGGGGGTTCTCGTGGTGAGCGCGGACCGGCCCTCGGTGTGCGCGGTGTAGAAGATTCCGTTACGGGCGAAGGCGGGGTGGAAGGCGGCGAAGCCGAAGCCGCTGCCGAGCCCCTGGTGGGACCAGAAGTCCGGGCCGACGGCGGCGGCCACATCGAGATAGGGGCGGGAGGCGCCGGCCCGGTCCAGGAAGTGGAGGGTGCCATTGAGGTCGGGGACGAAGAGCCGGCCGGAGCGGTCGGGGACTTCTCCCAGGTAGTTGACGCGGGCCCAGCGCTTGAGCCGGGCGTCCGTGGGCGGGGGGACCGATTCGGACTTCGGGAGGGTGGCGAACTCGGTGAGCACCAGTGCCTGGCGGGACGGGGTCGGGTCGGGGAGCGGATCGGCTATCGGGGTCTCCACCCGCGCCTGCGCGGAGGGCGCGACAAGCGCGGCGAGCAGGGCTCCGGCTGCTATCGCCAGCAGGGCTCTTCGTGGCTTGGGCATCCCGTTCACCTCATCGGTTGGGAGTGCGGTCCGGGTGGGGGCCGCGGCGGCGCGGGCCGGTGCACGGGCACCGGTGCCGCTGGTCGTACGGACGCCACGGGGTCGTACGGATGGTGCGGCGGGCGGAGCGGGGCGGGCGTACACGGAGGGCACAGAGAGCGCGGAGGAACACGGGAGAACGGAGAAAGCGCTTTCGGAAAGCGCTTTCGCCAAGCTACAAAGCGGGGCGGGGCCAGGCAAGAGCCCGGACGCGCCCGCGCGCCCGGCGGCGGGCGCGGATCCGGGGACACGGACGGCCGCGCGGATCGGCGGACCCGGACCGGGGCACCCGGGGCACGGGCGCGGCGGCCGGTCCGCACGGATCACAGGGCGGTACGGGTCAGGGGGCGGTATGGGTCAGGGGCGCGGGGTGGCCGGGACGGTCCAGCGCTGGGCGGCGCTCCCGTCGCAGTCGGCCAGCTCCAGCCGGGTGCTGTCGGTGGTGGCGCCGCCCCGGGGGGCGAGACAGCGGCCCGAGGCCGGGTTGGTCAGGGCGCCCTTCGCCGCCCGCCACTGCTGCCCGGGGCCGCCGTCGCAGGTGGCGACCCGTACGGCGGTACCGGCCTGGGTCGCGCCCCCGGTGGCCTCCAGACACAGTCCGCTCTTCATCAGATGGGCCGCGCCGTCGGCGCCGAGGACCCAGCTCTGGTTGGAGCCGCCGGTGGCGCGGTAGAGGATCGCGGGGGTGCCGTGGACCGAGCCGCCCGAGGCGTCGACCACCTTCCCGCCGGGCCCGCCGATCGTTCCGCGCAGGGAGTTGCCGATGGCGTTGGTCTGCGCACTGCCCGTCGCGGTGGTGGTGACCGCGCTCATCTTGGCGCAGCTCGTACTGGTACTGGTGGTGGAGACGGCGGCGGCGACGCTCTCCCCGTCGCCCTGCGGCAGCCCGAACTCCGCCCGGGAGTAGGGCTGGTCGTAGCAGGAGGCCCGGGGGTCGTTCCACTCGAAGTACTCGGTCCAGTCGACCATCCCCTGGGGCGATACCGTGGCGGCGGCGGCCCGGATGCTGCCCAGGGTGAAGCTCTCCCGGGTGGTCTCGTCGGTCACCGTCACCCCGAACCAGTTCTCGCCCTCATGGGCGACGGTGGTGCGGTACGTGTGCCCCTGCTGCCAGTCGCGTCGCAGCCGGCAGCTCTTGCCCTCGCCCTCGCCGCCGAAGTCGACGCAGTAGCTCCCGGTGGAGCCCGCCCGGGCCTCCTTGGCGTCCCAGACCGAGAAGAGGAAGGTGCGTTCCTGTCCGGGCCCGTTGGCCTGCATCCCGGTGTACGCGGTGTACCCGCCGGTGAAGGCGAACTGGTGGCTCCAGAAGACATTCGCGGTGCGGCCGGGGTCCTGGGTGACGGTGGTACGGAAGGTGATGTCCGAGAACCCCGCCGTGCCCGCCGGGAACCGGTAGTTCGTATAGGTGCCGGGGGTGTCGGAGGCCGCGGCGGTGGGGGCGGGCACCAGGGCGGTGACCGCGGCCGTCAGCAGCGTCGCCGCCGCGGTGAGCAGCGTGCGCGACCACGCCGAGCCCGAGCGGAGCCGCCTCGCGAGCCGATGTGCGGGGCGGCGGGGTGCCGTGTCCCGCGCCCTGTCGCGTGTCGTATCGCGTGCTGTGCCGCGTGCTCTGTCCCTTGCCATGGGATGCCTCTCTGTCGGGGTACCGGTCCGGCGTCCCTATCGGCAGCTCCCGCGGGGAGGTTGAGCGGGTGCGTCCGAGCGGGTGGTCCGGCCCGCCCCGACGCGGCGGGCGGTACGGGCATCCCCGCGCGGACGGTACGGGTGGCCCCTGCACGGGTGGGTACGGGTGGGGCTCAGCCGGCCCGGCGCAGCGCCCGCTCGCGGCGGTCCGCCACCACGGAGCCCGACTGCCGCCGGGCCATCCGCCGCAGCACCACCGGGGCGAGGGCCAGCCCCACGGCCGCCCAGCATCCGAGGACGGCCGCGGTCTCCAGCTGCCGCCAGTCGGCGCCGATCTCCACGGCGGCGGCGCTGTCGGGCAGCAGCGCCGAGCGGGTGCCCAGGGCGAGCCAGTAGACGGGGGTCAGCTGGGCGAGGGTCTGGGTCCACTCCGGCAGCGCGGTCACCGGGTGGAAGATCCCGGAGACGGCGATCACCGCCAGCATCGGCAGCTGGATCAGCCCATGGGCGCGGGCGGTGGTGACCAGGGAGCCGAGGATCGCCCCGAAGGGCAGGGTGGCCGCCATGCCGAGCGGCAGCACCCAGGCGAGGGTGGCCCAGGCGCCCGGGTCATGGGTGGCCAGCCCCTCGATCAGCAGCAGCCCGGGGATCAGCAGCAGGGCGAGGTCGGCGAGGAGCCCGCCGGAGACCGTGACGACCTTGCCGAGCAGATGGGCCCGGATCCCGCCGGGGGTCGCGCGGGCGCGCAGCAGGGTGCCGTCCTCGCGTTCGACGGTGAGGAGCTGGCTCATGGTGATCATGCCGAGGGCGGCATTCATCCCGAGGATGCCGGGGAGGGCGAGGGTGCCGAGGAGCAGCCCCTCCTCGCCGTAGGACCGGTCCCGCAGGAAGTACAGGGCGATCAGCATGAGGGTGGGCCAGAGCAGATGGGAGATCAGCTCGGCGGGGTTGGTGAAGGAGTGGCGCAGTTCGGTGAGTCCCCGGGACCAGCCGGCGCGCAGGACGGTGCCCATGGGGCTCTTGAGGCTTCGGGGGCTCGTGGGATTCATCGGGGTTCCCCCGTACCGGCCGTGGCGTCCCGCTCGGCCTGGCGCACCCAGGCGAGATAGGTATCGGCCAGCGAGGCGGGGCGTACCTCCAGGCCGGTGACGGCCTCCCCGTGGCGCTGGAGGAGGGCGTGGACGAAGGCGGTGGCGCCGGGTGCGGAGACGGTGTGGCGGCGGCCGTCCTGGGTCCAGCTCACCCGGTCCTCGACGGCGGCGGCGCGGGCGAGTTCGGCGGGCGTGCCGTCGGCGACGATCCGGCCCCGGGCCAGGATCACCACCCGGTCGGCGAGGAAGGCGGCCTCGTCCAGGTCATGGGTGGTGAGCAGCACGGTGGTGGCGTCGCCCGCGACCAGGGTGCGGACGAGTGCGTGGAAGGCGTGGCGGGCCTCGGGGTCGAAGCCGGTGGTGGGTTCGTCCAGGAAGAGCACATCGGGGCGGCCCACGATGCCGATCGCGACATCGAGACGGCGGCGCTGTCCGCCGGAGAGGGTCCTGATCCTGCGGTCGGCGTGGGAGGTGAGGCCGACGGCCTCGATCAGCTCGTCGGTGGGCCAGGGCGGGCGGGCCGGGCCGGTGGCGTACGGAAGGTAATACGTACGGAGGTGGGCGAGGAGTTCCCGGACCCGCCAGTTGCCGTGGTCGCGCCAGGATTGGAGGACGATGCCGAGCCGGGCGCGCCAGCGTTCGCCGCCGTGGGCGGGGTCGGTGCCGAGGACCCGAACATGCCCCGCCGAGCGGATACGGAAGCCCTCCAGGATCTCGACGGTGGTGCTCTTGCCCGCGCCATTGGGTCCGAGCAGGGCGAGGACCTCGCCCCGGTGGGCCCGGAAGGAGACCTCGCGCAACACCTCCTTCGGGCCGTACCGCATGCTCAGTCCCTCGGTCTCCAGTGTGAGGCGGTCTGTGGGCAAGGCTGCTCCCCCGGTCTCGCTCGGTGTCTTCAGTCAGCGATGAAGCTACGTTGCGTTTTTGTCTGACTGAAGACTTTCCGGCGACTCAATCGCCCTTTTACCAGCGTTACTTGACCTTTGGTGCAATGACTCTGAGGGTGAAGGCTCCGAAGACACCAGGCCGTTGCAATGGGCTGGCGGTGAACGGATACTGGGCCACGACGGACAGCGGACTGCGGACGACAAGCGACGGGCGACGGGGAGGGGCGGGCGGATGCCGGGCGGCAGACTGACCCAGGAGGAGCGGTCCAGCATCGGCGGCTGGCTCGGGGAGGGGATCGGCTATGCCGAGATCGCGCGGCGGCTGGGGCGGCCGACCTCGACCGTCAGCCGCGAGGTCGCCCGTAACGGCGGACCCGGCGGCTACCGTCCCGAGCACGCCCATCTCGCGACGGCGGGACGCGCCCGCCGGCGGCGCCCCGCCGCTCCCCCGGCCCCGGCCCCGGCCACCGACCCCTATGGACGGGACACGGTCGCGGTACGGGAGTTCGTGGAGGAGTTCGCCGCGCTGATGGCCCGCTCGGGGATGCCCCCGATGGCCACCCGGGTGCTGACCCGCCTCTTCGCCACCGACTCCGCGTCGCTGACCGCCGCCGGGCTGGTCGCGGAGCTGGGGGTGAGCCCCGCCTCGGTCTCCCAGGCCATCGGCGTCCTGGAGGAGCTGGACCTGGTGCGCCGGGAGCGGGTGCCGGGCCAGCGGCGGGAGCGCTACACCGTCGGTGACGACGTATGGCTGCGGGCCTGGCTGGCCAGCGCCCGCAAGAACGTCCGCTGGGCCCGGACGGCCGCGCGGGGTGTCGCCCTGCTGGGCCCCGGCACTCCCGCCGGGGACCGGATGGAGCTGATGCGGGAGTTCTTCGCCCGGCTCGGCGACGACATGGCGGGCGGTCTCTCCCCGGCCACCGGGGAGCCCACAGCCACCGGGGAGTCCGCTCCGGCCGGGGGCGAAGCTCCGGCCGGAGACGGCACGGCGCCCGGGAGCGGCACGGCGGCCCCGGGGTCCACAGCGACCTGGGAGGAGACGGCGGCCGACGCCGTCACCGTGGTGGCCGCGCTGGCGCAGAGCGGGGCGGCCCTGACCACCGGGGAGCTGGCGGAGGCGCTGGGCTGGCCCCCGCACCGGGTGGCCGGCGCGCTGGCGCGGGCCACCCGCCGGCCCCATCTCGGCGGCCCGGTCGCCCTCCGCCGTACCCCCTCCGAGCGGTGGACCACCGCGGCGGCCCCAGGTCTGCTGACCCCGGGCCAGCGCCGCGCCCTCACCCGCCCTCCCGAGGCCGGTGAGCACGCCCCGGCGCGGTGAACTCCACCGCGCCGACCGTGCGCACCAGCTCCGGGTCGGAGCCCAGGGCGTGCTCCGCCACCCGGGCGACCACCCCCGCCGGGATGTCGTCCAGCCCATAGGTGGCATGCGCGTCATGCGGCAGTACCACCTCGTACCCCCGCTCGACGGCGCCTACGGCCGTCGCGCTGACACACATCTCCGAGAGCACCCCGGCGACCACGACCCGCCGCACCCCGTACCCGTCGAGGAAGGCGCCCAGACCGGTCCCGGTGAAGCCGTCCTCCGCCGCCTTGGCCACCACCCGTTCATCCGCCGACTCCCGTACCGGGAAGTGGAGTTCCCACCCGGGTGTGCCGGGCTCGTCGACCGCGCCCGGCTCCCCGTCGTTGCGCAGATGGGCCACGGGCGCGCCCGCCGCCCTCGCCCGCGCCAGCAGCACGGTGAGCCGGTCGGTCAACAGGGCCGCGCCGGGCACCGCCTCCGTTCCGGCCAGAAAGGCGCGCTGGACGTCGACCAGGATCAGGGCGTGCGCGGGAGCGACCCGTTCGCGGTACGGCGCCGGGATCCAGACCCCCGCACGGACAAAGCCCCCGGATGCCTCCCCCGAACCGCCCTGTGGACCCGCCTCGGCCATGGCCGCCTCCTTCTCCCCGCCGGAATCCGATGATCGTTCCACCGTAGGGGACCCGGGCCCGGGCCCGTTCCCCCCGCCCGGCCGCCCCCGGCACCGGCGGCCGGATCCTGATCCGCCGTCTTTACGGCCCCGGGGGCGGCTCCTACTCTCCAGGGCCATGTTCCCGACCCGTGCACGACGCCACCGCGGAGCCCCGCTGCTCGTCGCGGGCGCCCTGCTGGTGGGCTCCCTCCAGATGAACGCCGCTCCCCCGGCCGCCGCCTCGGGCACCGACCGGCCGCAGCGGGCCGCCTCGGTCGTCCCGGTCCAGATCACCGGCCCCGCCGAACAGCGCTACAACCTGATCGTCACCGGCGACGGCTACACCTCGGCCGAACTGCCGGACTTCCGTGCCGACATGGAACGGCACCTCCAGACGCTCTGGTCCTTCGAGCCCTTCGCCTCCTATCGCTCGTACATCAATGTCTGGGCGGTGGAGGTGGCGTCGGCCGAGTCCGGCGTGGACTGCGACCCGGGCCTGGACTCACCGCGCCGGAACACCGCCCTCGGCATGGCCTTCTGGTCCGGCTGCGACCCCGCCGGGGTCCAGCGCGCCCTGGTGGTGGACGGCCGGGCGGCGGACGCGGTCGCCGATCTGGTGCCGGGGACGACCGCCGCCAACCGCCAGCTCCTCGCACTGGCCAACAGCACCACCTACGGCGGCACCGGCGGCCGGCATGCCACCGCCTCCGGCGGCAACGCCCTCTCCGCCCTGATCACCCCGCATGAGCTGGGGCACACCCTGGGCGGGCTCCAGGACGAGTACGACTACTACTCCCGGGGAGTGCCCGGCGGCGCCCACAGCGGCGGCGAGCCGGCCTCCGCCCACCACACCCTGCTCACCGAGGACGAGATGCGCCGCCAGAAGGCCAAGTGGTGGCGCTGGCTGGGCGAACCGAGCGAGGCGGGCGGGGTCATCGGCCGGTACGAGGCCGGTCTCTATCGCACCCGGGGCGTCTGGCGGCCCAGCAGGCACTCGATGATGAAGACGCTGGGCTACCCCTTCGACCAGGTCAGCAGGGAGATCCTGGTCCAGCGGATCTCCGGGAAGGTCCAGCTGGTCCAGGGCCACACCCCGAACGGGGCGCCGATCGGCGACGACCGGGTGGTCTGGGTGGACACCCTGCATCCGAACGGCGGGGAGCTGACCACCGTCTGGCGGGTCGACGGCCGTACGGTGGCGGGCACCGGCAACGCCCGCACCCTCGATCTGCGGGCCCTGGGGCTGCGACCCGGCAGACATACGGTGACGGCGACGGTCTCGGATCCGACGCCCTTCGTCCGCGATCCGGCGATCCGGGGGTCGGCCGCGCTGACCCGTACCGTCTCCTGGACCGTGGACACCGCGCTCACCACCCCGTACCGCCAGGTCCCGGCCGTCTTCACCACCCATACCGACACCGCGTCCCCGGTGGGCGCGCGCACGGTGGTCCACGCGGACACCACCCACCCGGACGACCGCACCCCGGTGGTGCGGTGGGAGCTGGACGGCCGCCCGGTGGCCAACCCCGGCAACGACCGCGATCTCGATCTGGGGGCGCTGCGGCTGTCCCCGGGCGGCCATCGGCTCACCGCCACGATCGCCGGTACGGAGACCTCGCTGAGCTGGGAGGTGGACGCGACCCCCGCCGAGGCCCGGTACGAGCTGTCCACGCCGCTGCGGACCGTGGAGCGGCCGGGGCGGCCGGTGGAGTATGTGTACGACGGCCCGTTCACCCTGCGGCTGACCGGCCGGGACGACCGGGAGGGGGCGGTGGTCACCCAGTTCCGGGTGAACGGCGACGGCTGGCAGACGTACTACGGCTGGCCCACCGACGCCCGTGCCCCCTACCTCTTCACCCCGAGCGGAACGGTCATCGACGGTCTGGTCCACGGCAAGCTCGGCACCCATCGGGCCGTGCCCTGGGACGACGCGACTCCCGACTACGGAACGCATGCGATCGAGTACCGAACGATCGATGCGGCGGGTAATATATCTCTCGCACGGTCCTTCCTGGCCACCCTCGTGCGGCCATAGGGTCCTGTCCGCATACGCCGACGGCGTGCGGGCAGCCGTGCCCGCACGCCGTAATGGGTACTGAAATGCCATCGCTCGTGGATGGTGTGGATCCCGGACGGTGTGGCTGGTGCAGTCATCACGGTCGTTCCGGAGCGACCGCCATCACCGGGTGATCATCCATGGGTGACCCCGGGGAGCCCAGGGCTCAGGTGAGCAGGAAGTCCGCCTTTCCGGACTTCGCGCCCTGAATGAAGGCCGCGATCTCACCGGGTGTGTAGATCAGCGCGGGGCCCCCCGGATCGGCCGACTGACGTATCGCCACCCGGCCGTCGGCGAGCTTCATGGTCTCGAAGCAGTTGCCGCCGTTGCCGCCGCTCCACGGCTTGTGCCAGCCGATCTCACCGAGGTCGGTGGCCGGCATGCCGTTGTATATGTGATCCATTCACAGCTCCTTGCGAAGACCCATCAGGATCTCCTTCGTGCGTTGTGCAGTCGCGGCCTGAGCCGCCATGCGGTCCAGGACCTCAAGGTGCGAGGCCACCTCGGGCCGGGCGTCGAGATAGACCGCACCGGTGAGGTACTCGCTGTAGACCATGTCCGGGAGCTCGGGGACGGCGAACCGGAACAGCACGAACGGGCCGTAGGTGCCCGGGTGGTGTCCGGTCGCGAACTCCGCGATCTGCAGGGTGACATGGGGCAGTTCCATGCCGTCGAGGAGCCGGTCGATCTGGCCCCTCATGACCTCGGCACTGCCGACGGGCCTGCGGAGGACCGTCTCGTCCATGATCACCCACAGCCGGGGCGCCTCGGGCTGGGTCAGCAGCGCCTGGCGCTGCATCCTCAGCGCCACATGGCGCTCGATGTCCTCGGGGTCGGTCTGCCCGACGGCCCCGCTGAGCATGATCGCCCGCGCGTAGCCCTCCGTCTGGAGCAGTCCGGGGACGAAGTGGGGCTCGTAGGAGCGGATGAGGCTCGCGGCCCCCTCCAGGCTGACGTACATGCTGAACCAGCCCGGCAGCACATCGTGGAACCGCTGCCACCAGCCCGGCTTGTTCGCCTCCTCGGCCAGCTCGATGAAGCCGCGGGCCTCCTCGTCGCCTATCCCGTACGCGCCCAGCAGCAGCTGGACGTACGGGATCTTCAGGGCGACCTCTGCGGTCTCCATGCGCCGGATGGTGCCCGCGGCGACGCGAAGGACCTTGGCGGCCTCCTCGCGCTTGAGCCCGGCCCGCTCCCGCAGGTCCTGCAGGCGCTTTCCGAGGACGACCTGCCCCACGGTGGGGGCGGACCGCGGTTCACTCACTTCGACGACCTCCCCACGTGCTGTTGCGGGAAAGTCTGCCATGGGCCCGCATCGATGAATATGCCCACTCTGAAAAATTCAGAGTGGGCCTTGCCAACGTGTCCGTTTCAGGGCGACAGTGGTCAGGTGAATCGTGACGCGCTCCACGCACCACTCCTGGACCCATGCTCGGGGGTCGACCACCACAGGTACGGCTTCGAGCTGCCGGCGCGCGTCGAGTACGTCTCCAGAGCCCGTCGGCTGGCCCGTGTGCGACTGGAGTGCTGGGGCATCGACGGTGATGTGCACGACACCGTGATGCTGATCCTGTCCGAGCTGGTGACCAATGCCGTGGTGCACAGCGGCAGCCATCTGGTCGCCTGCGAACTGCTGAACGGCGCGGAGCGGCTGCGGGTGAGCGTGCGGGACCAGGGGTGTGCGCCCCTGGGGCCGCATGTCTGCCACACCCAGGCCGCCGAGGAACGGGGCAGGGGCCTCCTGCTCGTCGAGGCGGTCTCGGCGGCCTGGGGGGCGCACGAGACCCATCGGGGGACGGGCAGGACCGTCTGGGCGGAGGTCGCCCACACGGCGGTCCCGTTCGGGGCGGACTTCCCGGGTACGGACTTCCCGGGTACGGGTTTCGCGACGGCGGGGCGGGTCACGCCGCCCGCCGGCCGGACACCGTCCGGGATGGCCGGGTCGGCGATGGCCCGGCAGCGGTCCGCCCCGCCCGCGGAGCGACCGTGCTGAGGGGGTGGGGTGCCCGGGTCTCCTGGAGCGGACGTCCCGGCCCGGTCCACTCGCTGGTCGGTCTGGAGCTTCCGCCGGGTCTGGTGCCCACCCTGGGCAGCGACGCCGTCGGGGTTCCGGCCCGGTACGGTCTGGGGCTGCTGGCACGGCTGCCGCGCAGCGGCTGTGTCTACGCCGACGACGACTGGTGGTGGTGGATCGTGCCCACCGGCTCCGACGAGGAGCTGCTGTGGCCACTGCCCGCGCACTACGCACCCGGGGCACGGGTCCCGGGATGGCGTCCTCAGCTGATCAGCTGGCCCGAGGACGGCAGCCCGTACACCCCGCCCCTGCCGCTCTATCTGAACGCCTGCCAGCTGACCGGGGTCGCGCCCCGGTGGACCGCCGCCGCGGCGCCCAACTGAGACCGCGGTACGGAGGTCCGCCGGACGGGTGACCGTACGGCGGGGAGCCGGGGAACCGGACAGCACGGAACAGAACCGAGCGGCACGGAACAGCACAGAACCGCACGGAGCGGAACCCAGAGGAACCGAGAGGAAACAACAAGAGCCAGTTCACTGGGGGGAGAGACCAGGCCCCCGCGCGGGGGAAGCCGGGGGCCTGGTCTCGGAATCCGGCCCGCGTCCGGCTGCCCGATGGGGGAGGCGGCCGTCGTACGCGGGCCGTGATCGGCGGCACGCCGGAGTTGGGGGCTCCGGCGTGCCGCCCGCTTTCGCCGCCCCGTCAGCGCCGGGGCGGGGGGCCGCACGGCCCCGCACGGGCCGCTGTGCGTCCGGCGCGGGAGGCGTCCGGGGGGCCTGGGTCTTCCGGGGGCGGCTGCGGCATGACCGTCATCCTGCTGCGCCGGAGCGGAGCTGACAAGAGTGTGACCGCCACGCGGAACGGCCGTACGGGCCCGCCCCCGTGCGCGGGCCCGTACGGCTCACCGGCCGGGGACGGTGGCGCCGGCCCTCCCCCCGAGGGGCCCGGCACACCTCCCGACCGGGATCAACTCCCGGAGACGGCCCGCAGATGGGCCTTGCCCCGGCGGACCTTGGGTGTGGTGTTCTCCTGGTGCTCCCGCAGCACCAGGGTCATCCGGGTGAAGCCGCGGTCCTGGAGGGTCGCGGGGGTCTCGTCCACGATCCGGCACTCGGACCGGCCCCAGCGCGGATCCGGGTGGTGCAGGGGGCGCACGGCCCCGTCGTGGTGGACGGCGGCGGCACCGGTCGCCCGCATCCAGTGCGGCAGGCCGCAGCGGTAGGCGGCGTCCATGATGGGGTCGTCGGCGATCTCCCCGCGAATGGCCTGAAGCACACCGTCGTCCTCGTACCGCTCCAGGGCGGACTCCAGCTGGGCGAGGAGCGGCAGACACCAGCTGGTCTCACGGTCGCCGAGGACCGAGCCGGCGTCCGGGTGGAAGAGCACGAAGCGCAGGAAGTTCTGGTCGGGCATGGCCGTCGGGTGCGGGCCCATGCCCTGGAAGAGCGCCTGGAACGCCGGGTTGACATGCGTCACGTCCCAGCGGCGGTCGAAGAGGACCGAGGGCAGCGGGACGGCGTCCATCATCGCCGCGTAATCCCGCAGATACTCCAGGGTGCCGGGGTCCTGGGCGAGGGGTGTGCCGGAGCGGGCGGCACCGGCGGCCGACTGCACGGGCGGTGCCACCGGGGCGTGCGGACGCACCCGTACCGCCGGGAAGGCCGGTCCGGAGGGCCGGGCGGGCCCCATCGACGAGGGGGTCAGTGCCTGGGGTGCGCCCAGCGGCAGGCTGGGCTCGCGGTCCACCGCGAGGCGGAACAGCCAGCCGCCCTGCTGATCGGTCATCTCCAACGCCTTGACCAGCGCGTAGAGCTTGTCCTCGGTCCACTCCTCGGAGGGTGTGGCCTCCCAGTCGGTATAGGTGCCGACGCTGATGTCGAGCCGGGCGGCGACCTCGTCGACCGTCAGGCCCAGCTCCTCCCTGCGCCCGCGCAGAATGTCCGACAGCCGCCTGGAGCGCAGCGAACCGCGCCCGCCCCCCGCCGTGCACGCCCGACGCCCGAGGAGACCTGACCGGCCGGAGCCTGTGTCATGTGTCATCGAGAACGCCACCCTTCTCGAAGTCCCGCTGCGGCAGCGCCCTTTGGATCTTCACCCCGCTCCGCGATCCTGCTACCGGAGGAGTAGCCATGTCAACTATCGTGGCATTCCGCGTCGCTGAACGCCGAGAACGCGCCACAGATGTGGCAAGACCTGGCTGTGCGGTCGCGGAAGGGTTAGTCTCCGGGCAGCCAACTGTGTGCGGAGCCATCTCGCGTGATCTAGGAGACCCACTGGTGACAGACGGCTTCTTGGTTCCGGGGCCGGCAGCCGCAGGCGCCCTCGCGGCGTCGGTTGCCCGCGTCACCGAACTGGCGAACAGACGCGGACTGAGTCCCGGCGGGGTCCTCGACGTGGAGCGCCTCTCCGAAGAGTCGGGCGTGCCCGCCGATGTGGTCGCCGCCCTGCTGGACGGCCGCCCCGCCGGCGAGCCCGACCTCCAGGCCCGCTTTCTGCAACGTCTCGACCTGCTGCGCCGTACCCGCCTGAAGTCCAATGGCCGGCGGTACACCCAGCAGGAGATCGCCGACGGCGCGGCCATGTCCCGGCAGCAGGCGGGCGCGCTGATCAATGGCGACCGCCGCCCCACCATGGAGCACTGTGACGCGATCCAGCGCTTCTTCGGGGTGCACGCGGGCTTTCTGACCGCGGATGACGCCGACGCCCTCAACAGCGCCCTCCTCCGTACCGAGCAGCGGCTCCACCAGGAGCACCCCGTCGACCACGATCCGCTGGAACGGCTGCTCCAGGACCACGGGGTGCGCGGCATCGCCTGGCGGGCCGCCCAGCTGCCCACCGACAAGCACCGTGACAAGGTGACCGAATGGCTCGACATGCTGCTGGAGAGCGTCAAGCCCGTGGATCCGGCCGATTCCCCAAAGGCGACGGAAACATGACTTCAGAAAACCCCTGACACGGGTGCAGGGTTGAGGCCGCACGCGCGGAAGCCGGGACGCGGTCGCTGTGGGGGAGAGGAGAACGGTGGGCATGGGCAAGGAGATGCGACGGCTCTGCGGTGAGCTGGTGGCCGGGCTCGACCTGCCCGCCCCGGCGGAGCCCGCCGATCTCTATGCCGCCCTCTGCCAGCAGATGAGCGCCCGGCGCGGGCGGCCCGTCCGCTACCGCGTGGCGACCTTTCCCCCCGGTACCGCCAGCGGGCTCTGGCTGGACATGACCGACCAGGACCTGATCGTCATCGAGGAGCGGACCGCCCCCGACCACCAGCTCGTCATCCTCGGCCATGAGCTGTGGCACATGAACGCCGGACACTGCTCCCACCACATCGAGGGCGCGGCCGTCGCCGCCCGGCTGCTGTCGGACGAGGCCGACCTCCAGGACACCGTGCTCAAGGTGCTGGCCCGGACCCGCTTCGACCGGAACGAGGAGAACGAGGCGGAGAGCTTCGGCCTGCTCCTCGGCAGCAAATGCCGCTCCTGGCTGGCGGGCTCCACCGGGCGCGGCACCCGCCGCCGGGAGGGGCTGGCCGGACGGATCGAGGCGTCCCTGGGATACCGCGGGCCCCAGGGCTGAGCCGGTGGCGGAAAGACCCGTACACGTCCGGCCCCCCGTCCCCGTCTGCCGTGACCCGCTGGAGCCCAAGGCGGGCCGGGACACCGTGCGGCGGCACAATCTGAGCCTGGTCCTGCGGGCCGTCCGGGACGCCGGGGAGATCACCCGCGCCGGGGTGGCCGCCCGGGTGGGCCTCACCCGCGCCGCCATCTCCTCCCTGGTGGAACAGCTCCTGGAGCTGGAGTTCCTCTCCGAGTCCGGGAAGACCTTCAGCGGCCAGGCCGGACGCCCCGGCACCGTGCTCAAGGTGGCCCGTACCGGGATCGCCGGGATCGGGGTCGAGATCGATGTGGGCTCGGTCACCGTCTGTGTGGTGGACCTCGCCGGCACCGACCGGGTCCGGCTGGTCGAGCATCTCGACAACCGGGGCACCCCGCCCGCCCAGGTGCTGCGGCGGGCCGCCCAGATCGCCGCCCGCGCCCTGGTCAGCGCCGAGGAGCAGGAGCTGCGCCCGGTCGGCACCGCGCTGGCGCTGCCCGGTCTGGTGGCGGCCGGCACCGTACGGCAGGCGCCCCATCTGGGCTGGGCGCGGGTCCCCGCCGAGGAGTCCTTCGCCACCGCGCTCGCCGCGCTGCGGCCCCGGCGCCCCGTGCTGCCGGTCCGCTCCGAGAACGAGGCCAATCTCGCCGCCCTCGCCGAGCTGTGGTTCGGGGGCCTCGGCCCCGTCCGTACCTTCCTCTACATCAGCGGGGAGATCGGCATCGGCGGCGCGCTGGTCCTCGGCGGCGAACTGCTCCGGGGCGCCCATGGCTTCGCGGGGGAGATCGGGCACACCGCCGTCGCCCCCGACGGGCCCGAGTGCCGCTGCGGCGCCCGCGGCTGTCTGGAGCAGTACGCCGGTCAGCTCGCGCTGCTGCGCGCGGCGGGGGTGGACGAGGCGTACGGCGCGGGGAACGCGGCCGTCGCCGAGCTGGAGCGGCGGGCCCGGGGCGGCGACGAGCGGGCGGTGGCCGCGCTGGAGCGCGCCGGTCTGATGCTGGGCCGGGTGCTGGCGGGCGCGGTCAATCTCTTCGACCCGGCCGCGGTGGTCCTCGGCGGGATCTACCGGCCGCTCTCCCCCTGGCTGGTGCCCCGCGCCGCCGGTGAGCTGTCCGCGCGGGTGGTCTCCGGGCTGTGGCCGCGCGCGGGGATGCGGTTACGGCCGTCGTCCGCGGCGGCCGACGCGGCACGGGGGGCGGCCGCCCTGGTGGTACGGGATGTGCTGACCGACCCGCTGTCGCACGCCACGCTCTGACCTCCGGCCGGACGTTCTGACCTCGGGCCGGACGCTCTGGCCTCGGGCCGGAGCCGGACCTTCGGGTCGCGCAGGCCGCCCGTACCCCCAACACCCCGGTGTCACCCGGCCGATGCTCACGCTCCGGCATCGGATCCGCCCCGGTGACCGCCCCTGCGGTGACCAGGAGTGATCTTCTCCGTAGACTGTTGCGTACACCTCACACCCATTCACCGCTCACCCGCCACGGTGAGCGGGACGACCCACGCCTCGGGAGGCGAGCATGGGCACCCGCCGCACCCCCCTGCCCGGAGTCGGCACGCAGTTCGACTTCACCACCGAGGAAGGCCGGCACATCTCCGTCGTGGTCCACCACGACGGACGGCGCTTCCTCGGCTTCTACGCCTCCGACGACCCCGACGCCTGTCAGCTGGAGGTGCCGCTCTCCTCCGAGGAGGCCACCGCGCTGGCGCACCTCATCGACCCGGAACCCATCGACGCCGTCCGCACCGACGGGATCGACCTGGTCACCGAGCACATCCCGGTGGGCTCCCGCTCCCCCTTCGCGGGCCGCCTGCTCGGCGACACCGCCGCCCGGAGCCGTACCGGTGCCTCGATCGTCGCCGTCCTGCGGCGCACCGGGGCGCACCCGTCACCGGGCCCGGACTTCCGGTTCGGCATCGGCGACACCCTGGTCGCCGTCGGCACCCGTGAGGGCGTCGACGCCCTCGCCGAGATCATCTCCGGAGGCTGAGGTGCACCACACCACCGCGCTCCTCATCGAGCTGGGCGCGATCATCCTGGGCCTCGGGCTCATCGGACGGTTCGCGGGCCGCGTCGGCCTCTCCCCCATCCCGCTCTACCTTCTGGTCGGTCTCGCCTTCGGCACCGGCGGTCTGCTGCCGCTGAGCGCGAGCGAGGACTTCATCGCCGTCGGCGCCGAGATCGGCGTCATCCTGCTGCTGCTTCTGCTGGGCCTGGAGTACAGCGCCTCCGAACTCGTCGGCAACCTCAAGACGCAGTACCCCTCCGGTCTGGTCGACTTCGCCCTCAACGCCCTGCCCGGTGCGGTGGCGGCGCTGCTGCTCGGCTGGGGCCCGGTGGCCGCGGTCGCGCTGGCGGGCGTCACCTGGATCTCCTCCTCCGGTGTGATCGCCAAGGTCCTCACCGATCTGGGACGGCTGGGCAACCGGGAGACCCCGGTGATCCTCGGCATCCTGGTGATCGAGGATCTGGCGATGGCGGTGTATCTGCCGCTGCTGACCGCGCTGGTGGCGGGGGTCGGCCTCGCGGGCGGCAGCATCACCCTGCTGATCGCCCTGGGCACCGTCGGCATCGTGCTCTATCTCGCGCTGCGCCATGGACGGGTCATCAGCCGCGCGGTCTCCTCCGACAACCCGGAGATGCTGCTCCTGGTGGTCCTGGGGCTGACCCTGCTGGTGGCGGGCATCGCCCAGGAGCTCCAGGTGTCGGCCGCGGTGGGCGCCTTCCTGGTGGGCATAGCCCTCTCCGGCGAGGTCGCCGAGGGCGCGCGGAAGCTGCTGACACCGCTGCGGGACCTCTTCGCGGCGGTCTTCTTCGTCTTCTTCGGACTGTCGACCGACCCCACGGAGATCCCGCCGGTGCTGCTGCCGGCGCTGCTGCTCGCCGTGGTCACGGTCGTCACCAAGGTGCTGACCGGCTGGTACGCGGCGAGTCGCGCGGGCATCGGGCCCAAGGGCCGGCTGCGGGCCGGCGGAACGCTGGTCGCCCGGGGCGAGTTCTCCATCGTCATCGCGGGGCTCGCGGTGGCCACCGAGCCGAGGATCGGTCCGATCGCCACGGCGTATGTGCTGATCCTGGTGATCCTGGGTCCGCTGGCGGCGCGCTGGACCGAGCCGTTGGTGCTGCCGCTGCTCCAGCGGCGGATGGGCGGGGCCGCCCCGATCGCCGCCACGGCGGTCCCGGAGGCACCGGCCGTACCTTCCGTCGCGGTCCCGGAGGCGCCGGGGGCCGTGCCCTCCGCCGTCGTACCGGAGCAGGTGACCCCGGACAGCGCGCCGGACAACGCGCCGGATTCCGCCCCGGGGACGGGTTCCCCCTCCCCCACGGGCCACGGCACGCCCGGCGGCTGACCCCGCACGGCACCCCCGGGGGCCGGGACCCCACCCCGGGGTCCCGGCCCCCGGCCGTCTCCCCGGCCGTCTCCCCGGCCCCTCCCGGCCGTCCCGCCCCGTCCCGTCCCAGGAAGGATCCGTCCATGGCATCCCCCGCCCCCTCCTTCGAGCTGCTGCCCGGCGCGGCGGCGTCCCCCGTGATCCTCCACGTACCGCACTCCGCGCGGACGATCCCGCCGCAGGTGCGCGCCGATATCGTCCTCGACGACGCGGCGCTGGAACGGGAGCTGGACCACATCACCGACGCCCACACGGCGGAACTGGCCGAGCGGGCGGCGGGGGCGTGTGCCCGGACGCCCTGGCGGTTCGTCAACCGGCTCTCCCGGCTGGTGGTGGACCCGGAGCGGTTCCCCGACGAGCGCGAGGAGATGCTCTCCGTCGGCATGGGCGCGGTCTACACCCGCACCACGCACCGGGAGCCGCTGCGCGCGCCGGAGCTGGACCCGGCGCCGCTGATCGACCGTTACTTCACCCCGTACGCCGAGGCCATGACGGCGGCGGTGGCGGACCGGCTGGCGGCCACCGGGCGGGCGGTGATCGTGGATGTGCACTCGTACCCGAGCCGGGCCCTGCCGTACGAGCTGCACGGCGACGGGCCCCGGCCGCCGGTCTGTCTGGGGACCGACCCGTTCCACACCCCCGGGGCGCTGCGGGCGGCGGCCGTGGAGGCGTTCGCCCCCTTCGGCACGGCCGTCGACACGCCGTTCGCCGGGACCTATGTCCCGCTGCGGTTCCACGGCCGGGAGCCGGCGGTGGGCGCGCTGATGGTGGAGATCCGCCGGGACGGCTATCTGCGGGAGCCGGGCGGCCCGGCCGGACCGGGGCTCGACGCGCTCGCCGCCGCCCTGGCCCGGCTGGTGGACGCGGTCACCGCGCCCTGAAGGCCCGCGCGGGAGCGGCCCGGCCAGGGGCCCGGGCCCCCCGGGGCCCCTGGCCGGTGTCATGGGCCGGGCGGAGATCCGCCCGGCACCGCGCGACCACCCGGTGTCGCCGGGCCGCCCGGCACTGGTCAGCCGCTCCGTCCCGGCGGCGGCGGCAGGAACCCCCGGCGGACGAAGCTCTCCACGTAGCGGGCGAAGAGCGGGGCGTCGACCCGGGGCAGCCCGGCCCCGCTCCCGCGCAGCGCCGTCCGGGTGGCGGCGGTGTCGAAGAGCCCGTTCTCGCCGCCCGCGCCGCCGTCACCGGAGCCCCCCTCGGGGTCCGCCGCCTTGATCAGCGGCAGCAGCGGGAAGGCGGTATTGGCCGGGTCGGCCTCGATCGCGCGCCGCCACTCGACGGGTGCCACCTCCTCGATGGCGTACCCGGCCTCCCTCAGCCGGGCGACCATCCAGCCCAGCGGGGTGGGTTCGCCCGCCGCCAGATGGAAGGTGCCGCCCGTCGCCCCGGGGTTACGGGAGAGGGCGAGCACCGCGCGGGCGAGCGCGTCCACCGGGATCAGGTCGAAGCCCTCACCAGGGGCGGCGGGCGCGAGTCCCGCCTCGACACAGCCCTTGAGCAGCAGCCAGAGATAGTCGGAGGTCTGGCAGAGCCCGCTGTCCCCGGCGCCGGAGATCCTCGACGGCCGGTGCACGGAGACCGGCAGACCGCGTTCCCCGGCCTGTTCCAGCAGCACCTCGGCGGCCCATTTGCTGCGGGCGTAACCCCCCGGCACCGTCTCCCCGGGCGGCAGCGGGGCGTCCTCGCGGACCGCCGTGGAGCCGTCGGCGACGCCGGTGAAGACACCCACCGTGGAGATGTGGTGCAGCGGCACCGAGCGATGGCGGGCGGCCAGCCGCAGCACCTCCTCGGTGCCCCGGACATTGGCCGCCCGCAGCAGTGCGTAAGGGCGGGTGAGATGGACCTCGGCCCCGGCGTGGAAGACGGCTTCGGCCCGGCGCGCCAGGGTGTCGAAGGCATCGGCCGAGAGCCCGAGTCCGGGCAGGGCCAGATCGCCGGGGACGGCCTGGATCCGTTCGGTGAAGGTCTCGTCCCAGAGCCCGTAGCCGTCGAGCGCGGCGCGCAGCCGGTCCGCCCCGGCGCCCCGGTGGGGTGCGCGGACGAGACAGTGCACGGTGGCGTCGGTGGTGCGCAGCAGTTCGCTCAGGAGGAAGGTGCCGAGGAAGCCGGTGGCGCCGGTGAGCAGGACCTCGCCCGGGTCGGTGACGACGGGGAGGACGACCGGGGCGGGGGTGATCGCGGGGTCGAGCCGGGCGTCGGCGGTGAGGTCGGCTGCGCGGTCGGCGGCGGCTCCGGCGGCCGGGGCCGGCTCCCCGGCGGCGTCCACGAGGGCGGCCAGGGCGCGGACGGTGGGCGAGGCGTCGAAGGCGGCCGGGGAGAGCCGGACGCCCCACTCCCGGTCCATCCGCAGCAGCAGCCGGGCGAGGAGCAGCGAGTCGCCGCCGAGGGCGAAGAGGTCCTCCTCGGCCCCGACCCGGCCGCATCCCAGCACCTCGGCCCAGAGCTGGGCCATCCGGTGCTCGGTCGCGGTGCGCAGGGGGGCCGCGGCGGTCCGGGGCTCCGGTTCGCGCGGCACCGTGAGGGCCGCCCGGTCCACCTTGCCGGTGGGGGTCAGCGGCAGTCCGGCCAGAGGGACGAGAACGGCGGGCACCAGGGGTTCGGGCAGCCGCTCGCGCAGCGCCCGGCGGAGCCGTTCGGCGTCCGGCGCGCCCTCGCCCGAGGGGACGTAGTGGGCGATCAGCCGGACCCGCCGGTCGGGCGGGACATCGGCGGTGACGGCGGCGTCTGCGATGCCGGGCACGCTCTTGAGCGCCGCCTCGACCTCGCCCGGCTCCACCCGGTGGCCGCGCACCTTGACCTGGTCGTCGTCGCGTCCGACGAAGACGATCCGGCCGTCGGGGAGATGGCGTCCCCGGTCCCCGGTGCGGTAGAGCAGGGCTCCCCCGCCGTCGCCGGGGTCGGGGACGAACCGCTGCCGGGTGATCTCGGGCAGCCGGTGGTAGCCGAGGGCGAGGCTGCGGCCGCCGGCACAGATCTCACCGACCGCGCCGGGGGGTACGGGGGCGAGCCGGGCGTCGAGGATCCGTACCGTCGCCCCCGGCACGGGCCGGCCGATGTCGGGCCGCTCCGGCCAGTGCGCGGGGTCGCCCGTGAGCGCTCCGGCGGTGACGACATGGGTCTCGGAGGGCCCGTACTGGTTGTCGAGGACGGCCCCGGGGTGGTCGGCGAAGAAGCGCCGGACGGCGGGGGTGACATAGAGCTGTTCGCCCGCGCTGACGACCTCGCGGAGGGTGGGGATCCGCGCGCCGGTGGCGACGGCGTACTCGGCGATCTGCTGGAGGGCCACACAGGGCAGGAAGAGCCGCTCCACCCGGTGGGCGGCGAGCAGGGCGCAGAGCGGGGCGGGGTCGCGGCGGGCCGTGTCGTCCACCACGACGAGGGTGCCGCCGGCGGCCCAGGTGGCGAAGAGTTCCTGGAAGGAGACATCGAAGCCGGTCGTCGCGAACTGGGCGGTGCGCCGGGGGGTGCCGCCGGAGCGCTGGAGCTGCCAGCCGATGACGGTGGCGAGGCCGCGGTGGGGCATCAGGACGCCCTTGGGGCGGCCGGTGGAGCCGGAGGTGTAGACGAGGTACGCGGGGTCCTCGGGGCCGGGTCCCGCCGGGTCGGCGGGGGTGGTGCCCGCCGTGGTACGGGCCGTCCCCGCCTCGGTACGGGCCGTGCCGGGCGCGCCTGCCGGGGAGCCGGTGGAGTCGGTGTCCCCCGTACCGCCGTCGCCGGTCACCGGGGATCCACTGCCCCGGACCCCCCTTTCCGGTTGGAGGGCTCCGCTGTCCGGAGTCCCGCTCTCCAGGGCCGCCTGGGCCGGCCGGCCCAGCGGCTCACGGGCCGGATGGATCTCGTCCACCAGCAGGATGTCCGCCCCCGGCACCACTCCGACGCAGCGCCGGGAGGTGCCCCGGTCCGCGAGAACGGCGCGCGCCCCGCTGTCGCGGAGCTGGAGGGCGAGCCGTTCGGGCGGGAGCCGGGGGTCGAGCGGGACACAGCAGCCGCCCGCCTTGAGCACCCCGAGGACGGCGACCGGCAGTTCGATGGAACGTTCCAGCACCACCGCGACGGCGGCGCGGGCATGTCCGGTGGCCGTCAGCCGCTCGGCGACCGCGTCGGAGGCGGCGTCGACCTGGGCGTAGCTCAGCCGCTCGGCGCCGTGTTCGACGGCGACGGCGTCGGGGGTACGGCGGGCGGCCCGGCGGAACGCCTCGGGGGCGAGCGGTTCCCCCGGCCCGGGGTCGGCGCCATGGGCCCAGGTCACGGTGGCCCGGTGGCGGTCCTCCGGGGTGAGCGCCGTCAGCTCCGCGACCGGGGTGTCCGGGAAGGTCACGGCGGAATCCACCAGGCGGCGGAAGCGGTCGGCGAGGCTCTGGGCGGTGGCCCGGTCGAAGAGGTCGGTGGCGTACTCCAGGGTGCCGCTCAGCCCTCCGTCCGCGAGCTGCCCGCCCGGGAGATGCCTCTCCGAGGGGTTCCCGTCCGAGGAGGGGCCGTCCGAGGGGTGGAGATGGACCAGGACATCGAACTTCGCGGTGCCGTTGTGGGGACGCAGCCGCTCGGCCCGTATCCCCGGCAGGCTCAGACCCGGCGCGGGTCCGTCGTCCAGGGTCAGCACCACCTGGAAGAGGGGGCTGCGGGAGCGGGTGCGCGGGGCTCCGGCCGCGCGCAGCAGCCCGGTCAGCGGCATGTCCCGGTGCTCGCGGACCCCCCGGACGGTGTCCCGGAGCCCGTCGACCAGCTCACGGAAGGTGTGCTCCGGCTCCACCCGGGTGCGCAGCGGCAGGACTTCGGCGAGGCAGGCGATCATCGCCAGGGTGTCGGCGCTGTCCCGCCGGGAGACGGGCGTGCCGATAACGATGTCACGCTGATCTCCGTGGCGGGCGAGGAGCGCCGTGAGGGCGGCGGCGAGCAGGGTGAAGGGGGTCGCCTTCAGCTCCCGGCAGCAGGCGTGGAGCCGTTCGGTGGTGCGGGCGCCGAGGGCGAGGGGGACCGTGTCGCCCCGGTGTCCGAGGGTCCGGGGGCGGGGGCGGTCGAGCGGGAAGGTGGACTCGGGGGGCGCGCCGGCGAGGGTCTCCTTCCAGTGGGCGGCGGATTCCTCGCGGGGGTCGGGTCCGGTGCGCCGGAGCCGGGCGAGCGGCCCTGGCTGGAGGGGTACGGGCGGCAGCGCGGGCCCCGGCCGGCCGACGGCCTCCCGGTAGAGGGCGCTGAACTCCTCCTCCAGGAGGTGCAGTGACCAGCCGTCGACCACGGCGTGGTGGACGGCGACGGCGAGGACGGTCTCCGGCAGGTCGACCGGGTCGACGAGGGTGGCGCGCAGCAGCGGCGGGCGGTCCAGCGGCAGCGGTACCCGGACGGCCGCGCGTATCTCCGTGTCCAGCTCCCGGGCGGTGGTGCGGCGCCGTTCCAGTGGGACGGGCAGCGGTGGCAGGACCTCCTGGCGGGGCTCGGTGCCGTTCAGCCGCAGCCGGCTGCGCAGGGCCTCGTGCCGGTGGACGAGGGCGGTGAGCGCGGCCTCGACGGCGGCCGGGTCGACGGGGCCGTACAGCCGGTGGACCCAGTTCTCGACATAGCGGGAGACTCCGTCGCCGAGGGTGTCGTTGAGCCAGATCGACTCCTGTTCATGGGACATGGGGTGGGAGGCGAGGGGCTCGGGGAGGCCCGGATCCCTGGTCATCGGGGGCTCCTCGGGGCGGCCGGGACGGCGGGTCCGGTACGCGGGGCCGCGGCCCCGGGGTACGGCGCGGGCGCGGCCGGCCGCGGCGCCGGATCGGTGAGCGGTGCCGGATGGGGGCGCGGTGCCGGATGGGGGCCCGGCGCCGGGTCGGTGAGCCGGGCGAGCAGCGCCCGGGTGTCGGTCTTCCCGTTCGGGGTGAGCGGAAAGGACTTCTGACGGGAGATGAGCGGGGGGACGAGATAGGCGGGCAGCGCGGCGGCCAGGGCGTGCCGCAGGGCCGCCGGGGAGGTGTCGGTACCGCCGCCCTTCCTGGGCTCGGTGGTGTAGAAGAGCGCCAGCCGCAGGGCGCTCCCGCCGTCGTCGGTGGTGAGGACGGCGCACTGGGCGACACCGGGGAAGCCGCGGACGGTCTCCTCGATCTCCTGGGGTTCCACCCGGTGGCCCGCTATCTTGACCTGCCGGTCCTCGCGGCCCCGGAAGTGGAGGGCGCCGTCGTGGTCCAGGGCGCCCCGGTCGCCGGTGCGGTAGAGGCGGGTGTCCGCGCCGTCGATCCGGAGGGTGGGGAAGCGCTCGGCGGTGAGCCAGGGGTCGTCCAGATAGCCGTGGGCGAGTCCGTCGCCGGAGACACAGATCTCACCGGTCTCGCCCGGTGCGGCCGGTTCGTCCCCGCGCAGGACATGGAGGCGGGTACCGGAGACGGCGGTGCCCAGCGGCACCCCCTGGGGCAGGTCCAGCTCGGCCGGGCCGACGGGCTGGGTGGTGGCGAAGACACAGCTCTCCACCGGCCCGTAGCAGTTGACGATCTCCAGCTCGGGGTGGGCCGCACGGCAGCGCCGCACATGGCGGACGGACATGCGCTCACCCCCGGTGAGCAGGGTCCGCAGCCCGGTCAGCGCGCCGGGGTCCTCGTCCATGAACAGATTGAAGAGGGCGGTGGTCAGGAAGACGGTGTCGACGGCGCTCTCCCGGACGAGGGCGCGCAGCCGGCCGGGCATCAGATGGTCGCCCGGGGCCAGGGCGGAGGCGCCGCCGGAGATCAGCGGTGTCCACACCTCCAGGGAGTAGGCGTCCCAGGGGGTGGGGGCGGTCTGGGCCATGACCCGGCCGGGGCCGGTCCAGGCGCTCGCCGAGGGGGCGAGCCGGGTGGTGGCGCGGTGCGGGGAGATCACCCCCTTGGGGGTTCCGGTGGTGCCCGAGGTGAAGAAGACGCTCGCCGGGGCGTCGGGGGTGACGGCCACCGGGATCCCGTCCGGGAGGCCCTCCAGGACCCCGCCCGGGAGGCCCTCGGGGCCGGGCCCCCCGGCGGTCGCGCAGGGGTCCTCCGGTGGGGACCAGCGGGGCCGCCGGACACCCGCGAGGTCGGTACGGGCCACGTACAGCGGCGGGTTCAGCGCTTCCAGCAGCCCGCTGAGCCGGGGCGCGGGCCAGCGGGGGTCCAGGGCCGCGTACCCGGCTCCGCACTGGAGGACGCCGAGGAGCACCGGGACGAGTGCCTCGGTACGGGGGAGCAGGACGGGCACCAGATCGCCGGGGCCGACCCCGTGTGCGCGCAGCCCCGCCGCGCAGTGGGTGGCGGCCCGGTGCAGCCGGGCGTAGTCGGTGATCCCGGCGGGGGTGATCAGCGCCGGGGCGTGCGGGGTCCGGCGGGCCCAGTGGGCGACGGCACCGTGGATCAGCGCCCGTTCACCGGCGGCCGGTGCCTGTGCCCGGGGGCCGTCCGTCTCCGCACGGGCGCTCATCGGGTGTCCTCCTGGGTGTCCCACCCGGCGAGGACGGAATCGGCGAACTCCCCCACCGTATCGCTGGCGAGGAGCAGACCGGGGTCGACGGCGACACCGGAACGCTGCTCCAGTCTCAGGCAGACCCGCATGGCCTGGAGGGACGTTCCGCCATAGGTGTAGAAGCTCTCCTCGGCGGCCACCGGGCCGCTCCTCAGGATCTCCTCGACCACCTGGATCACCCAGCTCCGGTCGGGCAGCACTGTGTTCGTCTTCTGCATAGGGTCTCCACCAGGCCCTTCCTACGTTGTTGGCTAGATCCCTACGTTCCCCCGCAGGAATCCACACCATGCACGAAGAGCGGAGCCACACCGTTCACCCAGGCAGCGGCCCCCGGTGTCCGCGGCGCATCCGGCCGCGGCCACCGGGGGCCGGTCACAGCTTCGGGACGGGGGGTCAGGAGCCCGACGGTTCCTCGCCGGTCAGTTCCCGCAGGGCGATGTTGAGTTCCAGCACATTGACGCGCGGCTCACCGATGAATCCGAGGATCCGGCCGCTGGTGTGCTCGCGCACCAGCTCCCGTACCCGCTCGGCGGAGAGGTCGTTGTGGCGGGCGATGCGGTGGATCTGGAGCCGGGCGTACTCGGGCGAGATATGCGGGTCGAGGCCCGAGCCGGAGGAGGTGACGGCGTCGGCCGGCACATCCTCGGGGTCGACGCGGTGCCCGGGGACGGAGTTGTCCTTCACCACGGCCGCCTTGGCGTCCTTCACCCACTGGATCAGCTCCTCGTTGTCCCCGGAGCGGTTGGTGGCGCCGGAGAGGATCAGGGAGTACTGGGTGTTGACGCTGTTGGAGCCGAGGCCGTTGGAGGGCCGGGGCTGGAACCAGCGCGGATCGATCCGGGCCGCCTCCTCCGGGTCGTCCGGGTCCTTCTTCGGCAGCAGATAGCTCTGGCCGATCAGCGAGGAGCCGACGACCTTGCCGTCGTGCTCGATCTCCGAGCCGTTGGCCTTGTCGGGGAAGAGGACCTGGGCGGCCCCGGTCACGGCGAGCGGATAGAGGACGCCGCAGACGACGGTCAGGACGAGCAGGGCCCGCAGTGCGGCCGTGATCAGCCGTCCGGTGGTGCGTACAGAGGTGTTCATGGTCGTCACCCGATGCCAGGGATGAGGGAGATGAGCATATCGATGAGCTTGATGCCGATGAACGGGGCGATCAGTCCGCCCAGTCCATAGATGCCGAGGTTGCGCCGGAGCATCCGGTCGGCGCTGGTGGGCCGGTAGCGGACGCCCTTGAGGGCGAGCGGCACCAGCGCCACGATGATCAGCGCGTTGAAGATGACCGCGGAGAGGATGGCGGAGTCCGGCGAGTCCAGCCGCATGATGTTGAGCGTGTCGAGACCGGGGTAGGCCGCGGCGAACAGCGCCGGGATGATGGCGAAGTACTTCGCCACATCGTTGGCGATGGAGAAGGTGGTGAGGGCGCCCCGGGTGATCAGGAGCTGCTTGCCGATCTCCACGATCTCGATCAGCTTGGTGGGGTCGGAGTCCAGGTCCACCATGTTCCCGGCCTCCTTGGCGGCCGAGGTACCGGTGTTCATCGCCACGCCGACATCCGCCTGGGCGAGCGCGGGCGCGTCATTGGTGCCGTCGCCGGTCATCGCGACCAGCTTGCCGCCCGCCTGCTCCCGCTTGATGAGGGCCATCTTGTCCTCGGGGGTGGCCTCGGCGAGGAAGTCGTCGACCCCCGCCTCCTCGGCGATGGCCCGCGCGGTCAGCGGGTTGTCACCCGTGATCATGACCGTACGGATGCCCATGCGGCGCAGTTCCTCGAACCGCTCGCGCATCCCGTCCTTGACCACGTCCTTGAGGTGGACGACGCCCAGGACCCGGGCGCCGTCGCGGTCCTCGACGGCGACCAGCAGCGGCGTACCGCCCGCCTCGGAGATCCGGTCGGTGAGGGTGTCCGCGTCCTCGGGGACCCGGCCGCCCTGCTCCCGTACCCAGGCGGCGACGGAACCGGTGGCGCCCTTGCGGATCTTGCGGCCGTCGGCGTCGAGCCCGGACATCCGGGTCTGGGCGGTGAAGGGCACCCAGACGGCGTCGGCGAACTCGCCCCGGTCGCGTTCGCGCAGCTCGTACCGGTCCTGCGCGAGGACCACGATGGAGCGGCCCTCGGGGGTCTCGTCGGCGAGCGAGGAGAGCTGCGCCGCCTCGGCGAGTTCCGCGACGGTGACACCCGGGACGGGGACGAACTCGGCCGCCTGGCGGTTGCCGTGGGTGATGGTGCCGGTCTTGTCGAGCAGCAGGGTGGAGACATCGCCCGCCGCCTCGACCGCCCGGCCCGACATGGCGAGGACATTGCGCTGCACCAGCCGGTCCATGCCCGCGATGCCGATCGCCGAGAGCAGCGCGCCGATGGTGGTGGGTATCAGGCAGACCAGCAGCGCGGTCAGCACGATCATCGAGGTCTCGTCGTCGGCCCCCGCGTAGACCGCGAACGGCTTGAGGGTGACCACCGCCAGCAGGAAGACGATCGTCAGCGAGGCGAGCAGGATGTTGAGCGCGATCTCGTTGGGGGTCTTCTGCCGGGCGGCGCCCTCGACGAGGTTGATCATCCGGTCGATGAAGGTCTCACCGGGCCGGGTGGTGATCTTGACGACGATCCGGTCGGAGAGGACCTTCGTCCCGCCCGTCACCGCGCTGCGGTCGCCGCCGGACTCCCGGATGACCGGGGCCGACTCGCCGGTGATGGCGGACTCGTCGACCGAGGCCACGCCCTCGACCACATCGCCGTCGCCGGGGATGATGTCGCCGGCCTCGCAGACGACGAGGTCGCCGATGGCGAGGTCGGTGCCGGGCACCCGCCGTTCGGTGGTGCCTTCGAGACGGCGGGCCACGGTGTCGGTCTTGGCCTTGCGCAGGGTGTCGGCCTGCGCCTTGCCCCGGCCCTCGGCGACCGCCTCGGCGAGGTTGGCGAAGATGGTGGTGAGCCAGAGCCAGACGGTGATGGCCCAGCCGAAGCCGTCGGTCGGATCGGTGAGCGCCAGTCCGGTGGTGACGACCGAGCCGATGAGGACGACGAACATCACCGGGGACTTGACCATCACCCGGGGGTCCAGCTTGCGCAGCGCGTCGGGGAAGGACCGCAGCATCTGGGCGGGGTCGAACAGACCGCCGCCGACCCGCCCGCCGTCGGGCGCGGATGAGGGCGGCGCCTCGGAGTTCGGCGCCCTGGTGGGTGTGATCGTGCTCATGAAGCGAGCCCTTCGGCGAGCGGTCCCAGCGCCAGCGCCGGGAAGTAGGTGAGACCGGTGAGGATGAGGATCGTGCCCACCAGCAACCCGGTGAACAGGGGCTTCTCGGTACGCAGAGTGCCCAGGGTGGCGGGCACCGGCCGCTGCTCGGCCAGCGAACCGGCCAGCGCCAGGACGAAGACCATCGGGAGGAACCGGCCCAGGAGCATCGCCAGACCGATGGTGCTGTTGAACCACTGGGTGTCGGCGTTGAGCCCGGCGAAGGCCGAGCCGTTGTTGTTGGCGCCGGAGGTGTAGGCGTACAGGATCTCGGAGAAGCCATGGGCCCCCGAGTTGGTCATGGAGTTCCCCGGGGTGGGCAGGGCGAGCGCCACGGCGGTGAAGCCGAGGACCAGTGCCGGGGTGACGAGGATGTAGCAGGCGGCGAGCTTGATCTCGCGCGTGCCGATCTTCTTGCCCAGGTACTCGGGGGTACGGCCGACCATCAGACCGGCGAGGAAGACCGCGATGATCGCCATGATCAGCATGCCGTAGAGGCCGGAGCCCACACCGCCGGGGGCGATCTCGCCGAGCTGCATGCCCAGCATGGTGATGCCGCCGCCGAAGCCGGTGTACGAGGAGTGGAAGCTGTTGACCGCGCCCGTGGAGGTGAGGGTGGTGGCCACCGCGAAGATCGCGGAGCCGCCGATGCCGAAGCGGGTCTCCTTGCCCTCCATCGCGCCGCCCGCCTGCTGGAACGCCTCACCCGGGTGGGCGAACTCGGTCCACATCATCAGCGCGGTGAAGGAGACCCAGATCAGGACCATCGTGCCGAGGATCGCGTACCCCTGCCGGACATTGCCCACCAGCCGGCCGAAGGTGCGGGTCAGCGCGAAGGGGATGACCAGGATGAGGAAGATCTCCAGCAGATTGGAGAGGCCGTTGGGGTTCTCGAAGGGGTGGGCGGAGTTGGCGTTGAAGTAGCCGCCGCCATTGGTGCCCAGCTCCTTGATGGCCTCCTGGGAGGCGACCGCGCCGCCGTTCCACTGCTGGCTGCCGCCGCCGAACTGGCCGACCTCGTGGATCCCGGAGAAGTTCTGGATCGCTCCACAAGCGACCAGCAGGATGGCACCGATCACCGAGATCGGCACCAGGATCCGGACGGTGCCGCGCACCAGGTCGGACCAGAAGTTGCCCAGCTCACCGGTGCGGGAGCGGGCGAAGCCGCGGACCAGGGCCACGGCGACCGCGATACCGACGGCCGCCGAGACGAAGTTCTGCACCGCGAGACCGGCGGTCTGGACGACATGGCCCATGGCCTGCTCGCCGTAGTACGACTGCCAGTTGGTGTTGGCCACGAACGAGGCGGCGGTGTTGAACGCCTGGTCGGGGTCGATGGAGGCGAATCCGAGCGAGCCGGGCAGCGAACCCTGGACGCGCTGGAGGAGATAGAGGAAGAGCACGCCCACGGCGGAGAAGGCGAGGACACCACGGAGATAGGCGGTCCAGCGCATCTCGGTGTTGGGGTCGGCGCCGATGGCCTTGTAGATCCACTTCTCCACCCGGAGGTGCTTCTCGGAGGAGTAGACCTGGGCCATGTAGTCGCCCAGGGGGCGGTAGACCAGGGCGAGCGCCGCCATGAGCGCCAGCAGCTGGAGCACGCCGGCAAGTACGGGACTCATCTGGGCTAGAACCTCTCCGGGTACAGAAGAGCGAGGACGAGGTAGCCCAGAAGGGCGACAGCGACGAGGAGACCGACGACATTCTCAGCGGTCACAGCTTCGTCACCCCCTTGGCGACAAGTGCCACCAGCGCGAAGACCGCGACCGTGGCGAGGACGAAGGCCACATCGGCCATCGTGAGCTCCTGATTGGGATTCGGATTCGGACCGTCGGATTCGACCCGCCGGATGCGCGCCCGCCGGGACGGACACGGACCTGCTCGGAGCAGGACGGTTCGAGGAAACCCCTTTTCGGCCAGTGCACCGGCGCCGTTGACACGTCCCATACGGCCCCGTCAGCGCTCTTGACGGAACCATGACGGGCTGCCGAAGAGAGGCCCACGGGTGACCATGAGCACAGGATCCACCGCGAAGCGGGACGGGTGGCGACGAATCACCGGATGGAGGGGTACGGAGGGGAGCCCCGCGCCGGTGGCCGAGGAGTGGCGGTACGGGGCATGGCGGTACGAGGAGAAGTGGGAGTGCGGCGACCGTGACGGGTGGAAGGGGCGACGGCGACGGCGGTACGGGGGACGCCGGGCGGGCCGCGGACGCCGGGCGGGCGGGGGGCTCCGGGGATCCTGGGACGGCCGCGGACAGCGGGACAGCCGGGGACACCGGGACGGCCGGAGGCACCGGAGGCACCGGGGGCACCGGGGGCACCGGGGGCACCGGGGGCACCGGGGGCACCGGGGAAGCCTCCCCGCGCGGCTGGCGGCGCGGGCGGGCCTGGCTGCTGGACGGCCTCAGCGAGACCTCGGCCCGCCACCCCGGTCCCCATGCCACCGCCCCCACCGAGCACCCCGGCCACCGCTGGTGGCGGGTGATGTGCCTGACCGGTGTCGACTACTTCTCCACCCTCGGCTACCAGCCCGGTATCGCCGCCCTCGCCGCCGGGCTGCTCTCCCCGCTGGCCACCCTGGTCCTGCTGGCCCTCACCCTGCTGGGCGCGCTCCCCGTCTACCGGCGGGTGGCCCGCGAGTCCCCCCACGGCGAGGGCTCGATCGCCATGCTGGAGCGGCTGCTGCCCTGGTGGTCGGGGAAGATCCTGGTCCTGGTGCTGCTGGGGTTCGCCGCGACCGACTTCGTCATCACCATCACCCTGTCGGCGGCGGACGCCTCCGCGCATGTCGTGGAGAACCCGTACGCCCCCCAGGGGCTCGACGGCGCCAATCTGTGGATCACCCTCACCCTCATCGGGCTGCTCGGCGCGGTCTTCCTCAAGGGCTTCCGCGAGGCGATCGGGGTCGCCGTGGTCCTGGTCGCCGTCTATCTCACCCTCAATGTGGTGGTGCTCGCCACGGCGGCCTGGCAGGTGCTGAGCGCACCCGTGGTGGTCTCCGACTGGTGGGGCGCGCTGAGCGCGAGTCACTCCTCACCCTGGGTGATGGTCGGGGTGGCGCTGCTGGTCTTCCCCAAGCTGGCCCTCGGCATGTCCGGCTTCGAGACCGGTGTCGCGGTGATGCCGCAGATCAAGGGCGACCCGACGGACACCCCGCAGCGGCCCGAGGGCCGGATCCGCGACACCCGTAAGCTGCTGACCACCGCCGCGCTGATCATGAGCTGCTTTCTGCTGCTGTCCAGCCTGGCCACCACCCTGCTGATCCCCCAGGACGACTTCAAGGCGGGCGGCCCCGCGAACGGGCGGGCCCTCGCCTATCTGGCCCACCGCTATCTGGGGGAGGTCTTCGGGACCTGTTACGACATCTCCACCATCTGCATCCTCTGGTTCGCGGGCGCCTCGGCCCTCGCCGGGCTGCTCAATCTGGTCCCCCGCTTTCTGCCCCGCTACGGCATGGCCCCGGAATGGACCCGCGCGGTACGCCCCCTGGTGCTCGTGTTCACCGCCATCGCGACCGTCATCACCGTCTACTTCGACGCGAACGTGGACCGGCAGAGCGGCGCGTACGCCACCGGGGTGCTGGTCCTGATGCTCTCGGCCGCCTTCGCCTCCACCGTCGCGGCCCGCCACCGGGGCCACACCCGGGCCGCCGTGGGGTTCGCCGTGATCACCGTGGTCTTTGTCTACACCCTGATCGCCAATGTCATCGAACGCCCGGACGGCATCAAGATCGCTTCGATCTTCATCTTCTTCATCCTGGTGACCTCCTTCGCCTCCCGGGTGCACCGCTCCTTCGAACTGCGTGCGGGGGATGTGGTCCTCGACACCGAGGCGGCCCGGTTTGTGGACGCGGCGGTGGCGGCCGGGCCGTTGCGGATCATCGCCAATGAACCGTCGGAGCACTCGACCTCCGAGTACCGGATGAAGGAGTACAGCCGGCGGCAGGAGACCCATATCCCCGACCGCCGGCCCGTCCTCTTCCTGGAGGTGTTCGTACGGGACTCCTCCGACTTCTCCGCCGATCTGTGGGTGCACGGCGACGAGAAGTACGGGGTACACCGGCTCCGGGTCGCGGGGGCGACGGTGCCGAACACCATCGCCGCCGTGCTGATCGCCGTCCGCGACCGTACGGGCACCGTCCCGCACGCCTACTTCACCTGGAGCGAGGGAAACCCCGTCAGCCATCTGCTGAGCTTCCTCGTCTTCGGCCAGGGCGAGACGGCACCGGTCACCCGTGAGGTCCTGCGGCGCGCCGAACCCGATCCGGCGCGCCGGCCCCATGTCCACGTCGGCTGACCGGCACCGCGCCGGTGTGCCCACCGCCCGGTGAATCACTGCTGGGTGACACCGCACTTGCGGCACCGCTGCTTGCCGCCCCAGCCCACCCAGGCGTGGTCGCACTCACTCAGAATCCACGGTGACATGTCCGCTCCCCTTCTGGCCTGTTTCTCCGCGCTCCGCTCCGGTCCCCCACCCGGACACAAGGGGATGGACGACGAAATCGGTGTGCGCCGTTGAGAGTGTTCCCGCCAGGGACGGGCCAAGGCCCCACGACCGGGGAGCGCACCGGAGCCGACGGCGCGCGCCGCCGTCCCGTTCACTCGGTCCCGTTCACCCCGTCCCGTTGACCGGGTTCGGTTCACTCGGAGTCGAAACAGGGCTCCTCGGTACGGGGACGCCTCAGCTCATGGAAGCCCGGAACTGCGGCCATCAACAGCAGACCGTCCCACAGCCGTCCGGCCGCCTCCCCGGCCGGGGCCGGCGAGACGACGGGGCCGAAGAAGCCGAGCCGTTCACCCCCCGGCCCGGCGACGGAGATCACCGGGGTGCCGACATCATCGCCGACCAGGGCCATCGCCTCCGCGTGCGAGGCGCGGACCACGCCGTCGTACGCGGTGGAACCGGCGACCTCGGCGATCTCCTGCGGCAACCCGGCGTCGGCGAGGGCGCCCGCGAGGTCTCCCCAGTCGCCCCGGAGATGGAAGCGGGTGCCCATCGCGGTGAAGAGTTCACCGAGCGCCCGCCGGCCGAACCGCTGCTCCACCGCGGCACAGACCCGCACCGGCGCCCACATGTACTCCTCCCATTCGCCCTCGGGGTTGTCGTCCCGGTGCTCATTGAGGACCGAGAGACTCATCACCCGCCAGCGGATGGCCACCGGCCGCACCCTGCCGACCTCCACCAGCCAGCGTGAGGTGATCCAGGTGTACGGGCAGACGGGGTCGAACCAGAAGTCGACGGTCATCGGCTCGAACTCCTGGCCCATCATGCTCCCTTGTCACGTTCCGCCCTCACCGTCCAAGCCTGACACACCCGATGCGGCTTCCTCCGGTACGGGGCCGGGCCGGGTGTCAGCGGTGGGTGGGGCCGAGGGCGTCCAGTTCGGTGGCGGCTTCGGTTTGGAGGGGGTGGTGGTGGGTGGTGAGGGTGTGCAGGGCGGCGGTCAGGAGGGGGCGGGCTTCGTCGGGGCGGTCGAGATGGCGCAGGACGCGGCCGAGTTCGAGCTGGATGAGCCCGGTCCAGGTCGGAAAGTCCGCCTTCTCGAAGACGGTCAGGGCCTGCCGGAGCGGGGCCTCGGCTTCCTGCCAGTGGTCGAGGGCGGCGTGGTCGTTGCCGAGGTGCCGTAGGGCGGTGGCCTCGTAGATGGCGAGCAGCTGGGGGGAGAGCCCGGGGTGGTGCCGCCGGCAGATTTCCAGGACGTGGAGGTGGTGTTCGAGGGCCTCACCGGCGTCGCCGTCCTGGCGCAGGGCCTCGCCGAGGGTGTTGAGGGCGGTCAGCTCGGCGAGCCGGGCCTGGGTGGCGGGGTTGTCGCGGTGGCAGGCGGCCGCTTCGCGGAGCCGGGCGACGGCCTTGTCCCTCCGGCCCAGGCGGAACAGCGCGCCGGCGCCGTAGCCGAGGGCCCAGCCGGTCTGGAGCGGTTCGTCGCAGGCGCGGGCGACAACGAGTGCGGCGTCGGCGGCTTCGAGGGCGCCCGAAGGGTTGTGGGCGCAGAGGTTCTGGGCCCAGGCGAGGTAGTTGAGGTGGGTGGCCTCCTCGCTCCGGCTGCCGAGGGCATGGGCGGCGTCGGCGGCGTGCCGGAAGACGTCGACCCATTGCTGCCAGTGCTGGGTGCGGTCGGAGAACCAGTGCATCGCCTGGGCGGCGTCGACGATCTGCCGGTGCCGGCCGGTGGTGCGGGCATGGTCGAGGGCGGCGAGCCACTGGTCCCGTTCGGCCTCCAGCCAGGCGCGGGCCCGCTCGCGGCCAGCCGGGGCGCTGTCGGGGTCGGGGTCGCCGACGGGTGTGCCGTGCTGCTCGGCGTCGAAGTGGAGGGCGGCCGTGGTGGCGCGGGCGAGCATCCAGCGGGCGGTACGGTCCAGGGCCCCGTCACGGTCCGCCGGATCGTCCTCGGCCTCCAGCTGTTCGGTGGCGAAGAGCCTCAGCAGGTCGTGGAAGCGGTACCGCTCGGCCATGGGGTCGGCCTGGAGGAGGCCGCGGTCGCAGAGTTCCTCCAGCCGGAGCCGGGCGTCGCGGAGCGGGATACCGGCGAGGAGGGCGGCGGTCTCGGGGCTCACATCGGGACCCGCCGCGAGCGCGCACCGCCGCAGCAGGAGCCGGGAGTCCGGGTCGAGTTGCCGGTAGGAGAGGGCGAAGGCGGCCCGGACCTTGAGGTCGCCCGCCTGGAGGAGGTCGAGCCGGCGCTCCTCACGGTCGAGGAGGGTGGCGAGTTTGGTCAGGGTCTCCTGGGGGCGGGCGGCGAGGCGCTGGCCGGTGATCCGCAGGGCGAGCGGCAGCCGTCCGCACCGGTCGGCCAGATCGCGGGCGGCCTGTGCTTCGCGGGTGACACGTTCGGTTCCGATGATCCGGGTGAGGAGTTCGACGGCTTCCTCGCGGCGCAGCAGGGGGAGGTCGACGCGATGGACGGCTTCGAGCCCGACGAGTGCGTTGCGGCTGGTCACGATGGTGAGACAGGCGCCGGTTCCGGGGAGGAGGGGACGTACCCGGCTCTCGTCGGCGGCGTTGTCGAGGACCAGGAGCAGACGCCGGGTCGCGGTGAGGGAGCGGAACAGGGCCGCCCGGTCCTCCACGGTCCGGGGCAGGGATCCTTCGGCGACCCCGAGGGCGGTCAGAAGCCGGGCGAGCGCGTCGCCCGGCCGGACGGGTTCGGGGTCCATGGCGCGCAGGTCGAGATAGAGCTGTCCGTCGGGAAAGCGGGGGGCGAGGTGGTGGGCGGCGTGGACGGCGAACGCCGTCTTCCCCAGGCCGGGCGTGCCCGTGACGACGGCCACGGGCGGACACTCGGGCTCCGCGCCGTCGGCCAGGGCGGTGATCACCGTGAGAGCGTGGCCACGGGCGGTGAAGTCATGGGCGTCCCGGGGCAGCGCCAGGACTCCGACCGCAGCGGTGCCGGGAGCCCGGCCGGAACGCGGGCGGCCCTGAGCGGCATCCGCCTCCAGGCCCCGGGTCTCGTCCGGGTCCAGCTCCAGCGCCCGGGCCAGCGCCTGCACGGTCCTGTACTGCGGCCCCTTGGTCCTGCCCCGTTCCATGTCCGCGAGCGCCCGCACGCTCACCCCCGCCGCGTGGGCGAGCTGCTCCTGACTGAGCGCGGCACCCAGGCGCAGGGCGCGCAGGCGCGGCCCGAATCCACCGTCCCCGGTCGTGGTCATGGTTCCCCTCATGTCCCTACCCCCGGACGGGGGCCATGATCATCTGTCGGAAGCAGGGACGCCGCTACTTCTGCCTGTAGTTCCGCCGGTACTTCCGCCTGGTGACGGCGGCGGCCCCGGTGATCGGATGGGAACGCGGCCACGGGCGCGGACGGACCGGAACCGGCGTCCCGCCGGGGCCGCCCGCCCGCCGATCGAACCACCCGATGGAGACGAGGAACACCATGAGAACGAGAACAGCCATGACCGGACTGGTGGCCGCCGCGTGCGCGAGCGTCCTCCTGTCACCGGCCCCGGCCGCCGCGACCCAGGCCCCCGAGGCCGCCGATGTCCACTGCGTCATCAACGCCGTCACAGCGAAGTCCACCTGTTACGACACCTTCCGGGAGAGCATCGCCGCCGCCACCGGCGGCCGGGTCACCGACGCCACCCAGGAGAAGGCGGCCAAGAACAACAAGTTCGTGGACACCCTGAACACGGAGACGGCCACCGCCCGCACTCCTGGCTCACGGGCCGCGAACAACTTGCTCGTCGTCGGCATCTTGTTTGAGCACATGAACTACGAGGGCAGTTCCCGCGTGATCTACGGTCTTCAGCAATGCCGGAACGACGGGGAGTGGGACTACACCGACAGCAACCTCGGGCGGGGTCTGGCGTTCGACAACCGTGTCAGCTCCCTGCAACTGCGAGAGAACTGTGAAGGCGAGCTGTACTCCGAGATCAATTTCGGAGGCACCCGCCAGTTCTACGTACGCACCACGCCCTGGGTCGGCGACGCGATGAACGACCAGGCCAGCTCCATCAGGCTGACGTAGAACCCCACGAAATCCCGCCCACCGGAACCGCCGGTCCAGCCGCACCGGACAGGATTCCCCAGAAAAAAGAACTCCTCGCACGGGCGATTCCGTGCGAGGAGTTCTATAAATCCGACCTGGATATCCACGCGGGATACCACTGGTGTCCGAGGGGGGACTTGAACCCCCACGCCCGATAAAGGGCACTAGCACCTCAAGCTAGCGCGTCTGCCATTCCGCCACCCGGACCAGGTGACCGCCCCGGTCTCCCGCGGCGACAAGGACAACAATACCAGGGCCTGGAGGTGCCCCTCACCCACATATCCCGTGGTCAGGGCGGGCGCGGCCGGAGGATCCACGATGTGGGGCGGGGTGGCGTCACAGACAACCCCGGGACGTCACTCTCCGCATGCAGGCGGCTACCCGCGACCCCCAAGGCGCCGGAACGCCGGGGTCGGGCGTCCGAGGGTCATGCGCTACGTGAACACACCCATGCGGTACGTGAACAAGGTGGGCACGCCAGGAGTGGTCGCGGCACGGGCCGCTCTCTAGCGTGAAACGGCCGTTGCACGTCTGTCCCGGTGTGCCGACCGCTACCCGGAATGACCCGCTTCAGCCGTACCAGCGTCGGTCCACCCTCTGACAAGGAGAACAGATGGACCACTCGCAACACCCACCGGGAACCTCCGGCGGTTCACATGGCATGGACATGACTGTCTCATCGCTGGACACAGCCGGTGCCCTGTTCTTCATCGGCTGGGCCGCCGTGATGTGGCTGGCTGTCATCGTGCTCGCCTATGGCAACCGAGGACCGGTGAAGAGCTGGCTCTACCGCACCGCGATCGGGGTGATAGGACTCGGGGTCATCGGCCAGATCGGCCACTTCCAGGAGCATGTGGCCCAGGCGGTCTACTGGATCCTCAATCCGATGGACGCGGCCTGGATGACGCCCTGGGCCAACAGCCTGGCGCGGGGCATGGGGCAGATCGACACCTCCAAGCCGTCGCTCGGTATGGAGATCCTGCATCTGACCGGCAACTTCATCTTCCTGGCCGGGCTCGCCGGCATCGCCCTCATCACCACCAGGGCGGCGCGTGATCTGAAGTCCCGCAAGTGGGCGCGGATGGGTGTCTGGATGCAGGGCATCCACGGGCTGGAGCATGTGGTGCTCACCGTGTCCGTGGCGCTGGGCGCGAGCCGGGCGATCGGGGCGTCCACCTGGTTCGGCGCCATCGCGCCGGGGCCCGCCCTGACCACGTACCGGGTCTGGTGGCACTTCGTCGCCAATGTGATCGGGACGGCCATCCTCGCCATCGCCCTCTACCACCTCTGGAAGGAGCGCAGGGCCGTCCAGGCGGCCCATGGTGTGAGCGTCATGGCGGGGCAGTCCGGCCACGGTGTCACGGACGGCGCGGAGGAGCGGTCGGGAGCCCGTACCGGAGTGGCGGGGGCACGGCAGTCGCTCACCGCTCCCACCGCCGACGGCCCCGTCGCCGACAACCCCACCACCGGCAGCCCCACCCGCGCGGGCCGGACACGGAAGGGGGGAGCGCCCGACGGCGGGGAGCAGCGGTCCGAACTGGCCGGCCGCTCCGGTTAAGCAGCCGGAGCCGGGTCCCGGCGGGTGGCCCCGATCCCGGTGAGCCCATCGGTGTACCGACGGCGTCCGACCGTGCCGCGCCGACGGGAGGCGGCACGGTCGGACGTCCCCGCGCCGGGGGCCGCCGGGTGGTTCCGGCCCGGGGCCGCCGGTGGGTCCCGCGCCGGGTCAGCAGCCGGGCTCGCGCAGTCCGTGCAGATGGGCGCTGGACTTACGGGCGAAGGTGAAGGATTCGACCGGGTTGTCGTGCTCCACCTGCCAGTGGTGGTCACGGCGGCCCCCGTGGGTGCGGCCCACGGCGGAGAGGAAGCGCCGGTAGTCGATGTCGCCGTCGCCCACGTCCCGCATGCGGTAGCCGTCGCGGACGGACTCGTCGCGCTCGCCGTCCTTGACATGGAAGAGGGGGAAGCGGTCCGGCTGGTCCAGGACATAGCGGAGCGGGTCGAAGGGAGCCGGGGTGCCGTCGGGCCGCTTGCCGAACCGGTGCCGGCCCACATACGCCCAGTAGATGTCCAGCTCCAGGAAGACCAGGTCGGGATCGGTCTCGGCGAGGAGGACATCGTAGACGCGGACCGACGGCCGGTCGGTGGCGAAGGAGAACTCCTCGGAGTGGTTGTGCTGGTAGAACTTCATCCCGCGCCGCCGGGCCGCCGCGCCGTAGGTGTTGAAGTCCTCCGCGGCGCGCTTGACGGCGTCGACGGTGGAGCCGTGGCGGAACGGCGGTGCCGGGGTGCCGATATGGGTGAGGCCCAGCTCCTGGGCGTCGTCGAGGACCCGGTCGAGGTTCTGGGCGAAGGTGTACGCGGCGGGGTCGGTGGACCAGTAGCCGACATGGCTGCCGATCGGGGTGAGGCCGTGGTCGCGGGCGAGCCTGCGGAGCCGGCGGAGGGTGATGGGGCCGCCGCCCTGGGTGTATCCGGCGAACTCGACCTCGTCGTAGCCGTGCCGTGCGAGTTCGGCGAAGACGGCGGCGAAGCCGAGTGCGGCGACCTTGTCGCGGAGCGAGTAGAGCTGGATGCCGAGACGGCCCGGCGGGAGGACGGGACGGCCCCTCCCCCGTTCCCGGCCGGGGCCGGTGCGGGGGGCGGGCCCGGCGGCGGATCCGGCGGCAGTGGATCCGGCGGCGGTACGGGCGGCCGAGACCGGGGCGGCGGCCTGGGCGGGTCCGGCACCGGCCGCCGTGCCCAGCAGTGCGGCGGCCCCTCCGGCCGCGACGCCCAGCATGCCGCGACGGCTCAGCCTGTGGACAAGTCCGGGATCGGAGTCCCTGCCGACGAGACGCATTGTGGATAACTCCTCGCTGTCGGTGGTCTGTGGTTCAGTGGAGTCCTGCCAGTCGGAGCAGCAGGGTCTTCACATCGGTGGCCGCGACACGGCCGCCCAGGGCGCGGGGGGTGGAGCAGAGAATGAGCGGACCTTCGTCATCGCTCGGGGGAAGGCGGCCATGGCTGCCGCGGATAGGTGAGGGGTCCAGGGGGACCACCGCCATGCGGTAGCGCATGCCGAGTTTCTTGCGGGCGAGCGCGGTGGCGGCCCGGAGCCGTGCATAGGGGTCTTCGGGGTCCATGAAGAGTTCCACGGGGTCGTAGCCGGGTTTGCGGTGGATCTCCACGGTCCGGGCGAAGTCGGGGGCGCGGGTGTCGTCGAGCCAGTAGTAGTACGTGAACCACGCATCGGGTTCGGCGACGGCGACGAGGTCGCCGGCGCGGGGGTGGTCGAGCCCTTCGGCCTTCTTCCCGGGGCCGTCCAGCAGGCGTTCGACTCCGGGGAGTTCCTCCAGGACCCGGCGGGCGGCCGTCAGGTCGGCGGGGTCGCGTGCGTGGACATGGGCGATCTGGTGGTCGGCGACGGCGAAGGCCCGGGAGGCCATCGGGTCCAGATACTCCATGCCGTCCTGGGTGTGGACCTCCAGCAGCCCCGCCCGGCGCAGCGCGCGGTTGATGTCGACGGGGCGGCTCACCGGGGTGATGCCGTATTCGGAGAGCGCGACCACGGTCCGGCCCTGCCGCCGGGCGTCGTCCAGCAGAGGGGCCACGACTCCGTCCAGTTCGGTGGCGGCCCGGTGGGCGCGCGGGTCGTCGGGGCCGTGGCGCTGGAGGTCGTAGTCGAGATGGGGGAGGTAGCAGAGGGTGAGGTCGGGATCGTGGGTGGCCATGATGTGGCGGGTCGCGTCGGCGATCCACCGTGAGGAGGTGAGGTCGGCGCCGGGACCCCAGAAGCGGAAGAGCGGGAAGGTGCCGAAGCGGTCGGTCAGCTCGGAGTGGAGGGCCGGTGGGCGGGTGTAGCAGTCGGGTTCCTTGCGGCCGTCCGCGTAGTAGACGGGCCTCGGGGTGACGGTGATGTCGGTGTCCGCGCCCATCGCGTACCACCAGCAGATATTGGCCACGGTGTAGCCGGGGTGGGCCCGGCGGGCGGCGTCCCAGAGTTTGTCCCCGGAGACCAGCCCGTTGTGCTGGCGCCACAGCAGGACCTCCCCCAGCTCGCGGAAGTACCAGCCGTTGCCGACGATGCCGTGTTCGGAGGGGAGGGTCCCGGTGAGGAAGGTGGACTGCGCGGCGCAGGTGACGGCGGGCAGCACGGTGTCCAGGGGTGCGCGGGAGCCCTGGCCGGCGAGGGCGCGGAGTTGGGGCATATGGGTGAGCAGCCGCGGGGTGAGGCCGACGATGTCGAGGACGAGGAGGGGGGTGGGCCGGGTCATGGCAGCTCCTTGAGCCCCAGGTCCGTCAGTAGTTCGCGGGCGAGGGCGAGTTCGGCGGCGATGCCTTCGGCGAGCTGGGTGCGGTTGCGGGGGCGCTGTGCGGGTGGGAGGGCCTGCCAGGTGTAGGTCTCGACCTCCAGGTGGTGGGTGAGTGGGGTGGGGCCGCCGATGAGCACGGCGAGGGTGTCCTGGAGTACGGGGAGGGTGGAGGTGAGCGGCGGGGCGGGTGGGGCGTGCAGGGGGACATGGAAGTGGGCACGCCAAGGGGTGCTGTCGGGCAGGGCCCGGTCGTGGAGTGCCTCGCCGAGGTCGTCGGTGCCGCGGAGCCCGGCGGCGGTGCGGGTGCGGGTCTGGTGGAGGAAGCGGGGTTCGGCGAAGGCGGCGAGGGCTTCCCGTACCTCGGGGAGGTGGGGTTCCTCGGCGTGGAGCGCGGCGGAGAGCTGGGCCTTGGGGATGGTGATCCCGGCGCGGGTGAGGGCTTCGAGGGCGGGGCGGGGTTGTTCGAAGGAGGTGGCGAGATGGCAGGTGTCCACACAGACGCCGATCCGGGGGGAGCCGATGGCGGTGAGGGGGGCGATGGCGTCGGCGGTGGTCTCGACGGTGCAGCCGGGTTCGGGTTCGAGGGCGATGCGGATGGAGCGGCCGGTGAGGTGTTCGAGGGCGTCGAGGCGGGTGGCGAGGGTGGTGAGCGCGGTGCGGGCGGTTTCGGCGGTGCGGGGATCGGAGCGGGTGCGCCAGGCGAGGGGGAGGGTGGAGATGGTGCCGTCGGTGAGGTCGTCGGGGAGGAGTCCGGTGAGGAGCCGGGCGAGGTCGGTGGTGTGGGCGAGGCGCTCGGGCTCGGACCAGTCGGGCCGGTAGACGCGGTACTTGACGTGTTCGGCGCCGAAGCCCTGGTAGGGGAAGCCGTTGAGGGTGACGACCTCCAGCCCTCGGCGGTCGAGCGCCCGGCGGAGCCGGCGGAGTGCGGCGGGGTCGGCGGTGAGGGCGTGGGCGGCGTCCCGGGCGAGCCAGAGCCCGATGCCGAGCCGGTCGCGGCCGAGGCGGCGGCGGACGGGTTCGCAGTGGTCGCGGAGTTGGGCGAGGATCCCGTCGAGGGTCTCGGCGGGGTGGACATTGGTGCAGTAGGCGAGGTGGACCGTGGAGCCGTCGGGGTGCCGGAAGCGCATCCGTCCGTCCTCTCACTCTCCGCCGCGCAGGATGGAATTGCCCTGGTGGAGGGGGACGGCGCCCGCGCCTGTGCCCGGGTCCGTGCCGGGCCCGGCAGCGGAGCCGGTGCCCGTGCCCGTGCCTTTGGAGGTGTCGGTGTCGAGGCGGAGCCGGCCGCTGAGGCCGTAGAAGGCGACGGGGTTGCGCCACAGGACCTGGTCCACGTCGTCGTCGCCGAAGCCGGCGGCCAGCATGGCGTCGCCGACGGCACGGGTCCTGAGGGGGTCGCTCCTGCCCCAGTCGGCGGCGGAGTTGACGAGGATCCGTGCGGTGCCATGGGTCCGCAGCAGGGCGACCATGCGGTGCTCGTCCATCTTGGTGTCGGGATAGATGGAGAAGCCGAGCCAGCAGCCGCTGTCCCGGGCCTCGGCCACGGTGGTCTCGTTGAGGTGGTCGAGGAGGACCCGCTCGGGTGGGAGCGCCGACTCACCGAGGACATCGAGGGTGCGGCGGAGTCCGGCCCGCTTGTCGCGGTGCGGGGTATGGACCAGGGCGGGCAGCTCATGGTCGGCGGCGAGCTGGAGCTGGGCGGCGAGCGCGGTGTCCTCGGCCGGGGTCATGGAGTCATAGCCGATCTCACCGACGGCGACGACGGAGTCCTTGACGAGATAGCGGGGCAGATCGTCCAGGAGGGGGGTGCAGCGGGGGTCGTTGGCCTCCTTGGGGTTGAGGGCGATGGCGCAGTGGTGGGCGATGCCGTACTGGGCCGCGCGGAAGGGTTCCCAGCCGAGGAGGGAGTCGAAGTAGTCGTGGAAGCTGGCGGGCGAGGTGCGGGGCTGGCCGAGCCAGAAGGAGGGTTCCACCAGGGCGCGGACCCCGGCGGAGTACATGGCCGCGTAGTCGTCGGTGGTGCGGGAGCTCATATGGATATGGGGGTCGAAGATGCGCATCAGGACTCCTCGGACGGCTCGTCTGTCAGGGTCAGTACGCGATGCAGGTCGGGGGGTACGGGACGGCCCGCCGCGGTGCGTTCGTCGGCGTGGTCCGCGAGCATCCGGGCGAGTTCGCGGTCGCCCCGGGCGCGGTGTTCGAGATCGGCGACGGCATCGACGGGGACCTGGGTGAAGAGGCAGGTGAGAAGGGCGTGCCGCCAGGTGTGCGGGTCGAGGTGGCGGGCGGCGTAGGGGCCGACGGCGGCGGCGATGAGACGGGTGTCATGGGTGCGCAGCGCGGCCTCGACCAGGGGGCGGGCGGCGTCGGGCGGGGTGAGATGGCGCAGATACGGCAGGGCGAGGAGAAGGGCGCGGCGCTCGTCGGCGGTGCCGTGGTGGTAGAGGCGGGTGAGCGTGGGGGGATCGGGCCGGGCGGCGGTGAGCAGCAGGGTGCGGACGGCGTCGGCGTGCCGGTGTCCGGCGTGGCGGCCCGCGGTGGCGAAGTGGCGTTCCCAGGGGCCGGGGTCCTGGCCCGGGGCGGTCCCGTCCGTTGCCCCGGCCGCGGCCCTGTCGGCGGTGGCGGTGGCTTCGGTGAGGGCGCGGTCGAACCAGGCGCGGGCGGCGGGGTCGAGCCGGGCGCGCGTCTGCCGGAGGTCGAGGGGGCCGGTGTTCACGCGGCTGCCTCCTGGGCGCGCAGAAAGCGGAGGGAGGTGCGGGCGAGTTCGGGACCGGCGTGGGAGTGGCGTGGCAGCTCCACGACGGTGAGGCCCGGATAGCCGGTGTCCGCGAGGGCGGCGAGCACCGGGGGGAAGTCGATCTCACCGTCGCCGAAGGGCAGATGTTCATGGACGCCCCGGCGCATGTCCTCGATCTGGACATGGCGCAGCCAGGGGGCGGCCTCCCGGACGCAGTCGGCGGGTGACCGGCCCTCCCACTGGCAGTGGCCGATGTCGAGGGTGAGCCCCAGGAGGTGGGGGTCGCCGAGGAGGGCGCGGAGGCGGTGGAAGTCGCCCAAAGTGGCGAGGAGATGGCCGGGTTCGGGTTCGACGGCGAGGGGGACGGCGGCGGCGTCGGCGGCGTGGAGTACGGGGGCGAGGGATTCCGCGAGGCGTTTCCAGGCGGTGTCGGCCCGGGTGCCCTGGGGGGCGATGCCGCTGAAGCAGTGGACGGCGTGGGCGCCGAGGTCGGCGGCGATCCGTACGGCGGTGGTGAGGAGGTAGGCGCGGCGGGCGCGGGCGGCGGGGTCGTGGTCGAGGAGGGTGGGGCCGTGTTTGTGCCGGGGGTCGAGGATGTAGCGGGCGCCGGTCTCGACGGTGACGGCGAGGCCGAGGCGGTCGAGGCGGTCGGCGGTGCGCTGGACCCGCCGGGCGAGATCGGGGGCGAGGGGGTCGAGATGCATATGGTCGAGGGTGAGCCCGACGCCGTCGTAGCCGAGGTCGGCGAGGAGGGCGAGGGCGTCGTCCAGGCGGAGGTCGGTGAGCCCGTTGGTGCCGTAGCCGAGGCGGAGGGCGGGGGGTGCCGGAGGCTCGGATGACGGAGGGGAGGTCATGTGGGGCTCACTTTCCGGGCGAGGGCGCGGGCGGCGGGGGCCAGGGTGAGGACGGCGAGCGCGGTGGCGGTGCCGGCGGGGGTGGCGCGGCGGGCGGCGAGGGCCGCCTGGAGGGGGACGAGGGCGCGGATCCCGGCGCCGACGGCCCGCCGGGTGAGGGGCGGGGTGGGGTGGAGGGCGGCGTGCAGGAGGGGGGTGGCGGCGGTGCGGAGATAGCTCGCGGCGAGGGCGGAGTTCAGGACCCGGGCGCCGGGGGCGGCGGGGGTGCGGGCGGCGAAGGCGGTGAGGGCGAGGGTGGTGGTGAGCGCGGTGAGCGGGGCGCGGGTGGATCCCCCGTGGGCCTCATGGCGGGAGACGGTGGTGATGCCATAGGTGTGGGCGCCGAGGGCGAGGGCGGCGGAGAGGGCGTCGCCCGGGAGTCCCCGGGGAGGCCGGCCGGGGGCGGGATCGCGGGTGGCTGCGGCGCCGAGAAGGAGGTCCAGGGCGCGGACGGTGGCCATGGCGGCGGGGCCCAGAGGGGTGTGTTTGAGGCGCAGGTCGTAGGCCCAGGCGGTGGTGGCGAGCGCGGTGGCGACGGTGAGGGCGGGGCGGCCCGCACGGCTAGCGAGGGCGAGTCCGGTGCCGGTGAGGGCGGTGGCGGCGGTGAGCGCGGCGGCCGGGCGGATCCGGCCGGAGGGGAGGGGGCGCTCGGGGCGGTCCCGGGCGTCCTCGTCCCGGTCGGCCCAGTCGTTGAGGGCCATGCCCGCGGTGTAGAGGCAGAGGGAGGCGGCGAGGGCGAGCAGGGTGCCCCGGTCGGGGCGGCGACCGAGGACGGCGGCGCCGGCGAGGGCGTCGCCGGGGACGGTGGGCAGGGCGGAGACCCGCAGGAGTTCCGCCCAGGCCCTCAGCCCGTCGCGGAGACCACCGGTCCCCCGGGCGGTCCCCCGGGGCCGATGGGCCGGGGCGGTCATCGGGGGTCCCGCGGCCGGCCGGCGAAGCCGGGGAGGCGGTGGAACGGCTCGGGCGGGCCGGACGGGCCGCGGTCCGGGTCCTCGAAGGAGAAGCCCGGCTCGGGCAGAGGGCTGCTGAGGCCCACCTCATGGGCGCGGGCGAGGCCGGGGAGGCCAGAGGTGGCGAAGGGGGGTGTCCCGGTGACCATGCCGGTGGGTGGATGGAGTCCGGCACTCAGGGCGGCGCATCCGGCGAGGGCGGTGGTGGCGCCGGAGTCAAGGGCTCCGCGGGGCCGGACCCCGGTCCTGGCCCGGCCGGGCCACGGCTCCGGGTGGCTCGGTGTGGTGGAAGGGGTGGCGGTGGTCCGGGAGGCGGTGGACAAGGTGGTGTGTGGCACGGCGGCTCCCTGGCCTGGAGGGTCGTCACGGGTGGGCGGCGGACGGGCGGAGCGGCGGCGGGGGCCGGGAACACCCCGCCACCGCCCGGAGCCGACAGCGGCGCCTGGGCCTGGGCCTGGGCCGCAGTCGGCTCCCCGCCCCGGCCCGGCCCCGGTGGGAGTCCGGGACCGGAAACGGGCAGAACCGGGGCCTGGGCCGGGACCGGCGTCGGTATCGGTATCGGTATCGGTGGGGTCAGGAGGGCAGTTCCCTGAGGGTGATGTCCCGGAAGGAGACCCGGTCGCCGGCGCCGTGGTTCTGGAGGCCGATATGGCCGTCCCGCAGGCTGCGGGCGGGATCGGTGTTGGTGAAGTCGTTGATCTTCGTCCCGTTGAGGAAGACCTGGAGGCGTTCGCCCCGCACGGTGATCTCATAGGTGTTCCACTGCCCCGGGGGTCGCAGTGCCCGGTCGCGGGCCTTGAGATCGGCGGACTTGGCCCCGTAGATCGCGCCGGTGGTGCGCTCGGGTGTGTCGCTGGCGTCGATCTGGACCTCGTACCCCCGGGTGACCGCGGACCAGGGGTCGTTGGAGGCCGGGAAGCCGACGAAGACACCGGAGTTGTCGTCCCCGGCGACCTTCCAGTCCAGGGTGAGGCGGTAGGAGCCCAGCTCCTTGGCCTGGTACCAGAGCAGCCCCATGCCGCCCTCGGTGCGGAGTTCGCCGTCGGCGACGGTGAACCTCCCCGGCCCGGCCTGCTTCCAGCCGTTGAGGGTCCGGCCGTTGAAGAGGGACCGTTCACCGGTACGGGGCGCGCAGTCGCCCGCGGCCTGGCCGGTGGCCCAGCGGAGCCCGCCGAGGAGATGGGCCCGGAAGGCGGGCTCGGCGTGGGAGGCCGTGGTGTGGCCGCCGCCGGTGTAGAAGGAGCGCCCGCCCGCGTGGTTCCGGCACCAGGCGATGGGGTGGTCGCCCTTCATGGTGCCGCCGGTGTAGGTGGTCTCGTCCAGGGCGGCGAGGACCCGGACCCCGGGGCGCGGGTTGGCGGTGAAGTCGTACCACTCGTCGGTGCGCCGCCACTCGTCGCCCAGATGCCGGGTGGCGGGGTGGTCATGGTCCTCGACCCGTACGGTCGCGTCCTGGACCGGCGGGTGGGAGGTGAGGTGGGCGCCGACCAGCTCCCGGTAGAAGGGCCAGTCGTACTCGGTGTCGGCGGCGGCGTGGACGCCCACGAAACCGCCCCCGTTCCCGATGTACCGCTCCATCGCGCGCTGCTGCTCGCCGTCGAGCACGTCCCCGGTGGTGGAGAGGAAGACGACCGCGTCGTACCGGGCGAGGTTGCCGGTGGTGAACTGGGCGGCGGTCTCGGTGGCGTCGACGGTGATGCTGCTGCCCTCGCCGAGTTCCCTCAGCGCGGCGACGGCGGCCGGGATGGAGTCATGGCGGTACCCGGTGGTCCGGGAGAAGACCAGGACGCGTTTGGCGGTGCGGTCGGGCGGGGTGTCCGTGATCTCGAAGTCGTCCAGGTCGTAGAGGGCGCCGGGGCCGCCCCGGAAGACCAGGAAGAGTTCGGTGGTGCGGCCCGGGGCCCGGCGCAGCGGTACATCGACATCCTGGAAGTTCTCCCAGCCCCCGGTGACGGGGACGGGGGTGGAGCCCAGGATGCGTCCCTTCGGGGAGCCGGTGCGGACCTCGAGATGGCCGCCGTTGCCGCCGGAGGAGATCCGGGCGGTGAGCCGGGTGGCTCCGGCGAGACGGTAGGGCTTGAAGGAGATCCAGTCGCCGTCGTCGATGTCGCCGATGGTCCGGCCGCCGTGGGCGGTGGGTTTGTCGTACGCGCGGACGCCCTGCGAGCCGGTGTGGTGTTCGGCCTGGCGGTGGCGGGGCTGGAGCTGGGCCTGGTCATGGGTGGTGAGCGGGGCCTGGCCGCCGCCCCCGCCGTCGGTGTACTCGGCGTCGAGGACGCCGAAGATATTGGCGTTGGGGTCGTGGCCGCCGTCGGACGAGGTCTTGATGGTGCCGGAGCAGCCCTGGGCCGAGGTGATGGGGTGGCCGTGGCTGTCGTGGCCGAGGATATAGCTGACCTTGACCTTGGCGCAGTCGACGGGGCCGTCCTCGGCGTCGGTGACGGTGACCTGGAAGGGGATCTCGTCCCCGAAGCGGAAGAGGGTTCCGTCGGCGGGCAGTCGCAGGGTGACCTTGGGCGCGGTGTTGCCGACGACCACCCGGACACTGGCGGAGCCGGTCCGTCCGGTGGGGTCCCTGGCGGTGAGGGTGGCGGTGTAGGTGCCGTTGGTGCGGTAGGTGTGGGTGGGATCGGGGGCGGTGGAGGTGGCCCCGTCACCGAAGGCCCAGTGGTAGGTGAGGGGATCGCCGTCGGGGTCGGTGGTCCCGGCGGCGGAGAAGACGACCCGCAGGGGTGCCTTGCCGGAGGTGCGGGAGGCGGTGGCCTCGGCGGCGGGCGAGCGTCCGCCGGTGGCGTTCTCGATCCGGTAGAGGGCGGAGTTGTGGTCGCCGCCGAACCATGCGGTGCCGTAGTCGAGGACATAGAGGGCGCCGTCCGGACCGAAGGACATGTCCATGATCTGGGTGCCGGTCCAGGGGAAGGCGTTGATCCGTTCCGGCGAGCCGTCGGCCCGCTGCTCGACCCGTTTGATCCAGCGGCGGCCGAACTCACCCGCGAAGAAGTCCCCGTCATAGGCCTCCGGGAACTTGACCGGGGAGGGGTTGTCCGGCTCGTACCGGTAGACGGGGCCGGCCATCGGCGACTCGGAGCCGGTGCCGAACTCGGGGACGGAGCCGCCGTCGTACGGTATCCAGGCCCGCTGCGCGGGGGGCAGATCGGTGCGCCCGGTGTTGTGCGGGGAGTCATTGCGCGGGGCGGCGCAGTCGAAGGTGTCACCCGGTGTGCCGGTGGCGAAGTCATGGTCACGGTAGGGCTCGCCGGCGACACCGCAGAAGGGCCAGCCGAAGTTCCCTGGGCCGGTGATCCTGGTGAAGCCGACCTTGCCGGCGGGCCCGCGCCCGGGGTCGGCGGTGGCGGCGTCGGGCCCGTACTCACCGGCGTACAGATGTCCGGTCCTGCGGTCGACGCTGAAGCGGAAGGGGTTGCGCAGCCCCATGGCGTAGATCTCGGGCCGGGTCCTCGGGGTGCCGGGCGCGAAGAGATTGCCGTCGGGGACGGTGTACGAGCCGTCGGCGGCGACCTTGATCCTGAGGATCTTCCCCCGGAGGTCGTCGGTATTGCCGGAGGTACGGCGGGCGTCGTACGCCGGGTTGCGCCCGGGGCGGTCGTCGATGGGGCTGTAGCCGTCGGAGGCGAAGGGGTTGGTGTCGTCCCCGGTGGAGAGGTAGAGGTTCCCCTGCGCGTCGAAGTCGATGTCACCGCCGACATGGCAGCAGATGCCCCGGGTGGCGGGGACATCGAGGATCTTCTTCTCGCTGGCGTTGTCCAGGGTCCCGTCGGGCCGCAGGGCGAAGCGGGAGAGCCGGTTGACCCCGTCCCAGCGGGCGAGTTCGGCGGGGGTCCCCTGGTGGGGGGCGTCGCCGGAGGGGGTGTCCAGCGGGGGCGCGTAGTAGAGATAGATCCAGCGGTTCCCGGCGAACCCGGGGTCGAGCCCGATGCCCTGGAGCCCTTCCTCGTCATGGGTGTAGACGGGGACCTTGCCCACGACACGGGTGTATCCGGAGCTGTCGGTCATCCGGAGCGCGCCGTCGCGGGAGGTGTGCAGCACACTGCGGTCGGGGAGGACGGCGAGGGACATCGGCTCCCCCGTCTCGGCCTCGCCCTTGGCCAGGGGGATCTGCTGGAAATCCTCGGCGGCGCTCCCGCCGGGGGCCGGGGCGGACGCGGCCGCCGCGTCCGGGGCGGCGGGGGTGAGGGCGAGGGTCCCGGCGATGAGCAGCGCGCTGGTGAGCAGGGCGAGCGCGGTACGGGGGCGTGGCCGGCTGGCGAGGGGTGGGTGCACAGGTGGTTCCTCCTGGCTCCGTTGGCTCGTGCGGTAGGCGTAACGCTCATGGCACTGGTGCGGCTGGTGCGACTCCTGTGGGTGAGGGCCGGGGAGGGCGGCTCAGGACGGGTCGTCGCCGCCGCTGCCGAAGGCCGCGTCGAAGGAGGCGGTGGGCGGTTCGAAGTCGTACCGGCGCAGATGGGCGAGGGCCTGGGGTGCCCCGGCCATCCGGTCCATCCCGGCGTCCTCCCACTCCACGGAGATGGGACCGCCGTAGCCGATGGAGCGGAGCATCCGGAACACGTCCTCCCAGGGCACATCCCCATGTCCGGCCGAGACATAGTCCCAGCCCCGCCGGGGGTCGCCCCAGGGCAGATGGGAGCCGAGCCGGCCGTTGCGCCCGTCCAGGCGCTTGCGGGACTCCTTGCAGTCGACGTGGTAGATCCGGTCCCGGAAGTCATAGAGGAAGCCGACCGGGTCGAGGTCCTGCCAGACGAAGTGGCTGGGGTCGAAGTTCAGACCGAAGGCGGGCCGGTTCCCGACGGCGTCGAGGGCGCGCCGGGTGGTCCAGTAGTCATAGGCGATCTCGCTGGGGTGGACCTCATGGGCGAAGCGGACCCCCTCGGTGTCGAACACATCGAGGATGGGGTTCCAGCGCTCGGCGAAGTCCTCGTAACCCCGTTCGATCATCGCTTCGGGTACGGGCGGGAAGAGCGCGACCAGATGCCAGATGGAGGATCCGGTGAAGCCGACGACGGTGTCGACACCGAAGGCGGCGGCGGCCCGTGCGGTGTCCGCCAGCTCGGCGGCGGCCCGGCGGCGCACCCCCTCGGGCTCCCCGTCGCCCCAGATCCGGGCGGGCAGGATGCCCCGGTGGCGCTCGTCGATGGGGTGGTCGCAGACCGCCTGTCCGACCAGATGGTTGGAGATGGCCCAGCAGCCGAGCCCGTACTTCGCCAGCAGGGCCCTGCGGCCCGCGACATAGCCGGATTCGGCGAGGGCCCTGCTGACCTCGAAGTGATCGCCCCAGCAGGCGAGTTCCAGGCCGTCGTAGCCGAAGTCGCGGGCGTGCCGGCAGACCTCCTCCAGGGGCAGATCGGCCCACTGGCCGGTGAAGAGGGTGTACGGACGGGGCATGGCGGTCGCCTCCCGGTACGGGTCTCCCCCGGACGCGCCGGGGCGGGCGGTACGGACGGTGCGAGCGGTACGGGCCGTGCGGACGGTGCAAACAGTGCAGGCGGTACGGGCGCTGCAAACAGTGCGGGCGGTACGGGTGCGGGTGCGGGCTCACCGGCCCTGCGGTACGGGAACGTAGACGGCGTTGCCGCGGGCGCTCTCCTCCACCGCCGCGAGGACCCGCTGCACCTGGAGCCCGTCGGCGAAGGAGGGCTCGGGATCGACGCCCCGGGCGATGGCCTGGATCAGATCATGGGCCTGATGCGTGAAGGTGTGCTCATAGCCGAGTGCGTGACCGGGCGGCCACCACGCCCGAAGATACGGATGGTCCGCCTCCGTGACCAGGATGCGCCGGAAGCCCGAGGACGCCGCAGGCTCGGTGTGGTCGTGGAACGACAGCTCGTTGAGGCGTTCCAGGTCGAAGGCGAGGGAGCCGCGTTCGCCGTTGATCTCGAACCTGAGCGCGTTCTTCCGGCCGGAGGCCATCCGGGTCGCCTCGAAGGAGGCGAGCGCCCCCGACGTCAGCCGCCCGTTGAAGAGCGCCGCGTCGTCCACGGTCACGGGCCCCAGACCGCCGGAGGGGATACCCCGGCCGCCGCCCGTGGCGACCGCGAGCAGCGGCCGTTCCCGGACAAAGGTCTCGGCGAGGGCGCTCACCCCGGTGAGCCGCTCCCCCGACAGATACTGGGCGAGATCCACGATGTGCGCCCCCAGATCGCCCAGGGCGCCGGATCCGGCGTGTTCCCGCTGGAGCCGCCAGCTGAGCGGGGCACCCGGATCGACCAGCCAGTCCTGGAGGTAGGTGAACCGCAGATGCCGCAGGGCCCCCAGCCGGCCCTCGGCGATCAGCCGACGGGCGTGCGCGACGGCGGGCACCCGGCGGTAGTTGAAGCCGACCATGGCGATCCGTCCGTCCCGCCGGGCGCGGTCCGCCGCGGCGCACATCGCCTCCGCCTCGGCGACCGTATTGGCGAGCGGCTTCTCGCACAGGACATGCTTCCCCGCCGCCAGCGCGGCGACGGCGATCTCCGCGTGGAGGTCGCCCGGTGCGCAGATGTCCACCAGCTGCACATCGTCCCGGGCGACCAGGGCCCGCCAGTCGGTCTCCGCCGCGGCCCAGCCATGGCGGTGGGCGGCGGCGCGCACGGCGGAGCGGTCCCGGCCCGCGACGGCGGCGAGCACCGGGCGCAGCGGCAGATCGAAGACGCGGGAGACGGTGCGCCAGCCCTGGGAGTGGGCGGCGCCCATGAACGCGTATCCGACCATGCCGATGCCCAGTGCGGGCGGGCCGCCGTCCGCGCTCCCGCTCTCTTCCGTACGGTCCATGCGGTCCTCCTTGTCGTTCCTGGCGTCGGTCTGCTCGATGGCGGGCGGGGGCGGTCAGCGGAAGCCGGTGGGCAGGTACCGGTCGACGTTCTCCCGGGTGACGACGGCGGAGTAGAGGGTGATCGAGGCGGGGATCTCCTGTTCGGACATGCCGCCGATGCCCTTGCCCTGGGCGAGGGCGCGGGCGATGTCGATGGCGGATGCGGCCATGGTCGGGGGGTAGAGCACGGTGGCCTTGAGGACGCTGTCGTCGGCCTTGATGGCGTCCATCGCGGAGCGCGCCCCGGCGCCGCCGACCATGAGGAAGTCCTTCCGCCCGGCCTGGGCGATGGCGCGCAGGGCCCCCACGCCCTGGTCGTCGTCGTGGTTCCACAGGGCGTCGAAGCGGCGTTCGGCCTGGAGCAGCTGGGCCATTTTCGCCTGGCCCGACTCGACGGTGAACTCCGCCGCCTGGCGGGCGACCTTGGTGATGTTGGGGTAGTTCTTGAGGGCGTCGTCGAAGCCCTGGGTGCGCTGGCGGGTGAGTTCGAGGCTGTCGACCCCGGCGAGTTCGATGACACGGGCGCCGCGCCGGTCCTTGAGCCGTTCGCCGATGTACCGGCCGGCGTTGAGGCCCATGCCGTAGTTGTCGCCGCCGATCCAGCAGCGGTACGCCTGGGGCGAGGCGAAGACCCGGTCGAGGTTGACCACCGGGATGCCGGCCTTCATGGCCTGGAGGCCGACCTGGGTGAGGGCCTTGCCGTCGGCGGGGAGGACGACCAGGACATCGACCTTCTTGTTGATGAGGGTCTGGATCTGGCCGATCTGGGCGGCGGTGTCATTGGAGCCCTCGGTGATCTCCAGGGTGACATCGGAGTACTTCCCGGCGCGGGAGCGGGCGTTGTCGTTGATGGCGTCGAGCCAGCCGTGGTCGGCCTGGGGTCCGGCGAAGCCGATGGTGACGGGCTTGCCGGGGCGGTCGTCGGCGACGGGGGCGGCGCGGTCGCCGGCGGGGTCCTTCCGCTCCTTGGGCTCATTGCCGGTACAGCCGGTGAGCACGGCGGTGGCGGAGACGGCGGCGGTGCCGAGGAGCATGCCCCTGCGGCTGGGGAGGCGGCTGGGGAGGGGGATTTCCGGCATGGGTGGACCAGCCCTTCCAAAGGGGTCGCGGAACAGAAGCGGCGGCGGCGGTCGTGGGTTCAGCCGTCCCGGCCGCGCAGCGCGCGGTGCTGGATCAGCACGGCGAGGACGATGATGGCGCCCTTGGCGATCTGCTGGACCGCGCTCTCCAGATTGTTGAGGGCGAAGATATTGGTGATGGTGGTGAAGATCAGGACGCCGAGGACGGAGCCGGTGACCGTGCCGCGCCCGCCGCTGAGGAGGGTGCCGCCGATGATGACCGCGGCGATGGCGTCCAGCTCGTACAGATTGCCGTTGGTGTTCTGGCCGGAGCCGGAGAGGACGACGAGCATGAAGGCCGCGATACCGCAGCAGAGGCCGGAGAACAGATAGAGCAGCAGCCGGTGCCGGTGGATGTCGATCCCGGCCAGCCGCGCCGCCTCGGCGTTGCCGCCGACGGCGAGGGTGCGGCGGCCGAAGGTGGTCCGGTTGAACAGCAGCCAGCCGACGGCGACGACGCCGGCGAAGACCAGGACGAGCGGGGGGATCCCGAGGACATAGGAGTCCTTGACCCCGAGGTCGAGGACGGAGTCGACGGTGACCATCTGGGTCCTGCCCTCGGTGATCTGGAGGGCGAGACCGCGGGCCGAGGCGAGCATGGCGATGGTGGCGATGAAGGGGACCAGTCCGCCGTAGGCGATGAGGACCCCGTTGACCAGTCCGCAGCCGGTACCGACGGCGACGGCGGTGAACAGGATGCCGGTGAAGCCGTACTCCTGGGTGGCGACGGTGGTGGCCCAGACGGAGGCCAGGGCGACGATCGCGCCGACGGAGAGATCGATGCCGCCGCCGGTGATGACGAAGGTCATGCCGACGGTGACGACGCCGATGATGGACGCCTGGGTGAGGATGAGCTGGAGATTGCCGGTGTCGAGGAAGGCGTCGGGCTCGGTGATCCCGCCGAGGGCGATCAGCGCGGCGAGGACGCCCAGCAGGGAGAGGGTGCGGAGGTCGGCGCGGAACAGGGGGGCGCGCGGGCGGTGCGGTGCCCCGGCGGCCTCCCCCCGGTCCGCCGACGGCTTGCCCGGATCCACCAGCGGCATGTCCGGGGCCACCGCCGGCTTGCCCGGGTCCATCGGTGGCATGTCCGGGTTTCCGGGGGCGTGCGGCCGTACCGGGTCGGCGGGCTGGCTCATTCCGACGGGCTCCCTTCCGTCAGCGAGGGGGTCATGAGGCCATCACCAGGTCGAGCACCCGGTGTTCGTCCAGGTCCGCCGCGGCGGCGGTGTGCACGACCCGGCCCTCGCGCAGGACCAGCACCCGGTCGGCGAGACCGAGCACCTCGGGCACCTCACTGGAGACCAGGAGGACGGCGAGCCCGTCGTCGGCGAGCGCGCGGATCACGGCGTACAGCTCGGCACGGGCCCCGACATCGACGCCCCGGGTGGGCTCGTCCAGCAGCAGTACCTTGCAGCCGCGCAGCAGCCAGCGGGCGAGGACGGCCTTCTGCTGATTGCCGCCGGAAAGATTGCGGACGGGGATGCCGGGGTCGTCGGGGCGCAGCGCGAGGGAGCGGGTGGCGCCGCGCGCCGCCGCGCGTTCGGCGGCGCGGTCGATCCAGCCGCCCCGGGAGAAGCGGTCCAGACAGGCGAGGGTGACATTGCGGGTGACGCTCTCGGCCGGCAGCAGCCCCTGGGCCTTGCGTTCCTCGGGGGCGAGTCCGATCCCGGCGCGGACCGCGGACCGTACGCTGCCGGGTCGCAGCCGCACCCCGTCGACCAGGACCTCTCCGGCGGTGGGGCGGCGGGCACCGTACACGGTCTCCAGGATCTCGGAGCGGCCGGAGCCGACCAGGCCCGCGAGGCCGACGATCTCTCCCGGGCGCAGTTCGAGGTCGAGGGAGGCGAACTCGCCCGCGCGGGTCAGGGAGCGCACACGGAGCACGGGTTCCAGCGGGTCCCGCGCCGCCGGGGGCGCGGCGGGCCGGGGCGGGAAGGCGTATTCGACGTTCCGCCCGGTCATCAGGGCGACGATGTCCCGGGTGGGGGTGGTCCGCGCGGGCAGCCCGGTGGCGACGGAGCGGCCGTCCTTGAGGACGGTGACCCGGTCGCCGATCCGGCGGATCTCCTCCAGCCGGTGGGAGATGTGGACGACGGCGACCCCGGCGGCGGTGAGGTCGCGGACCACCCGGAAGAGGTTCTCCACCTCGTCGGGGTCGAGGGCGGCGGTGGGTTCGTCCATGACGATGAGCCGGGCGTCATGGGAGAGGGCGCGCGCCAGGGAGACGATCTGGCGCCGGGCGGCGGAGAGCGAGCCGACGGCGGCGTCCGGGTCGATCCCGGGGTGGCCGAGGCGGGTGAGGAGCCGAGCGGTGGCCGCGCGGGCGACCGAGGCGCGGACCAGGAACCCGGCGGTGGTGGGCTCCTGTCCGAGGTGGATGTTCTCGGCGACGGAGAGCCCTTCGACCAGGTCGAGTTCCTGGTGGAGGGTGGCAATGCCGCGGCGCAGGGCCGCGATCGGCGAGCGCGGCGCGAAGGGGGTGCCCCGCCAGCGGACCGTACCGCCGTCGGGCCGGTGGACCCCGGCGAGCACCTTGATCAGGGTGGACTTCCCGGCGCCGTTCTGGCCGAGGAGGCAGTGGGTCTCTCCGGCCCGTACCTCCAGATCGACGCCGTCGAGGGCGCGGACCCCGGGAAAGGACTTGGTGATGCCGTCCATGGTGAGCAGGGATGGTTCCGGTGCCATGACGAATCTCCTCGGCGTTGGCGGCCGGTGAGCGGTGTCGTGTGCGCGGACACTTCGGATGCGGCGGTACGGCAGGCAGTACGGCGGTACGGGGGTACGAGGTGCGCCGCCACGGCCTTGCCCGTGCTGGTGCTGCTACGGGTCAGGCGGGCGAGAACAGATGGTCGCTGATGAGCCGGGCCGCCCCGGTCACCCCGGCGATCGGCCCCAGCTCACCGAGGACGATCGGCAGATTCCCGGTGGCCAGCGGCAGCGACTGCCGGTAGACCTGGGTCCGTATGCTGGCGAGCAGGGTGTGGCCGAGACCGGTCACCCCGCCGCCGATCACCACAAGGCCCGGGTTGAAGAAGCTGACCAGCCCCGCGATGACCTGGCCGACCCGGTCGCCGCCCGCCCGTATCAGCTCCAGGGAGACGGTGTCCCCGGCCGCCGCCGCGGCGGCCACATCGGCGGCGGTGAGCCGGCCCGCCGCCGCCAGCCGGTCGGCGAGCCCCGGTGAACGGCCGGAACGGGCCGCGTCCTCGGCGTCCCGGGCCAGCGCCGAGCCGCTGAAGTGGGCCTCCAGACAGCCCTTGTTGCCACAGGCGCAGGGACGGCCGGAGGGGTCGACCTGGATATGCCCGATGTCCCCGGCGCTGCCGGTCGTCCCCCGGTGGACCTGACCGCCGACGACGATCCCGCAGCCTATGCCGGTGCCTATCTTCACGCAGAGGAAGTCACCGACGGAGCGGGCCACCCCGGCGTGCTGCTCCCCCATCGCCATGAGGTTCACATCGTTGTCGACCAGGACGGGGCAGCCCAGCTCCTGGCTGAGGGCCTCACGGACCGGGAAACCGTCCCAGCCGGGCATGATCGGGGGCGCGACCGGCACGCCCTCGGGAAAGCGGACCGGGCCCGGCACACCGACACCGGCGCCGTCGAACCCCTCGGCGAGCCCGGTGGCCCTGAGCTTCGCCGCCATCGACAGTGCCTGCTCGAAGACGGCGACCGGGCCATCCCGGACATCCATGGGGTGGTTGAGGTGGCCCAGCACCTCCAGCTCGGCATTGGTGACGGCGACATCGATGGAGGTGGCGCCGATGTCGATCCCGAGGAAGCGCAGCCGGGGGGCGAGCCGGATGGTGTGGGAGCGCCGCCCGCCCCGGGAGGCGGCGAGTCCGTCGGCGACCACCAGCCCGGTCTCCAGCAGCCGCTCGACCTCGACGGCCAGTTTGGAACGGGACAGCTCGACCAGATCGCCGAGCTGGGCACGGGAGCTGGGCCCGCCGTCGCGCAGCAGCCGGAGCAGCCGCGCCTGATGGGCGTTGGCGGGTCGAGCGGTCATGCGTCTCAACTGCCCCTCCCCTGGCCCCGGGCAGGGGGCTTCCCCGCTGCCGACGGTGGTCGTTCTTTCGATGGAACGTAGCAGCGGTCGACCCAAGGGGGAAGAACTTCAGCGGAGTTGACTACAGACTTCTTCCACACCCGGGACAAAGAAGGGCGGGAAAGGGGCCTTCACGACCAGAGGGACCACGTATGCCCCAGGAGGACGACACCCGGGGCTCAGGCCCCGGGCAGCCCCCGCGCGACCTCGTCCACCAGCCGGTCGAGAAAGACCCGCTGCCCGGCCACCAGCTTCTCCCGGGCCTCGGCGATCCCGAACCACTCGGCACGGTCGATCTCGGGGAACTCCTCCGTCCGCCCGGAGTGCGGGGGCCACTCCAGGGTGAAGGTGCCGGGTACCACCAGGGAGGTGTCCAGATCGCCGGCGAGCGCCCAGATGGTGACGATCTTGCCGCCGCTCTGCCGGGCCTCGCCGAGCGGCAGCCACCGTCCGGCGGGCGGCGCGAGACCCAGCTCCTCCTCGAACTCCCGGCGGGCCGCCGCCTCGGGCGTCTCCTCGGGGGTGTACTGCCCCTTGGGGATCGACCACGCGGAGGCGTCACGGCCCTGCCAGTAGGGCCCTCCCATATGACCGAGCAGGACCTCCAGGCCGGCCGCGCCGGATCGCGCACCGGCCCCCGTACCGACTCCCGCGGACACCGGGGCGCCGCCCGGACCAGCTGCGGAGACCCCCGTACCCGTACCCGACGGATCGTTTCCCCTGGTGGTCCCGCCGGGCGTGGTCCGCTCCCGGAAGAGCAGCAGTCCCGCGCTTCGCTTCTCCGCCATCCCCCCAGTCTGCGCGCGGCCCCGTCACCGGGCCCGCCGGCTCTACCGGCCGGAGGCGTTTTGGCAGGTCAGGGGCAGCGCACTACCTGGCCGGCATAGGAGAGGTTGCCGCCGAAGCCGAAGAGCAGCACCGGGTCGCCCGAGCGGATCTCGCCGCGCTCGACCAGCTTGGCGAGGGCCAGCGGAATGGAGGCCGCCGAGGTGTTGCCCGACTCCACCACATCGCGGGCGATGACCGCGTTCACGGCGCCGATCTTCTGGGCGACGGGCTCGATGATCCGGAGGTTGGCCTGGTGGAGGACGACCGCCGCCAGATCCTCGGGGCGCACTCCGCCGCGCTCGCACACCTTGCGGGCGATGGGCGGCAGCTGGGTGGTGGCCCAGCGGTAGACGCTCTGGCCCTCCTGGGCGAACCGGGGCGGGGTGCCCTCGATCCGTACCGCGTGCCCCATCGAGGGCACCGAGCCCCAGAGCACCGGGCCGATGCCCGGCTCCTCGCCCTCCCGTACCGCCTCGATCACGGCGGCCCCCGCGCCGTCGCCGACGAGGACACAGGTGGTGCGGTCGGTCCAGTCGGTCACGGCCGTCATCTTGTCCGCGCCGATCACCAGGGCGCGCCGGGCGGCCCCGGCACGTACCGCGTGGTCGGCGGTGGCCAGCGCATGGGTGAAGCCGGCACAGACCACATTCACATCGATGACCGCGGGCGACTCCATGCCCAGCCGGGCGGCGACCCGGGCGGCCATGTTCGGGGAGCGGTCGATGGCGGTGGAGGTGGCCACCATGACGAGATCGATGTCCGCGGGGGTGAGCCCGGCGGAGGCGAGGGCCTTGGCGGCGGCGTGGGCGGCCAGCTCGTCGACCGGCTCCTCCTCCTCGGCCCGGTGCCGGGTATTGATCCCGACCCTGCTGCGGATCCACTCGTCGCTGGTGTCGACCAGCGCCGCAAGGTCGTGATTGGTCAGCACTCCGGCGGGCTGGTAGTGCCCGAGTGCGGCGATGCGTGAGCCGGTCATGGTTGGGAGTCCCCTCCGTGCGGGCAGGTGAATGCCCCAGTCTTCGCTGCTACCGCCCGGTACGACGGCACGCGATCCCACAGGTTCCACCGCGGTTATTTGGAGCTTCCCGGAGTGTGCTGACCCGGCGCGGCCGTCCTGCCCGCCACCTGCGCCGACCCGGCCGTCCATGGCGATGGGACCCGCGCCCGGTGGGGTTGCACCGTGGGGCGGGCCTGGGGGACGGCTGGAGCGGTACGGGAGAATGGGACGGGTCCAGCCTGCCACACGACATGAAGCGGAACCGATACATGGGACGGGTCACCGAGCGCCGCCGCACCCTCCGGATCAGGGACGGCCGGGCCAGCGCCCGCCCGGACACCCTGGTGGCGGAGGAACCTCTGGAGATCAGGGTGAACGGGCGCCCGCTCGCGATCACCATGCGCACCCCCGGCGACGACTTCGCGCTGGCGACCGGGTTCCTGGTCAGCGAGGGTGTGATCGGGGCGGCCGACGAGGTGCGGGGGATCACCTACTGCGAGGGGGCGACCGAGGAGGGGGTCAACACCTACAACGTGGTGAACGTCCGGCTCGCCCCGGGGGTTCCGGAGCCGGGGCCGGAGCTGGAGCGCCGGGTGTACACCACCTCGTCGTGCGGGCTCTGCGGCAAAGCCAGCCTGGACGCGGTCCGGACGGCGGGCCGCCACCCCGTCGCCGACACCCCCCGGCTGCGGCTGACCCCCGCGCTCCTGTCGGAGCTGCCCGACCGGCTGCGGGCGGCCCAGCGGATCTTCGAGCGGACCGGCGGGCTGCACGCCGCCGGGCTGTTCTCGGAGGACGGGGAACTGCTGGACGCGCGGGAGGACGTGGGGCGGCACAACGCCGTCGACAAGCTGATCGGGCGGGCGCTGACCGACGGGCGGCTGCCGCTCTCCCGGTCGGTCCTGCTGGTCTCGGGGCGGGCCTCGTTCGAACTGGTGCAGAAGGCGGTGATGGCCGGGGTGCCGGTGCTGGCGGCGGTCTCCGCGCCGTCGTCGCTCGCCGTGGACCTGGCGGCGGAGAGCGGGCTGACCCTGATCGGCTTCCTGCGCGGTCCGCACATGAACGTGTACACGGGTGAGGAACGGATCGTTCTGGAGGAGCACCCGGGATAGCGGTACGGACCGCTGTCCCGGCCGGCGGTCGGGACAGCGGGACCCTCAGCGCTGGTCGGTGGTCGGGACGGCGGGACCCTTAGCGCCGGTCGGTGGTGGGGGCCGGGATGGTCTGGAGCGCCAGGGCGGCCGGGAGTTCGGCGCACCCCGGGCCGCCCGCGCGGACCCAGTCGAGGATGTCGTCGAGGGCGTCGTCGTCCAGGGCCCAGCCGATCCAGGTGGCACGGGCGCCCCGGCGGCGGGCCTCGGCGGAGGGCTGGACCACGATCACATTGGCCTGGCCGCAGGGGCCGAGGCAGTCCGTGGTGCGGACCGCGATCCGGCCACCGGACGCGGCCGCCGCCTCGCGCACCCGGCGCAGCTGACCCTCGTGGTCGGTGCCGGGGTGCTTGCGGGCGTCGCCGCAGCAGCAGCCCCGGCAGACGACGACGGTGCAGGGGCGGGAGCGGAAGGAGCGTATGCCTGAGCTGGTCACCGGGTGATCCTCTCAGGCGGGGCCGGGGTGCGGTACGGGGCGCCCGCCCGGCAGGGGGAGCCGCGTCCGGTGGTGGCGATTGTGTGGACGTTCCCCGGCCCCCTCTCACCGCTTGTCCACACCCCGGCCCGCCGTGCCCCTCCCGCCCCCCGAGTGGGCTCGTGTTTCCCGTCCCGACCCGCGATGACCTGTGGTGACCCGGGCGGACGCCCGTTCCCCAGCACTTCGCCAAGTACCACCCGGCGGCCACCGTCCTGGGGTACCGTCGCGGCGCTGTGCGGAGCACCACAAGGAGCTGGCCTTGCGCGACTTCTCTGTCCCTCCTCTCGATGCGCCACCGCTGGTCGGCGGGGTGGCCGACACCGTCTTCGACCGCGGCGGGGGTGATCCCGGGCGGATCGTCCTGGGACGCGCGGACGCCACGGGCCACTGGCGGGACGTGAGCGCGGCGGTCTTCCGGGACGAGGTGCTGGCGCTGGCCAAGGGGCTGCTCGCGGAGGGGGTGCGGTTCGGCGACCGGGTGGCCCTGATGTCCCGTACCCGTTACGAGTGGACCCTCTTCGACTTCGCCCTCTGGGCGGTGGGCGCGCAGTCGGTGCCGGTCCATCCGACCGCCTCGGCGGAGCAGGTGCTGTGGACGCTGTACGACGCGGAGGTCTCCGCGTGCGTGGTCGAGCACGAGGACCACGCCATGACCGTGGGATCGGTGATCGACCGGCTGCCGCTGCTGAAGCGGCTCTGGCAGCTGGACGCGGGGGCGGTCGGGGCCCTGATGGTGGCGGGGGCCCCGATCGACGACGAGGTGGTGCACCGGCACCGGCGGGCGGTGACCCCGGAGTCCACGGCGACGGTCGTCTACACCTCGGGGACCACCGGCCGGCCCCGGGGGTGTGTGCTCACCCACGCCAATCTGATGTTCGAGGCGGACACGCTGGTGGGGGGCTGGGAGTCGGTGTTCCGCTCCGGGCCGGGCGAGGATCCCGCGACCCTGCTGTTCCTGCCCCTCGCGCATGCGTTCGGCCGGGTGGTGCAGGTGGCGGCGGTACGCGGCGGGATCAGGCTCGGCCATCATCCGCTGATCCGCGACGAGGCACTGCTCCAGCGGGTGGCCGCGTTCCGGCCGACCTTCCTCCTCGGGGTGCCCGCGGTCTTCGAGGCCGTCTTCCACGCGGCACGGCGGCGGGCGGAACGGGAGGGCAGGGGCGAGTCGTTCGAGCGGGCGGTCGAGGTGGCGGTGGGCTATGCCGAGGCCCGGGAGGAGCGGGTGTTCGACCGGGGGCCCGGCCCGTCGGCGGGGCTGCGGGCCCGCCACCGCTTCTTCGACCGGGCGGTCTACGGCGGGCTGCGCCGGACCATGGGCGGCAGGGTGCGGTACGCGATGTGCGGCGGTTCGGGTCTCGACCGGCGGCTGGGGCTGTTCTTCGCGGGCGCGGGGGTCACGGTCATCGAGGGGTACGGGCTCGCCGAGTCGACGGCGGCGGCCACGGCGAACCCGCCGGACCGGCCCCGCTTCGGCACCGTGGGCCGTCCCCTCCCCGGTACCTCGGTCCATATCGCCGACGACGGCGAGGTCTGGCTGCGCGGCCCCCATGTCTTCTCGGGGTATCTGGGGGACCGGCGGGAGACCGAGGCGGTGCTGCGGGACGGCTGGCTGGCCACCGGGGATCTGGGGTCGCTGGACGACGACGGCTATCTCACCATCACGGGCCGGCGGAAGGAGATCCTGGTGACCTCCGGCGGCCGGAGTGTGTCACCGCAGCCGCTGGAGCAGGCGGTCGCCGTCCATCCGCTGGTGGCGCAGTGTCTGGTGGTGGGTGACGACCGGCCGTATGTGGCGGCGCTGGTCACCCTGGACCCGGAGGCGGTGGAGCACTGGCTGACCATCCAGGGGCGGCCGGTGCCGCCCCCGGCGGAGCTGGTGCGGGATCCCGGTCTGGAGACGGAGATACGGCGTGCGGTGGTCGCGGCGAACGCCCGGGTCTCCCACCAGGAGTCGATCCGTACCTTCCGGATACTGGCACGGCCGTTCACCGAGGAGCAGGGGCTGCTCACCCCGTCGCTGAAGCTGCGGCGGAAGGCGATCGAGGCGACCTACGCACGGGAGGTGGCGGCGCTGTACCCCTGACCCGGTCGGGATGGGGGGACACGGCACCCGCCGCCCGGGAAGGGGGTCCCGGGCGGCGGGTGCGCGCTGGGCGCGGCGGGCGACCGGCCCCCCGTGGGTCGGGTCGCACACCGCGCCGGGCCGGGCGCGAGGTCCCAGGGCGCGGTGGTCAGCCGCGCCGGTCGGTCTTCTCCTCGCCACCCTTGCGGTCGTCGTCGCCGTCGCCGTCGCCATCGCCGCCACCGTCGACCGGTCCGGGCTCGGGGGCCTTGTCCGGGTCGTGGTCGATCTCCGACCGGGGCGGGTCCAGATCCTTGTCGAACGGCGGCGGGGTGTCGGTCCAGGTGTTGTCGACGATGGTGGTGTAGCCCTTCAGCTGCCCCTTGTTGTGGTAGCCGTCGCTCTTGGTGGCCAGGGTGAGGGTGCCGAGCGCGACCCCGGTCTTCCGGTCGAGGACGAGCTGGAGCTCCTCGTTGCCGTCCCAGGTCCGGATGGCGACGCCATGGCCCTCACGGCCGGAGCGGTCCTTGACGGTGCCGAGCGCCCGCACCCCGGGCTCCTCGGCGAGGACCCGGTAGGCGGCGGCCCGGAGTTCGGGTCCGGCGGGCATGGCCGTGGCGATCTCGATCGCCTTCCAGACCGTCAGCTCCCGCAGATGCTTCTCGGGGGCGTCGAACTCCTTCTCCACCAGCGCCCGCAGATGGGCCTTCAGCTCCTTGGTTCCGGTGGGCAGCTTGCGCAGTTCGGCGATGTCGATCTCGCCCATCGGGACGGTGTCGCCGGAGCCGCCGGGCGCGTCCTGGGCCAGCAGGCCCTTGCCCTTCCAGCTGAGGCGCAGCTCGGGCCAGTTCTTCGGCGCCCCGGCGGCCCGCCAGGCCGCCTCGTCCGCCTCGGAGGCGGGCCGGGTGCCCGTGTCGGTGTACTCGGACCAGCGCTTGTTCTCGTCCCGGGCGGTCCAGGTCCGGCTGCCGGTCCGCTTGTCCAGGCGGTAGCGGACGCCGCCGTCCTTCCCCCGGACCTGGGCGAACTGACCCGAGTGCTCCGACCGGTACCAGTAGGCCCCGGTCTTGTCGTCTCCTTCCTTCTCGACCTTCGCCGCCGCCGCGAGCAGGAAGTCCCGCGCGGTCGGCCGTGCACCGGGGGCGGCGCTCACCGGGTCGTCCCCGGAGTCGGGACCGGAACCGCCGCCGGAGGGGATCAAGGTCACCGCGATGGCGGTGGCGGCGGCGGCCGATACCAGCCCCACACCCCAGCGGGGGCGGAGCCACTGCGGGGTACGGGGGCGGGAGAGGGCCGCTTCGGCCGGCTTGGTACGGCCCTCGGGCCCGGCGGTCATGGCGGCGGTCAGCTCCCGGGTCCGGACCGCGGGGTCGACGGGCGCGTTCCCGTCGAGATGCGGGGGCCGGGCGGCGGCGAGCCGCCGCAGGACATCACGTTCGCGTTCCATGGTGGTTCACACTTTCTCTCGTACCCGCGCGCTCTCCGCGGGCGCCGGACGGTCGGCGGGGGCGGTGCCGGTGCCCGCGCCGGCGGCCCGGGTGAGCCGTCGGCGGGCCCGGTGGAGCCGGACCCTGAGCGTGGCCGCGGAGCAGCCGACGACCTTCGCCGCGTCGGCGGGCCGCAGTCCGTGCCAGGCGGTGAGGACGAGGATCTCGCGGTCCTCGTCGGGGAGGGTGGCCAGCGCCGTCAGCAGGGCGTTGCGGTCGGCCACGTCGTCGGCGATGTCGGCCGCGCTGTCGTGGTCGGACCGTTCGGTCCAGTCGCGGAACTCGGCCGCCAGTGATTCCCTTCTCACCTCCGCCCGCACGGTGTCGCGCAGAACATTCCGCGCGACACCGAGCAGCCAGGGCAGCGGGGCGGGGGGAAGATCCGCCCGTCGCCGCCAGGCGATGGTGAAGGTCTCGCTCACCACCTCGTCGGCCACCTGCCGTCCGGCTCTGCTGACCACATAGGCCCATACACGCCCACGGCAGGCGTCGTACATCGTGGTGAAGCGGTCCGCTTCGTCTGCCACCGCCCGCACCTCCGTCCTCGGGTTTTTCCTCGGTCACCAGGAAGTGGTCCGGCGGGGCCGAACGTTACCGACGACCGGGAAAAGATCCTCCGGCCCGGCACACGGGAACGGGCCCGCCCCAGGAGGCGGACCCGTTCCCAGTGATCGAAGAGGTGGTGCCGGACGGTACGGGTCAGCCGACGGTGGCCCGTACCAGGCGCTCAGCCGACGGTGACCCCGGGCAGGCGGTCACCGGGCGGTCAGCCGACGGTGACCCGGAGCAGGCGGTCGGATCCGGCGGGCTGGCCGCCGTTGCCGTCGGTATTGGTGGTGGAGATCCAGAACTCGTTCTTCCCCGGCGTCCTGGTGACGGACCGGAGCCGGCCGTAGGAGTTGGTGTAGTACGCCTTGGGGGTGCCGGTGTTCTCGTTCGCCGGGTCGATGGGGATCTGCCAGAGGCGTTTGCCGCGCAGCGATGCCATGTACACCGCGTTGTCGACGATGGCGATGCCGCTGGGCGAGGCCTCGGCGACGCCCCAGGTCCGCTTGGGGTTGGTCATGCCGGCGACCTGGCAGTCGCCCTCGCAGCTGGGCCAGCCGTAGTTGTGGCCGGACTTGATGAGGTTCAGCTCGTCCCGGGTGGACTGGCCGAGTTCGGCGGACCAGAGCCTGCCCCGGGAGTCGAAGGCGAGGCCCTGCGGGTTGCGGTGGCCCAGGCTGAAGACGGCGCTGTCGAAGGGATTGCCGGGGGCGGGCCTGCCGTCCCGGGTGAGGCGGAGGATCTTTCCGTTGAGGGAGTTGCGGTCCTGGGCGAGGGCGGGGACCTGGGCGTCGCCGGTGGCGGCGTAGAGATGGCCGTCGGGGCCGAAGGCGAGGGCGCCGCCGTTGTGGAATCTGGCCTTCTTGATGTCACCGACGAGCTTGCGGTAGCCGCCGAGGGTGCTTCCGTCGTAGGTCATACGGGCGATGCGGTTGCCCTCGGAGGAGGTGTGCATGAGGTAGACGAAGCGGTTGGCGGACCACTGGGGGTCGACGGCGATGCCCATGAGGCCGCCTTCGCCGCCCGTGGTCTGGGACTCGGGTACGGTGCCGATCTCCTTCTTCGTCCCGGACGGGGTCACGGAGAACACCTTGAAGGAGTTGCGCTCGGTGACCAGGGCGGCGGATCCGCCGGGGAGCCAGGCGGCTCCCCAGGGGATGGTCCAGCCGTTGGAGACGGTGGCGACGGCGCCGGGGTTGCCGCGGGTGGCGGCGGGTGCCGGGGGCGCCGGCTCGCCGGCGGCCGCGGTGGGGACGAGCCCGGCGAGCAGGGCCGCCGCTCCGGTCAGCGCCAGGGCGGCGAGTCCGCTCCGGGGGGTCGGGGTCATGCGGGGCCTCCAGTGGGGGGACAGGGGGGCAGGACCGGTCGGGGTGGTCGGGACCAGGCAGGCCGAGGCGGTCAGGACCGTTCGAGGTAGTCGAGGTTGGGCGCCCCGTCGGCGGTGGTGGCGGTGGCCCGGACGGTGTTGGTGCCCGCCTTCAGCGGCACGGTGAGGGTGACGTCCCGCCACCCCGTCCAGGTACCGGTCGAGTCGAAGGCACGACCCGCCGCCACCACCGTCCCGTTCACCGCGATATCCATCGGACGGCCCGCCGCCGTCCCGTTCGCGTACCGCAGGGTGACCGCCGTGTCCCCCGCGCTCGGTGCCGACACCGTCCACTCCACATAGGCGCCCACCGCGTTCGCCGTGTTCACGAAGCCGGTGCCGCTGAAGCCGGCGTGGTTGGAGTCGACCGTGGATCCGGCGCTGTAGGTGGCGGTCTCGGCCTCGTACCGCTGGGGCGCGGGGCCGCCGTCGCCCGGGGTCGCGCGGATCAGACGGGTCTCGCCGGGGCGGAGGGTGACGCTGTAGGAGCCGTTGACGACTCCGGTGCTCTGGCCGGACCAGAGGTCGGTGATCCTGGCGGGGCCGCTGATACCGGCCTGGGCCCAGGTGACGGCGACGGTCTGGTTGCCGGTGGTCCCGGTGTTGAAGAGGGCGATGACGGTGTCGCCGTTGGCCTGGCGCTTGAGCCAGACCTGCTGGTTGCCGGAGTTGACCACACGGCGGGCGGCGATGCCGTCCTGGTTGACGGCGATCAGGCGCTCATTGCCGAGGATGGCCCGGTCGGTGGCGGTGAGCTGGGTGAGGTCGGAGCCGATGAGCAGCGGGGACGCGGCCATCGCCCAGAGGGTCATATGGCTGCGGCGCTGGTCGGAGGTGAGTCCGATCTGGTCGCCGTTGCCGATCTGGAGGGAGTCCAGATCGTTCCAGCCGCCGGGTCCGGCGTACTGCTGCCAGTTGGCGGCGGAGGTGAAGCGAGAGGTGATCTTGGACCAGTTGGTGAGGGGGAAGCCGCTGCCGTTGGCCCCGGGGCCGCAGTAGCACTCGACATCGCCCTGGGTGCGCCAGCTGTTGGCGAGCTGCCGCCAGGTGGGGGCGTCGGCGATGGCGAGGTTGTTGGAGAGCGCGTAGTTGATGGGGCGGCCGGTGGCGCGCAGGGCCCGGTCCCAGGCGCGGACATCGGGTATGTCATGGCTGCCCACGCCGTCGATCTTGAGGTAGTCGACCCCCCAGTCGGCGAACTGGCGGGCCCAGGAGTTCACGAACTCCTGGGAGCCGGGCTTGCTGTAGTCGATGTAGTACATGTTCTTGCAGTTGTAGTTCTTCTCCTGCCGGGTGGTGTCGGCGATGTCCTTGGCCCGGTAGGAGGTGCCCTCGATGGGGGTGTTGCGGGTGACGGCGTTCTTGGCGATGCCGGGGGTGACATAGAAGCCGAACTTCAGCCCCTTGGAGTGGATGTAGTCGGCGAGCGCCTTGATCCCGGAGGGGAACTTCGCCTCGTCGACGGCCCAGCGGCCGTACTGGTCCACGACAAACCCGTTGGCGTCGCACTTCTGGTAGAAGTCGTCCAGGTTGACGTAGACATACCCCTTCTCGTGGAGGCCGCTCGCGATCAGCGCGTCCGCCTGGGCCTTCATCTTGGCCTCGGTGGGCCAGCGGCGTACGAAGCTCCAGCTCGACCAGCCCATGGCGGGCCGCAGGGAGAGCCCGTTGTCGGAGGCGGCGGCGGGCGGGGGTGCGAGGGACTGGCCCGTGGCCGCGAGCGGCAGGGCGAGGGCGACGGCGAGGGCACAGCGGCCCAGCGCGGCTCTGATCGCTGTCATGGGGACTCCACATCGAGTCGGTCGAGGTTGGGTGCGCCGTTCGCGGTGGTGGCGGTGGTACGGATGGTGTTGGTGCCCGCCTTCAGCGGCACGGTGAGGGTGACGTCCCGCCACCCCGTCCAGGTACCGGTCGGGTCGAAGGCACGACCCGCCGCGACCACCGTCCCGTTCACCGCGATATCCATCGGACGGCCCGCCGCCGTCCCGTTCGCGTACCGCAGCGAGATCGCCGCGTCCCCCGCGCGCTCCGCCGACACCGTCCACTCGACATGGGCGCCGGTGGCGTTGGGGGTGTTGACGAAGCCGGTGCCGCTGTAGCCGGTGTGGTTGGAGTCGACCGTGGACCCGGTGGCGTAGGCGGCGTCCTCCGCCTCGTACCGCCGCGGGCCCGGTCCGGGGCCGGAACCGGAACCGGCGTAGGCGGTACCGATCCAGGCCTCCTCGATCCGCAGCCGCTTGTACCGGCTGGTGTCACTGGCGGCGGCATGGGTGTTCACGACCTCCAGCCGGACATGGCGGGCGGTGGCGGCGGGGATGTCGAGGGTGACCACGCCCCTGCGGCTCGCCAGCGTCCCGCTCTTCACCGGGCTGCCCCAGGAGCTGCCGTCCTGGCTGAGATAGATCCGGTAGTCCTTGATCCGGGCGGACTGCTCGGTGGCGGAGCGGGCGTAACTGACCGAGTCCTCGCGCTGGTTGAGGGCGAGATAGCGGACCGGGCGCGGGCCGCCGAGGTCGAAGCGGAGCGAGACGGGGGTGCTCCGGTCGCTGTCCCAGTAGGTGCGGTGATCGCCGTCGGCGGCCGCCGGGGCGCCATGGCCGCTCGCCGACGCGCTGGCACCGAGGGTGTACGAGGAGCGGGGGAGGATGCCCTCACGGCCCTGCGTGGTGACCTTGAGGACGGTGTCGTACGGGTCCCAGGCGGTGAGCCCGGTGAGGGTCAGGGTGCCGTCGCCCTGGGTGTACGCCACGGGGGCGCCGGTGCGCAGATCGCTGACGGCCGTGACCCGGTAGCCGTTGTCCCGGAGGCGGAGGGTGGAGCCGGTGGGCGGGGTCAGCACATGGATGTAATGCCGGTCGGGGTCGGCGCGGCTGACGGTGGTGACGCCATGGGCGCCGTCGTTCCAGAAGCCGGGGGTGAGCCCGCCGTGCAGATAGCCGCCGCCCTCGGTGCCGGCCAGGGATTCCCGGATGGCGTCGAGATAGCCGTCGGCGAAGGTGTTGAAGGCCGCCTGATTGCTCGGGAACACCCCGTTGACCTGCGCGGTCTCGGCCATCAGGGCCTTGACGGAGGATCCGGCGTTGGTGATCAGACGGCCCAGGGTGAGCTTGCGGTCGACGGCCGGGTTGGAGCCGTCGTACCACCAGGCCCCGGTGGCGGGGAGCTTGAAGTCGGCCTCGATCAGCCGGGGTGCCGCGGTGTAGACGGCCTGGGGGTAGTCGTACGCCGGGGACATGCCGGTCTTCTGCTCATTGCTGATCATGTCCATGATCGGCGTGTCCTCGTTGTTGTTGCTGATCGTGTAGTGCGGGCGGCGCTGGTAGACCTTGGCGTAGAGGTCGTTCCGCTCCCAGTACGCGTTGTCGTTGTCGATCCAGAAACCGGCCAGCTCCGGATAGCGCTCCATCACCTCGAAGAAGAGGTCGTAGGAGTACTCGCCGAAGCCGTCCCGGGTGTGCAGATCGACGGTGCGCCCCTTGTGGCGGGAGTACGCGGCCGAGTCGAGCCACTCATGGCCGCCCTCGTTGTGCCACTGGGGGTCGTCGGTCATATAGAGGATGGTCTTCAGCCCCTTGGCGCGGGCCGCCTCGATCACCTCGCCGAGGAAGTCCCGCTGGGTGGCACAGCTGCCGGGGATCCGGGACGGCCAGGGGCGGGCGTAGCCGAGTCTGCTGTGGAAGGTGGCGAGGACCAGGTACTGGGCGTGCAGCTTCTGTGCCTCCCGCACCCAGTAGTCGGCGTTCCAGCCGCCGGCGGTGACATCGCGTTCCCAGGCGGAGCAGCTGGTGTGGGCGGGGGCGGTGCGCAGTCCCCAGTGGAGGAAGAGCCCCGCGGTGGCTCCGCGCAGAAAGTTCTGGCGCGGGTGCTCCACCTCGGCGTGGGCGGGGGCCGTGACGGTGAGCGCGCCGAGCAGCAGCGCGCCCACCGTCAGCAGGATCGCCCAGGGGCGACGGATCATGCGGGGCCGTCCAGATAGTCGAGGTTGGGCGCGCCGTTCGCGGTGGTGGCGGTGGCCCGGACGGTGTTGGTCCCGGCGGTGAGGGCCGCGGGGACGGTGACCGTGCGCCAGCTGGTCCAGGCTCCGGTGCCACCGAAGGAGACCCCGGTGGCGACGGTGGTCCCGTTGACGGTGATGTCCAGGGGACGGTCGGTGGTGGTGCCGTTGGCGTAGCCGAGGGCGAGGTTGGCGGTACCGGCGGTGGTGGCGGTGACGGTCCACTCGACATAGGCGCCGGTGGCGTTGGGGGTGTTGACGAAGCCGCTGCCGCTGTAGCCGGTGTGGTTGGAGTCGACGGTGGATCCGGCGGCGTAGGCGGCGCTCTCGGCCTCGTACCGGCGGGGGGTGGGTCCGGTGGGTTCGCAGTTCTGGCTGGAGCCGGTCGGGGAGACCCGCAGGGCGCCGCCGGAGGTGTTGGCGCCGCCGGTGACGCAGTAGCCGGCGACGCTCTGGAAGATCAGCTCGGCGGGGCTGGCGCTGCCGCGCTGGGCGGTGAGACGGTCGAAGCGGATGCGGCTGCTGTTGCTGGCGATGACGGCGGGGCGGCCGTCGTTGGCGCCGAAGCGCAGCTCGCTGTCGATGAAGCGGAGGTTCTCGGCGTTTCTGATGTACCAGCCGTAGGCGGGGCGGGTGCCGATGGAGTTGGGGTTGTAGTTGGTGGGCTGGTTGCTGGGCGGGGTGGTGGCCATGGTGCCGTTGCCGCCGGGGACGGTGATGTCGACGTTGTCGAAGGTGATGTTCCTGATCCGGCCGCTGCCGGACTCGCCCCAGAGGGTCGGCGAGAAGCCGGCGGCCTTTCCGTTGGCCCGGATGTTGGTGTACGTGATGTCGCTGATGGAGCCGACCCCGGGGTTGTTGCCGCAGCGCTTGCGGGTGCCGACCTTCTGCATGATGGGCGATTTGACGTCCGTCATGGTGATGTCCTTGTAGTGGACATCGGAGATCTTGGAGCCGTCCATGGAGACCATGCCGAGGCCGGATTTGTCGGAGCCCTTGATGGTGATCCGTTCGAATCGGTAGTCGGTGAAGTCGCCGCAGGTCTCGGAGCCGAACATCAGGGCGTTGCAACAGCCGGCGGAGAGATAGGAGTCGGTGACGGTGACATGGCCGTTGGTGAGCTTGGCGCCGAGGGCGTAGTCGCTCTTGAAGGCGAGGGCGTCGTCGTTGGCCTCGTAGTGGGCGTTGGTGATGCGGACATTGGTGGTGTTGATGACGTTCCAGCCGTCACGGTCCATGGCGGTGTCGATGACCAGCCGGTCGGAGACGACGTTGTCGCAGTCATTGATGAGGGCCGCGAAGTGGCCGCCCTCGCGCAGCGTGATACCGCTCAGGGTGAGGTTCTTGCAGCGGGTCAGCGAGATGATCTTGTCTGCCTCCCCGGACTTGGGGTTGCCGGTGATCAGGGCGCCGTCGCCGTCGATGACACCGGAGCCGGTGAAGCCGATGTCGGTGAGGTTGTCGCCGTAGATCATGGCGTTGTGGAAGTGGCTGTGGCCGTAGTCCTGGTAGTCGTCCCAGGGGTTGTTCTCGGGCGGGTCGTAGGTGTCCGCGGCGTTGCCGCTGATGGTGGCGCCCGCGTCCAGATGGAGGGTGACCCGGCTCTTCAGATGGATGGTGTTCTTGGACTCATAGGTCCCGGAGGGGAAGCGGACGATGCCCCCGCCCGCGCTGTTGGCCGCCGTGATGGCGCGGTTGATGGCGCCGGTGTCGTTGGTGGAGCCGTTGCCGACGGCGCCGTGGTCCCGGACGTTGAACTCGGCGGCGCGGGGCGGGGGCACGGTGACATGGTCGCCGCCCCGGAGGGGGGCCGCGGAGGTCACGGTCCGGCCGTCCCGGGCGGGAGCGGCCGGGCCGGCGGGGGTCACGGCGGCGGACGCCGGGAGGGCCGCGGGGCCCGGGGCGGCCACGGGATCCGGGACCGCCGCGGTGGCCGGGGGGTGGAGGGCGCCCACCGCCATCGCGATCCCGAGGACCGCCGTCGCGGCGGCTGTGCGAAGGCTCTTCATGCCGTCCTCCTCAGACGAGCTGGTAGCCACGCATGTTGGTGAGGAGCAGATAACAGTCCTGGAGCGACCCGGAGCTGTCGCCGAGGGAGCGGTAGATGCCCCACTTGGGCCGGACCCGGTCGGCGAGGAAGGTGTCGACGCCGGTCCGGGTGGTGTCGACGATCGTGGAGCCCCGCTGGGAGAGGGCCCAGCGGGCGGAGCCGGAGGTGCCGTTGCCGATCTTGAGGTCGAAGACCACATCGGTCCAGGTGTTGTGGAGCGGGGCGAGCGCGGTCCGGCCGACCAGGATGTTCGGCTCGAAGATCTTGAGTTCGATGGTCTGCTGCCCGTTCACCCGGCGCAGCGACTGGACCACGATCGGTCCGGTCCCCGGGCCGGGCTGCTTCATCTGCATGATGTGGGTGAAGGTGGTGGTGGCCTTGAGGCTGCTGGGGATGTACATCGAGTAGCTGACCCGCCAGGTCTCGCCCTGCCTCCACTGGAGGAAGGAGTCGCCGCTGCGGCAGCCGGTGACCTCGTGGCGCTGACGGTCGGTGCTGGTGTCCCGGTCCCGGGTGTGCATGGTGAACCGGAAGTTGTCGCCCTCGGTGGTGATGTGGGGGCCGTAGGACGTGTGGGAGTCCGCGCGGTCGTCCTCAAGGGTCTCGAACGCACGCAGTCCGTCGCGGCTCGCGGACGGAGACCACTTCAGCTGCCACGAGGCCGCGGGGGCGGGCGTCGCGAGGGCGGGGGCCGCGTGGGCCGGGACCGCGTGGGCGGGGGCCGCGAGGTTGGGGAGTCCCACCGCGACCGCGCCGCCGACAGCCGCGCCGAGAAGGGTCCTGCGTGATGTGTTCATGCTGATCACCTCATCGCGAGTTGCTCATTCATGATCAGGAACGCGCCGAGGCCATGGAGGTCGTCGGTCCGGCGCTCGCGCTGTACGTAGTAGGCGTAGTCACCGACGTTGGTACCGATGGAGATGTCGGCGAGCCGGGTCCGGCCGTCGGCGCCGAGGGAGAGCTTCGCCAGGACCCCCTGGTACCCCCGGCGGGCGACGGTCTCGTAGCGCGCGTCCACATAGCCCTGCCGCGCGGCGCGGAAGAGGGCGAAGGTGAACATGCTGGAGCAGGAGGTCTCGGTCCAGTTGTCGCTCCGGCCGCCCTGGTCGACCACCTGGAACCAGCGGCCGGTGGCCGGGTCCTGGTACCGCTCGATCCCGGCGGCGAGATCGCGCAGCAGGGTCAGCAGCCGCTCCCGGCGGGGGTGGCCGCCGGGGACGGCGTCCAGGACATCGACCACGGCCATGGAGTACCAGCCGATGGCACGGCACCAGTGCTCGGGGGCGAGCCCGGTCCGGGGGTCCGCCCAGGGCTGCCGCCGGGACTCGTCCCAGGCGTGCCGGAGCAGCCCGTTCGCCGTCTGGAGCCGGGTGCCGTAGACGGCGAGCTGGCGGGTGGCCTCGTCGGCGGCGTAGCCGGCGTCGCCGAACTGCTTCCCGTACTCCACCAGGAAGGGGGTGACCATATAGACGCCGTCGGCCCACAGCTGATGGTGGCGGGAGGCGGAGGTGGAGTGCCAGAAGCCGCCCTCGGTGGTACGGGGGTAGGTGTTCAGCCGGTCGCGGATCGTGCGGGCGGCCCGCTGGTAGCGGGCGTGGCCGGTCTCCCGGTGCAGCACGGTCAGCAGCCGGCCCGTCTGCATGCTGTCCAGATGGCCGAAGCTCTGGCCGATGTTCCCGGCGGAGTCCACGAACCGGTCCACATAGCTCTTGATGTACGCCAGCAGACGGGGGTCGCCGGTGCGCCGGTGGACCAGGTACTGGCCGTAGAGGTAGAGGCCGACGGGGTAGGACCAGCCACCGATGGAGGCGGGGGTGAAGCGGGCCATGGTGGACTCGACCACCGCCGTGGACCAGTCGGTGGTGCCGGGGCCGCCGTCGGTGGTGAGGGAGTCCAGATTGGGCCCGCCGTCGGCGCCGGTGGCGGTCAGCCGTACGGTGTTGGCGCCCCGCTCCAGGGGGACGGTGACGGTCCGGGTGCGCCAGCCGGTCCAGCCGCCGGTGGGGCCGAAGGAGAGTCCGGCGGCGACGGTCCGGCCGCCGACCGCGAGATCGAGCGGCCGGTCGGCGGTGGTGCCGTTGGCGTACCGGAGGGTGACCGGCACGGATCCGGCGGCGGGGCGGTCCACGGTGAACTCGACATGTCCGCCGGGCACATTGTCGTAGTCGACGAAGCCCCGGCCGGTGAAGCCGGGGTGATCGCTCTCCACGGCGCCCCGGACGATCGCCGCGTCCTCGGCCTCGTACCGGACCGGTGCGAGCGGCACCCGGGGCCCCTCGGGGACGGTGGCCCGTACAGAGGGGGTGGTGGCCCTCGCGGAGGGGGCGGAGAGCGCGCTGCCCGCGAGCACCACGGCCAGCAGCAGGGTGGTCCAGCGCTTCACGGCCCCTCCTGGCGGTAGGCGTACTCCGGTACGGTCGCCGGGGCGGCCGGGGCGGAGTCCACCAGCGAGCGGACCAGCGGGTGGTCGGGCGAGCGGGAGCAGACCGGGTCGGTACGGGCGGCGTCGCCGGTCAGCGCGTACGCCTGGCAGCGGCAGCCGCCGAAGTCCCGGGTGCGCAGCTCGCAGCTGCGGCAGGGGTCGGACATCCAGGACTCGCCCCGGTAGAGGTTGAAGGCGGGCGAGTCGCGCCAGATCCACTCCAGGGAGTGCTCCCGTACGGACGGCGCTTCGAGCCCGGGGAGCGCGGCGGAGGCGGGGCAGGGGTGGACCCGGCCATCGGGGGCGACGGTGAGGGAGAGCGCGCCCCAGCCGCCCATACAGGGCTTGGCGACGGCGTCCACATAGTCCGGCACCACCCACACCAGCTCCAGCCGCCCGGCGAGCCGGGTGCGCCAGTGGTCGAGCCGGTCCCGGGCGGCGGCGATCTGCTCCCGCGAGGGCAGCAGGGCGTCCCGGTTGAGCAGGGCCCAGCCGTAGAACTGGGTGTTGGCCAGCTCGATCCGGGAGGCGCCCCAGTCGAGGGCGAGGGCGACCAGGGCGTCGAGGGCGTCGAGATTGCCCCGGTGCAGGACGACATTGAGGCCGAGCGGGAGCCCGGCGGCGGTGACCACACGGGCGGCGCGCTCCTTGGCGGCGAAGGAACGGGCCCCGGCGATGTGTTCGGAGGCGGCGGGGTCGGCGTGCTGGACGGAGAGCTGCACACTGCGGAGCCCGGCGCCGACCAGCCCGGCGAGTCTGCGCTCGCTGAGGCCGACCCCGCTGGTGACCAGCTGGGTGTGGATCGCGGCCCGGTCGGCGGCGGCGACGATCGCGGGCAGATCGCGGCGCAGCAGGGGCTCCCCACCGGAGAGATGGCTCTGCACAACGCCCAGGTCAGCGGCTTGCGCAAAGACATCGGCCCACTCGTCGGCGGTCAGTTCATCTGACCGACCGATCAGTTCGACGGGGTTGGAGCAGTAGGCGCAGCGCAGCGGGCAGCCATGGCTCAGCTCGGCCAGCAGGGCCCAGGGCGGGGCGATGGTCGTCATGTCAGCCAGCCCCTCTCCCGCATCCGGGCGAGGAAGACCGGGACCTCGGCGGCGACGGGGGCGCCGGGGTGGCGGGCGGTCAGTTCGGCGACGAGGGCGGCGGTGTCGCGGGTTCCGTCGCAGAGCCGCAGGATCGCTCCGGCGGCGCCCTTGAGGACGACGACCCGTTCGGGCAGGAGCAGCAGATCGGTGGCGCGGACCCGGTCGTACCGGAGCACGGCGGAGCGGGCGAGCACGGGCCGCCATCCGTCGCTCCCCGGGGGTGCCTGGTCCTCTGGGGTGTACGTGCTCCCGGGCGGCGCCTGGTCCTTCGGGGTGTACGGGCCGCCGTCGGCGCGGGCCCCGGCGGGGCCGGTCACGCCGCCCCCTGGGGCGCCGGGTCGGGGGCGGCGCCGGACCGGCCCCGGTCGGCGGCGTTGTCGACGGGGGCGACGGGGACGACGGGGGTGTCGACGGCGGCGACCGCGTCGAGCAGGGACCAGAGCACCTCGCACTTGAAGCGGAGCGCCGCGACCGCCGCCTCCTGCTCCTGGCGGGTGCGGGACCGGGCCAGCACCAGGGCCAGCGCCTCCTTGCTGTCCCGCCGCCCCTGCCCGATCCGGGTACGGAAGTAGGCGAGCCCGTCCGCCTCGATCCAGGGGTAGTGGCGTTCGAAGGCGTCGATCCGGGTGCGCATGATGGTCGGCGCGGCGAGTTCGGTGAGCGAGGCGGCGACGGCTTCGAGCACCGGGCGCAGCCGGCAGAAGTTGACATAGCCGTCCACGGCGAGCCGTACCCCGGGCAGGACCTCCTCGCCCGAGGTCAGCCGGGAGCGGCTGATCCCGGCGGCCTCGCCCAGCCGCAGCCAGCGCTCGATCCCGCCCTCGCCGTCGGCGACCCCGTCGTGGTCCTGGATCCGGCGCAGCCAGGAGCGGCGCAGCGCGCTGTCGTCGAACTTGGCGAGGATCAGGGCGTCCTTGACGGGGATATGGCGCTGGTAGTGGAACCGGTTGACGATCCAGCGGCGCAGTTCGGCGGGGGTGAGGGCGCCCTGGTGCATCCGTACGTTGAAGGGGTGGCGGTCGTGGTAGCGCTCGGCGGGCACGGCGCGCAGCCGTGCGGTGAACTCCTCCGGGCCCCACAGCTCACCGGTGCCCGCGTGGGGCACAGCGAGGGTGCTCACAGCTCGATCACCATTCGGTCGGCGGCGACTTCGAGTCCCCGGTCGCGCAGCAGCTTGTGCTGGGGGGCGTCCGGGTCCCCGAGGGGGTTGGTGTTGTTGAGATGGGTGTAGAGGCAGCGGGCCCGCATCCGGGCGAGCCGGTGCGCGGTGCCGTTCTCCCCTTCGATGGGGAGGTGGCCCATGCCGGTGGCGGTGCGGGGGGAGATCCCGGTGCGGATCGGTTCGTCGTCGTCCCAGAAGGTGCCGTCCACGATGACGCAGTCGGCGGCCTCGGCGGCGCGCTGGAAGGTGTCGCTCCAGCGGGCGAGGGCGGGGGCGTAGAGCAGGGTGCGCCCGCTGACGGTGTCGCGCAGGGAGAGGGCGGCGACCCAGCCGTCCTGGCCGGGCGGGTCGGGGGGCAGGTCGACGGCGTAGCGGGGGCGTTTGGCCGAAACGGGGAGGGCGGCGACCTCCACGGTCCCGCCGGGGGTGAGGGGGCGCGGCGCGGTGCCCAGTTCGCTCCAGACGATCCGGGTGTAGGGGGCGAGGGTGGTGCCGAGGCGCAGCCGTTCCAGCAGGGCGTGGCGGACCGGCCGGGTGGCGAGGACGTCAAAGCCGTCGGCCTCGCGCAGCCGGGCGATGCCGAGGGTGTGGTCGAGTTCCGCGTCGGTGAGCAGGATGCCGGCCACGGGGGTCTGCCGGGGTCCCGGCCCCGGGCGGAGTGCGGGGGTGTCCTCGATCTGGTCGCCGATGTCGGGGGTGGCGTTGACGAGAAACCAACGGCCGTCCCCGGCGCTCAGGGCGAGGGAGGCGTGTCTGCGGCGCCGATGGGGATGGGCGCGTGCCCCGGTACAGCTGGGGCACGCGCAGTTCCACTGGGGCAGCCCGCCGCCCGCCGCGGTGCCGAGCACCTGGACAAGCATGGCGGGTGGGCTCAGTCGGTGAGGTAGTAGGCGGTCACTTCGAGCGCGGTCTCCACGACCTCGAACCCGGGGGTCTCCCAGCCGGTGCTGACCTGCGTGGTTTCGGCGTTCATCGGCGCTCTCCTGCCTTCCTGGCGTGCGTGGGGGTGGGGAGTGGTGCAGGATGGTCGTGCGATGGGATCGTGCGATGACACGGGGTGGCGCACAGTGGGCGCCGGGGGTGCCGCCACTGACGTCCGTTCACAAGGGCGACCGGAGTTCAGCTATGTGTGTCATAGGGTCGCGGCTTGTGGGGAACCGGTCAATGGTACGAACAGGCGGCCGGTCCGGATCGCGCCAACTTCCCCGGCCTCGCTGGCCGGAACACCGTGCCGGTGGCGACGGTCGGCCGAGGCCGGCCCCAGCGGTTCCCGATGGCCCCAGCGGCTCCCGGCGGCTCCGGCGGCTCCGGCGGCTCCCGACGACGTAAGGATCTTCCACTCGTGACCAAGGTTCCCTCGATCACCCTCAACAACGGTGTCGCCATGCCCCAGCTGGGCTTCGGTGTGTGGCAGGTGCCCGACGACGAGGCCACGGCGACGGTGTCGACCGCGCTGGAGGCCGGCTACCGCAGTGTGGACACGGCGGCGGTGTACGAGAACGAGAAGGGCACGGGCCGCGCTCTCGCCGGATCGGGCATCCCCCGCGAGGAGTTGTTCGTCACCACGAAGGTGTGGAACACCGATCAGGGGTACGACACCACCCTGCGCGCCTTCGACGCCTCGCTGGAGCGGCTGGGCCTGGACCGGGTGGATCTCTATCTCATCCACTGGCCGATGCCGGACGCGGGCCGCTATGTCGACACCTACCGTGCGATGGAGTCCCTGCTGGCGGACGGCCGGGTCCGGGCGATCGGCGTCTCCAACTTCCTGCCGGAGCATCTGGAACGGCTGATCGGGGAGGTCGGGGTGGTTCCGGCGGTCAACCAGATCGAGCTGCATCCACAGCTCCAGCAGACCGACGCGCGCGCCTTCCACGCGCTGCACTCCATCGCCACCGAGTCCTGGTCCCCGCTGGGGCAGGGCAGAGGGCTGCTGGAGGTCCCGACGGTGGTGGCGATCGGCCGCAAGCACGGCCGGACCCCGGCCCAGGTGGTGCTGGCCTGGCATCTGGCCCTGGGTCTGGTGGTGATCCCCAAGTCGTCGACCCCGTCACGGATCCGGGAGAACCTGGATGTGTTCGGGTTCGAGCTGGACGAGGAGGACATGGCCGCCCTGGCGGCGCTGGACGAGGGGAGACGGCTGGGCCCGGACCCGGCGACCTTCACCGGCCTCTGAGTCGCCCGCCGCCTTCGCCCCTTCTTTTCTCGTACACTTGTTCGACAGCGGCAGGGTGCCGCCGGGCGAGGAGCAGCACAACAGTGAGTGGGGCGTTTCGACCGGGCCACTACCGGGTGCGCAATGTCGGCAGTGGATTGCTGCTGGAGGCGCCCGGCGCGTCCCAGGGCAGCGGCGCCGCCGTCCGGCAGGGCGCGGAGAGCGGCGCCGCCACCCAGGAGTGGCGGATCGAGCCGGTGCCGGGCGGCAGCGGGCTGTACCACATCGTCGGTGTCGCCAGCGGCAAGCGGCTCGATGTCGCCAACGCCTCCACGGAGAACGGCGCCCGGATCCAGCAGTGGCGGCCGAACAACTACGGCGCCCAGGAGTGGATCATCGAGAACCATCTGGACGACCCGGGCACCGTCTCCATCGTCAGCTTCATCAGCGGACTGCTGCTGGAGGTCGCCGACGGCAGCCGGGAGCAGGGCGCCCCGGTACGGCAGTGGGAGGACACCGACTCCCCCGGCCAGCAGTGGCGGCTCGAACCCGGCGGCGCGTGAGTCCTGCCGTCCGGACCCTGCCGGGCCCTGCCGGACCCGGGTGACCCCGGCGCCGGGGTCAGCGACGACGGGATCAGTGGCGGCGGGATCAGCGACGGCGGGCGATGTGCACCGTACGGGCGGTCAGCAGATGGAGGTCCGGCCGCAGTGCGAGACCCAGGGGGTCCGCCGGGTCCAGCAGCCGGTCCAGTACGGCGAGATCGTCCTCGGCCAGCACCCCGGCCAGGGCCTGGCGGGCCCGGGCGAAGCCGCGCGCCAGATGGTCGCGGACCGGCTCCGGGGCGGGGGCCGGGACATCCAGCAGGAAGGACCGGCTGCCGCCCGGGGTGAGCCCGGCGGCGGCCAGCAGCGCCCGCCAGTCCTCGACGGCGTCGGTGGCACCGGGCAGCGCCGCCCGCATCGACTGGAACCAGTCGGCGTGGGCCGCGTCGAGCCGGGCCTCCAGACCCGGCCGGCCCATGCCGATGTCCCGGGGCAGGGCGCGGGTGGGCAGCCCGCCCTCCACCACGGCGAGCACCCCGCCGGGCCGCAGCAGCGCGCCCAGCTCCGCGAGGGCGGCCCGCTGGTCCCCCAGATGGTGGACGACACTGCCCGCCCAGACCAGATCGGCGCCGCCCAGGGCCTCCACCGCACCGGACGGCAGCGGCAGTTCCCCGTGGTGGGCCTCGAAGCGGTCGGCGTACCCAGAACGGGCCGCGCGGTCCCGGGCCCGTTCCAGCAGCTGCGGGGTGGCGTCCACGGCGACCACCCGCGCCCGGGGGAACGCCTCGGCGAGTACGCCGGTCAGCACACCGGGCCCGCTGCCGACATCGATGATCCGGCGGACCCCGGTCGGCTCCGCGATCCCGCCGAGCCACTCGGCGGCGCGGCGGTACAGGGGGGTCTCCAGCTCGGCGCCGCGCTCCAGGAGCGGGCCCATCTCGTCCCAGTCCATGACATGGGGATCGTGGTGATGCCCGGAGTGGGCAGGGGATGCGTGGGGTGTGTGCGGTGCGTGAGGGCTCTGGTCATGCACCGGGGTGACCTGGCCGGGTACCGGGGACTGCTGCTCATCGCTCATGATCGTCATGGTGGTGGGCGGGCCCCGGGGAGCAAAATATCGTTGCCGCTTCGGCAAATCGGGCCGCCGGAGCGTGTACGGGGACACGGGCCACGGAGGCACGTGCGGCGGCACGGACCGCCGGGGCGGGTGCGGTGGCACGGATCGCGGGGGGGGGCACGGGCGGTCAGACCCGGCGCGGCCCCCGGTACTCCTGCGGGCTGACGCCCCGGACCCGCTTGAAGGCGGCGCTCAGCGCGAACGAACCGCTGTACCCCACCCGCCGGGCCACCGCGTCGACGGTCGCGTCCGTCTCCCGCAGCAGATCGGCGGCGAGGTCCAGCCGGTGCCGGGTCAGCCAGGACATCGGGGGCTCCCCCACCAGCTCGGGAAAGCGCCGGGCGAACCCCGCGCGGGAGACCCCGGCCCCGGCGGCGAGCGAGGCCACCGTCCAGGGGTGTGCGGGGGCCTCCCGCATCAGCCGCAGCGCGGGCCCCACCACCGGATCGCCCAGCGCCCGGTACCAGCCGGGGGTGTCGGCCTCGGGGCGGGCGAACCACGAGCGCAGCGCGGTGATCAGCACCAGATCCAGCATCCGGTCGAGCATGGCCCGCTGCCCCGGCTCGTCCCGGCCCATCTCCTCCCGGAGGAAGGGCATCAGCGGGCACTGCCAGGCGTCGGCCGACAGATGGACCAGCCCCGGCAGCGCGTCCAGCAGCCGCCCGCTGACCTCGCCGCGCATCGCGTAGGTGCCGATGTACACCTCGGTCGAGCCGTCGGGGTCATTGCCCCAGCGGCGTACGCCCTGCCCCATCGAGCGCATCAGCGGTGCGCCGAGCGGATCGTGGCAGGTCCCGCCCGGCCCGGCGACCACCTGCGGCACGGTGGTGGGGCTGTCGGCGACGGTGTACGGGGCCGGGCCGCGCACGATCGCCACCTCGTCCACGAGCAGCCGTACCGGGGCGCCGGAGCCGGGCACGATCCAGGCCTCGCCCGAGGTCACACAGAGCAGGGTGAGCGGGGCCTCGTCCTCGACCCGGACCGACCACGGCGGCTCCATCACCATCTGGAGCAGGAAGGCATCCCGGGCACGGGGCCCGTCCAGCAGTCCGGCGAGAGCGTCCACCCCGACAGCGTAGACGCAGACGCATGGGGATGAGCCTCCGGAGCATGGAGCGTCCACAACTCCCGGGGGAATCTGGTGACATGACAACGAACGAACACCACACGAACAGCGCGAACGGCACGCACGGCACGGACCGCGCAGACAGCACGCATGGCACGCGGAGCACCGGGGGGACGGTGCTGGTCACCTCGGCGACCGGCAAGACGGGCCGCCGGGTGGCCGCCCTGCTCACCGAGCGGGGGGTGCCGGTACGGGCGGGCTCCCGCACCCCCCGTTCCACCGATGGGGCCGAGGGGGTGGCCTTCGACTGGGCGTCCCCCGCGACCTGGCCCGGCGCGCTGCGCGGGGTGCGGGCCGCGCAGCTCTCGTACTATCCGGATCTGTCGGTCCCCGTGGCCGCCGAGGCGCTGAAGCTCTTCGGTACCACCGCCGCCGACGCCGGGGTGGAGCGGCTGGTGCTGCTCTCCGGACGGGGCGAGCCGGGCGCGGTGGCGGCGGAGGAGGCCCTGCGCTCCTCGGGGGTCGATCTGACCGTGGTGCGGGGCGCGTTCTTCGCCCAGAACTTCTCCGAGGGGCTGCTGCGGGACGCGGTGCGGTACGGGGGGATCGCCTTCCCCGCCGGGGACACCCCCGAACCCTTCGTGGACACGGACGACCTGGCCGAGATGATGGTGGTGGCGCTCACCGAGGAGGGCCACCGGGGCCGGATCTACGAGGCGACCGGCCCCCGGCTGCTCACCTTCACCCAGGCCGCCGGGGAGCTGAGCCTGGCGGCGGGGCACGCGGTGCGGTACATCCCGGTCTCCGGCGAGGAGTTCGGCCGGGTGCTGACCGGGTCCGGACTCCCCGCCGAGGATGTCGCCTGGCTCACGGAGCTCTGTGTCGGGCTGATGGACGGTCATAACGCCGCCACCACGGAGGATGTACGGGCGGTGCTGGGCCGGCCGCCCCGGGACTTCGCGGAGTTCGCCCGCCGGGCGGCGGCGTCGGGTGTCTGGCGCCCGTGATCGCGGCCACCCCCCGCCACACCGCCACCGAGCCCGCCACCGGCACCGCGCCCGGCACGGTCACCGCTCGGGGGCGGGTGGCGGGCCGGTCTCCAGGACCCGTTCCAGGGTGTCCGCGTCGGCCGCCCGCTTGTCCGGGCGGTGGCGGACCACCCGGGCGAACCGCAGCGCCACCCCCGCCGGATAGCGCGGGGAGCGCTGCACCCCGTCGTAGGCGATCTCCACCACCAGTTCGGGCCGGACCCGTACGGTGTGCCCGTCGTCGGCGACCGCGAGGTCGCCGAGGCGCCGGGTCTGCTCCCGCAGCATCGCGTCGGTGAGGCCCTTGAAGGTCTTGCCGAGCATGACGTACCCGCCGTCGGCGGCGCGCGCCCCCAGATGGAGGTTGGAGAGCAGCCCGGTACGGCGGCCATGGCCCCACTCGGCGGCGAGCACGACCAGGTCGGCCGTGTGCACCGGTTTGACCTTCAGCCAGGAGCGGCCCCGGCGGCCCGCCGCGTAGGGCGCCTCCAGCGCCTTGACGAGGACGCCCTCCTGCCCCCGGCGCAGGGCCCGGGCGAGGAACTCCTCGGCGGCGGCGAGCTGTTCCGCGTCCCCGGGGTCGGTGACGACGGTCCGGGCGACCCGCAGCCCCTCGGGCACCAGCCGGGCGAGCACCGTGTGCCGCTCCCGCGCGGGCAGGTCCACCAGGGGTTCGCCGTCCGCCGCGAGCACATCGAAGAAGACCGGTGACAGCGGCAGCGCGGCCCGGGCCGCGGCCACGTCCGAGCGGGAGCCCACCCGGGCGGCGATCTCCTGGAAGGGGACCGGCCGCCCGTCCGCGCCCACGGCGATGACCTCGCCGTCCAGGACGAAGCCGGTGCCGTCGAGGCCCAGCGCGGCCGCCACCACCTCGGGCAGCCGCGCGGTGATGTCGTCCAGGGAGCGGGTGTGCACCCGGACCGCCGGTCCGTCCCGGTGCACCTGGATCCGGATCCCGTCCAGCTTCTCCTCGACGGCGCAGGGCACCCCCAGGGTCCGTACCGCGTCGGTGACCGAGGGGGCGGTGTGCGCCAGCATCGGCTGGACGGGGGTGCCGACCGTCAGCCGGAACCCTTCGAGGGCGGCGGGTCCCCCGGCGAACAGGGCGCGGGCCACCCGGGGCAGCGAGCCGTCGACCATGACCGCCCGCCGGACGGCGTCGGCGGGGGTGTCCGCCGCGCGGGCGACGGCCTCCAGGGCGAGGGCGTCGAGCGCCCCCTGCCGGACCTCGCCGAGCAGCAGCCGGGTGAGGAAGCGCTGTTCATCGGCGGTGGCGGCGGCCAGCAGGGCGTGCAGTGCGGTACGGCGCGCCGCCCGGGACCCGGGGCCGCGCAGGTCGGCGAGCCGGGTGAGCGCGGCATCGGCCCCGGCGAGGGTGAGCCGGGGCGCGGGGGCGGGCGGCGGCGGGTCCCTCAGGGCGCTCCAGCCGATGCCGATCCGGCCCTGCGGCAGGCGTCCGGAGAGATGGGCGATGACCAGGGCGGCCTCGTCGGGGCGGGCCGCGCGGAAGACCTCGGCGAGCAGCTCGGTCTTGCGGGAGCGGGAGGAGGTCCCGGCCACGGCCCGGGAGACCGCGGCGACCCGGGCCAGGGAGAGCCCCTCGCCCGCCGCCTCGGTACCCGCGTCCATGCGCCCATGCTCCCCCGGAACCGGCCATCGCGCACCGCGCACCGCAGCTGTCCACCCCTGCCCCACCAGCCCCACCGACCCCGTCGACAGGACGGCCCGGACGCGGACCGAGCGCGGACCGGACACGGACCGGACGCGGAGCGGTGCGGCGGCGACCCCGGGCCGATGGCGTGATCTCGACGCTCGCCCCGGGCGGAGCTCTCTCCCGGTTGACTCGGTTACGCGGCTTTCGCACCCCCCTCAGGCTTTGACGGACGCCAGAGCCTGAGGCCACCCGGGGGTGTGCCGGTCCGATGAGTTGGGAGACCGTCGTCCCCGGACAGACTCGCACACAGTACGGTTACGCAGGGGGGCGGCCGACCGGATGCGCTGAGCACCGGGGACGGCCCATCGACACCGCGCCGGGCCGGCCGGTGTCACGACGGGGACGCGGCTCGGACGGGGTGGGGGCGACGGTGCGCGGTGGACTGGGTGGAGCACGTCCGCGGACGGCGGATCCGGAGGACGGACGGCAACGGATTCCGGCAGGGGTGAAGGCCGGCCGTCGATGACCGAGATCAGTATGCTCGTCCCGGCGGCACTGCTGTTCGGGGCGTTCCTCCTCAAGCTGCCCGCGCTGATCCGCCATCCGCAGGACATCCTGCTCGCCTCCGTGTGCGGGCTGCTGCTGATGGCCGGGCTGCTCTTCTCGCTGGCGGCGGTTCCGACGCTCGCCGCGATCAACCGGGTCTCCGGGATCCCCAATCTCGCCGCCCCCCTCTTCTACAGCGCGCTCACCGCCGTCAGTTGCGCCTGTCTGGTGCTGCTGACCCTGTGGCGGGACGGGGTCACCCCCCGGACCCGGCGGCTGGCCCGCCGGTGCGCCCTGGCCTATGGATCGGTCGCCGTCAGCCTGAACGTCCTGTTCGTCCTGGGCGACGCCTCGACCGAACGCCTCCGCGACTTCGACACCTACTACGCGACCACCCCGTACATCCGGGAGTTGATCGTGCTCTATCTGCTGGCGCACACGGTCGCGTCGGTGGTCACGGCGGTCTTCTGCTGGCGCTGGTCGCGCCTGGTCACCGGGGTGCCCCGGGCCGGACTGGCCCTCATCGGCTGCGGCTATCTCCTCAACCTCGGCTATGACACCGCCAAGCTCGCCGCCGTGGGCGCCCGCTGGGCCGGGCAGGACTGGGACAGGCTCGGCACCGAGCTGGCCCCGCCGCTGGCCGCCCTGGGCGCCCCCCTGATCGGCGGCGGCTTCGTGCTGCCGCTGCTCGCCCGGTACGCCGGTGACGGCCGCCGCGCCGCCCTGCGCTATCTGCGGCTCGGCCCGCTGGCCCGGCTGCTGCGCCGCAGCGCCCCGCCCGGCTCCTCCACCGTGGCGATCGGCCGCTGGGCCCCGCTGGAGCTGCGGCTGATCCGCCGGGAGGCGGCGATCCACGACGGCATCATCGGTCTGCGGCCCTACTACGACGAGGGGGTGTACGCGGACGCCCTGGCGCGCGCCCTGGCCGAGGGGCAGCCGCCGGAGCGGGCGCGGGTGATCGCGGACGCGGCGATGATCGCGGCGGCCGGGCGGGCCCGGGCGGCGGAGCCGGGGCGGACCGCGCCGGTCTGCGACGGGTCACCGCTCCAGCCCGCGAGCGGCCCGGACGATCTGGTCCGTATCTCCCGTGCGCTGCGGGGCTCCCCGCTGGTCCACGAGGTCCACCGGCGCGCCCTCTCCGACGCCTGACCCCACCCGGGCCGGGACGCCCGATCCCACCGGGGGGACCGGCGCCCCCCGTCGCCCCCGGAGCGGGGATCACGGTCCGGGGCGGTCCGGTCGGCCGTGGCGGGGGTGGCCAGCGGGATTCCGCCAAACGTCCGGGACCGCCCGGATCCCACGGGGGCGGCGCGCCCGGGGTCGGTCCACCGGCGATCGAATGTGCTGCCACCCCGCTCACCTGCGCAATCACCCTGTGGTGGGCGAGGGGCGCCCGACGCGGCGGTTGGCTGACACGCTGTGAGCCTGTCCTGAAAACTCGCAAGGTGGCCAGCACCTCGCGAAGCCGCGCCGATCGCTCTGTACGGTGTGGTGCCAGGCTGAGGCCACTGACCGACCCGGGGGAGAGTGTGCATTGGGCACCAGGAGCGCCATGCGCCGACTGCGCGACGACCTCGCGCGGGCCCTGGAACAGGCCCGGCCCCAGGACCCGCAGGAGGTGTTCGCGGCGCTCTGCGCCCATCTCGCCGAGCGGCGCGGCCGGCCGGTGGTCCTGCGGATGGTGGACTTCCCCCCGCAGACCGCCAGCGGGCTCTATCTCGACCTCGCCGACCGGGATGTCATCTGCGTCCAGGCCGGGACCCCACCGGTGCATCAGCTGATCATCTTCGGGCATGAGGTCTGGCACATGGTCGCCGGGCACGGCGGACGCCATGAGGGGCACCAGGCCGAGGCGGCCCGGCTCGCCGCCGAGGACGCCACCGCCCCGGAGCCCCCGGCCGCCGCCCGGCCGGGCGAGCGCGCCCCCGTACAGCATCTGGCCGCCCGTACCGACTTCCGGGAGACCGAGGAGAACGAGGCGGAGACCTTCGGCCTGGAACTCGGCGCCCATCTGCGCCACTGGCTGGAGAGGCCCCCCGCCGCCCCCAGCACCCCGGACGTCCGGCGCATCCAGCAACTGCTCGGGCACCACCGGATCTGAGCCCCATGCGCAACAGCGACTACTACGTCCCCGCCGTCGCCCTCTTCATCGCCCTGGTCGCCAAGGTGCCCGCGCTCCGCCGGGACCGGCGCGATCCCCTGGTGCGATCCGTGCTGTTCCTGCTGGTCACGGCGGCCCTGTGCTTTCTCTTCGCGGCCCCGCCGACCATCGTCCGGGTCAACAGCCTCTTCGGGGTGCCCAATCTCTCGGCCCCGCTGGTCTACTGCATCATGTCCGCCTTCAGCTGCGCCTGCATGGTCCTGATCGTCAACTGGCGCGGCGGCCCCCGGGAGCGGGTGCGGTGCGCCTCCCTCGCCTGGATCACCCTGTACGGCATGGTGATCGTGGCGCTGCCGGTGCTGTTCGCGCTCGGCGACACCCCCGTCGAGCGGCTGCGGGACTTCGACACGTACTACGCGACCACCCCGTACATCCGGGAGATGGTGGTCCTCTATCTGCTGGCGAACGCCGTCTCCGCCGTGGTCACCACGGTGATGTGTCTGCGCTGGGCGCGGGCGGTCGGCGGCTGGCTGCGGCTGGGGCTGCTCGTCCTGGTGGTGGGTCTGGTCCTCAATCTCGCCTTCGGCTCCGCGAAGCTGACGGCGGTGGCGGCCCGGTGGGCCGGCGCCGAGTACGACGGGCTCAGCACCACGGTGGCCCCGCCGCTGGCCGCCGTCGGCGGGCTGACGCTGACCGCCGGTTTCCTGCTGCCGCTGGTGGGGCCCCGGCTGGACGGGCTGTGGCAGTCCTGGCGCATGTACACCCGGCTGGGCACGCTCTGGCGGCAGCTGCGCCCGGGGGCCGGGGAGTGGCGCCCCCCGGTGCCCAGCATCCCCTGGTGGGCACCGGCCGAACTGCGGCTGACCGTACGGGAGACGCTGATCCACGACGAGCTGCTGCGGCTCCAGCCCTATCTGGACGACCGGGTGCGGCACCGGGCGTACGAGGCGGCGCTCGGTGTGGGCGCCAGCGAGCGGCGGGCCCGGACGGCGGGGGTCGCGGCGATGGTGGCCGCCGCCGTGGAGTCACGGCGCGCCGGGCGCGAACCGGCCGAGGAGGAGGAACACGCCCGAGCGGGTACGGAGACCCTGCGGGCGGCGCTGGGCCGGGGACGGGAGCGGCTGGTCCGCCTCTCCACCGCGCTGCACGGGCATTTCCCCCCGGAACGGCGGGGGCCGGGACGGCGGATGGCGCGGCGTACTTCCGCCGGGCGGGATCGTCGCGCAGAATCACCGGCGGCCGGGGGTCCGTCCCCGGTGGTGAGTCCCGTCCCCTCACAGAACGCGGAGACCCGTACGCGATGACCCGCCCCACCCGCACCGGTTCCGTCCCGCCCCGCCGGGCCGTCGTGATCGGCGGTGGTCTCGCGGGCATGCTCGCCGCCGCCGCCCTGGACGGCTTCGCCGACGAGATCACGGTGGTCGAGCGCGACACCCTGCCCCCGGGCCCGACGCCCCGGGTGTCGCTCCCGCAGGCCCGCCACACCCATCTGCTGTGGTCCGGCGGGGTACGGGCGTTCGAGGAGCTGCTGCCGGGGATCACCGACCGCTGGCTGGCGGCGGGGGCCCGGCGGATCCCGCTGCCGACCGGTCTGGTGACCCTCTCCGCGCAGGGCTGGATCAGACGCTGGCCGGAGATGCAGTTCATGATCGCCTGTAGTCGCGATCTGCTGGACTGGGTGGTCCGGGAGCGGGTGCTCGCCCTGCCCGCCGTCACCGTCCTCCAGGGCCGTACCGTACGGGGCCTGCTCGGCTCGGCGGACCGGGTCCGGGGGATCCGGCTGGGCGCACCGGACGGCCGGGAGTCGACCCTGACGGCCGATCTGGTGGTGGACGCGGCGGGCCGCGGCTCCCGCGCCGCCACCTGGCTGCGGGACCTCGGCCTCGACCCGGTCGAGGAGGAGCGGGTCGACTCCGGTCTGGTCTACGCGACCCGGCTCTACCGGGCACCCGCCGGGAGCGAGGACTTCCCCGTCGTCAATGTGCAGTCGGATCCGGGCCGTCCGGTACCGGGGCGCACCGCCACCATCGTCCCGATCGAGGGCGGGCGGTGGATGGTGACCCTCTCGGGCACCCGGGGCGGTGAGCCGCCCTCGGACGCGGAGTCCTTCGAGGAGTTCGCCCGGACCGCGATGCGCCACCCGGTGGTCGGGGAGCTGATCTCCCGCCGGGAACCGCTCACCGGGGTCACCCTCTCCCGCAGTACGGTCAACCGCCGCCGCTGTTACGAGCGGGCCGAGCGGTGGCCGGAGGGGTTCGTCGCGGTCGGGGACGCGGTGGCCACCTACAACCCGGTCTACGGGCAGGGCATGAGCGTGGCCGCGCAGGGGTCGACCGCACTGCGGGAGGTGCTCACCCGGACCGGGATCGGGGAGCCGGGCCTGGCCCGCCGGGCCCAGCGGGCCATCGCCCGGCCGGTCTCGGTCGCCTGGGACCTGGCCACCGGTACGGACATCCTCTATCCGGGGGCCGTGGGGCGGCAGCCGCGCCCCGGCTCCGTCCTGGCGCACCGCTATGTCGACCGGCTGGCGTACGCGGCCACCGGACGGGCCCTGCTCACCCGGGCGTACATCGATGTCATCACGCTCTCCCGGCCGGCCTCCTCCTGGCTGCACCCCGATGTCCTGGTGGGGGTGGCGCGGGGACCGGGGCGGCGTCCGCTGGACGGTCCTCCGCTGACCGGCGAGGAGCTGAGGATCGGCGGCGCGGGGGCCCGCAGCACGGTGTGATGTACGTCACACCAGCTGGGTCGCTCATCACGCAGTGAGCCGGGGGGCGGCGAGCGTCGTACCAGTCGTAGCTCACGACGACACGCAGCCTCGACCCAGCAGCGAAGGAGCGGCGATGTTCCGCACCGTCGAACAGTCGATCCCGGCCCACCTCATCAGCGGGGCACCCCTGCCCACGCCCGTGACGGTGAGTCTGCTCTACGGCGCCGATGACCCGTTCGCGGTACGTATGGTCTTCCCGCCCTCGGTCTCCCTCAGCGGTACCGAGGTGACCTGGACCTTCGCCCGCTCGCTGCTGGACGAGGGGCTGCGGACGGCGGCCGGCGGGGGCGATGTCCGCCTCCGGCCCTGCGAGGGGTCGCGGACCCTGGTCGAGCTGCGCTCCGTGGAGGGCGTGGCCCTGCTGCGGTTCGCCAGCGGACTGCTGCGGCACTTCCTCGCGGACACCTACGCCGCGGTCCCGGTGGAGCTGGAGTCCTGCGCCCTCGATCTCGACGGAGGGCTCGCGGCGCTGCTGCGCGGCGCCCGGGACGGACAGGAGTGAACGCCCCGGTCCCCGGCGGCCCCGGGCGGACCCCCGGCGGCGGGACCCCGCCTCCCCCCGGGCGCCCGGCGCCGGTCCCGCACCGGTACGAGGCCGTACTACGGTCGGATCATGACAACCACTGCCCCTGACCTGAGGATCGGCACTCTGCTGCGCGGCTGGCGGGAGCGCCGACGGGTGAGCCAGCTGGAACTGGCCCTGCGCGCCGATTCGTCCGCGCGGCACATCAGTTTTGTCGAGACCGGACGTTCCCGCCCCAGCGAGGAGATGGTGCTGCGGCTGGCGGAACATCTCGACGTACCGGTCCGGGAGCGCAACGCGCTGCTGCTGGCGGCCGGGTACGCGCCCCGGTACGCCGAGACCGCGCTGGACGACCCCTCGATGAGAGGGCTGCGGGAGGGGATCGACCGCCTGCTGCGCGGGTACGAGCCCTTCCCCGCGCTGGTCGTGGACGCCCTCTACACCGTGGTCGCCGCCAACCGGGGCATCCTGGCCCTGCTGGAGGGGGTGCCCGAGCGGCTGCTCACGCCGCCGCTGAACGCGATGCGGCTCACTCTCCACCCCGAGGGACTCGCCCCCAAGATCCGCAATCTGCGGGAGTGGCGGGGCCATCTGCTGCACCAGATGGAACGTCAGATCGCGCTGGCCCGCTCGGACGCGCTGCGGGAGCTGTACGACGAGGTCGCCGCCTACCCCGTGGTGGGGGCGGGCGGCGACACGGACCGGGAGGACCCGACCCCGTACCCCTATCTGGCGCTGCCGATGGTGGTCGAGCACCGGGGGCGGACCCTGTCGTTCCTCTCCTCGATCTCGACCTTCAACACCCCGATGGACGTGACCGTCGCGGAGCTGGCCATCGAGACCTTCATCCCGGCCGACGGGGCGACCGCCGAGGCGCTGCGGGAACTCATCGGCTGACCGCGCGCAGCGCCGAGAGCTGGAGGACGGCGAGCAGCCCGACCACCGCGCCCTGGAGCGGGGTCCAGACGGCACCGGCGGTGGAGGGGTCCAGCCACAGGAACGGGGCGAGGAAGCTGACGACCGCGTACGCCAGATTGGCGTCGATCACGGCGGTGACCAGGGCGGGGGCGGGCCGGCGGCGGGCGGCGAGAGCGCCGACGGCGGCGGCGTAGAGGACCAGGAAGGCGCCGAGCGCGAGCAGCAGGCCGCGGTCCACGCCGAGGAGCCGGGCCAGCGGGCCCGAGGCCGCCAGATAGGCCACCGCGTTGACGCCGGTGACCACGGCGTCCAGGGCCAGCAGCCGGCGGAGCGCGGTGCGGGGCTCGGTGGTGCGGGCGATTCCGGCGTACAGGGTGGTGGCGGACATGGCACGGCCTCCGTCGGTTCTGCGGGTGTCGGGTCTGCGGGATGGGAGCCGGAGCCCGGTCGGAGTGCGCCGCCCGGGTTCCGGTGTCCTCAGCCTGCCGCCCGGGGACGGGGCCGGTCGATTACCCCCGAGGTCATGGCCCCGGGCTCATGGCCCGGGGGTCGGCTCCCCGAGGGGCGGCGGGGCGGGATCGGCGGGCGGCCGGTCCCGGTCCTCGACGGGCGGGGGCTCGTCGGCGGGCCGCGCGGAACGGGCCACCTCGGCGCGGATCAGGGCGTTGAGCGCGGTGAACGGGTCGATGGGCATGGCTGACACACCTCGTACGCTGAAGAGGGCTGACGGACCGTCGGGCGCCCGGGGAACCGGGACGGGACGGCTCTCAGCAGCGCAGCACCGTACGGCGGACGGCGGCGGGCGGGGCCGGGTGCCGGTGCGGCCGGGCGGCGGCGGCCCGGCCGGGGGTCGGCCGGACCCGGGCGCGGCGCCGGTGACCGGGGGTCCGGACCGAGGTGCGCGCCCGGGCGGCGGGGGCGCCCGCGTTCTCGCTCTCCTCGGGCTGTGCGGGGGCGTCGTACGGCACGGAGGCGGGCGCGGCCGGCCGGCCCGGCCCGTCCGCCGTGGCACCCCCCGCTCCCTGGGCCGGTGCCAACAGCGCCAGCAGGACCGCCAGCGCCAGGGGGGCGCCGCGCGCCGCCAGGGCGCGTGCGACGGGGGCCGGGAGCAGACGCATGGGTGCACACCTCGGGTGTCCGGGTGGCCCGCGGGTGAGCGGACCTCCTGGACCTGTCACCTTCCCCCACCGGGGACCCGGCCGCCGCCGGGAGCGGGGGAGGTCCGCCCGCTCGGGCGACACCGGGTACGCCGAACGGCCCCGGCGGGGCGCGCGCCCGGCCGGGGCCGGGGTGGTGGCTCATCGGGCCGGGGGTGGTGGCTCGGTCCCGGTACGGGTCCCAGCGCCGGCGCGAGACCTCAGCCCAGGCGCGTCCGGTCGGCCCTGGTACGGGGGCTCAGCCCCGGTGCGGGGTGATCACCGTGACCCCGGGGGTCCCCGGCCCGTCCAGCGCGGCCAGCGCCGCCGGGGCGCCGGTGAGCGGCAGCTCACGGGTGACCAGGAGATCGGGACGGAGGGTGCCGGAGGCCACCAGGGACATCAGGGCCGGGTAGGCGTGCGCGGCCATGCCATGGCTGCCCAGGATCTCCAGCTCCAGGGCGATCACCCGGTCCATGGGCAGCGGAGCGCCCCCGGGCAGCAGCCCGACCTGCACATGGCGGCCATGGGCCCGCAGGCCGGCCACGGAGCGGGCACAGGTCCCGGGGGCGCCGAGGGCGTCGAGGGAGAGATGGGCGCCGCCGCCGGAGGCCTCCCGGACCGCCTCGGCGACCTCCGCGTCGGCGGCGGCGCCGGTCGCGGCGGAGGCGTCCAGACAGACCTCGGCGCCGAAGCGGCGGGCCAGCTCCAGGGCGCCGGGGGCGATATCGACCGCGATCACCCGGGCCCCGGCCGCCGCCGCGATCATCACGGCGGAGAGCCCGACACCGCCGCAGCCGTGCACCGCGGTCCACTCCCCCGGCCGCACCGCGCCCCGCTCCACCACGGCCCGGTAGGCGGTCGCGAAACGGCAGCCCAGGCTCGCGGCGGCGGTGGTGGTCACCCCCTCGGGCAGGGGCACGAGATTGACATCGGCATGGCGCAGGGCAACGTACCCGGCGAAGCAGCCCCAGTGGGTGAAGCCCGGCTGCTGCTGGTCCTCGCACACCTGCTGGGCACCGCGCGCGCAGGCGGGGCAGCGGCCGCAGGCGCAGACGAACGGGACGGTGACCCGCTCGCCCGGCCGTACCCGGACCACATCGGCGCCCACCGCCTCGACCACTCCGGCGAGTTCATGTCCGGGGACATGGGGCAGGGCGATGGAGGGGTCATGGCCGCGCCAGCCGTGCCAGTCGCTGCGGCAGAGGCCGGCGGCCTCGACCCGGATCACGGCGCCGTCCCGCGCCGGTGCGGGATCGGGCACCTCCCGCACACCCAGCTCTCCGCCGAACTCCTCGAACACCACCGCGCGCACGGGTCCCCCTCGCCTCGGCCGGAGCCCCACTGTAGGCGCCCCGCCCCCGCCACCACAGGGCCCCGACGGCCGGGGAGCGACTAGGGCGTGGGGGCGTCCGGGAGGCGGGCGCCCCGCACGGGCTCGGGCGCGGGGCCGGGGGCCTGGGTGCCCGGGGCAGAGGTGTCCGACGCCGGGGTGTCCGGGGCGCACTCGTGGAGCCAGCGGCGGAGCACCCGGTGGACCTCCTCCGCGCCGATGAGTTCACCACCGTCGGGCACCGCCGGGGAGAGGTCCGGGGGCGCCAGCAGAAACGGCTGCGACTGCTCCCCGCCCAGGCCGCCGTGCGAGCCGACCTGGCGTTCAAAGGCGTGCACCTCGCCCGTCCCCGGGTCGTACATCGAATTGATCATGATGTCCGCGACATGCGGGAAGGTGTCGGTGCGGCGCACCGCGTCGGCGGCGCCCGCGCCGAAGACCGCGAGCGGCGGACGGTCGTCGGTCAGCTCGGCGAGGGGCACCTCGACCCCGCCGGGGCCGAGCACCACCGAGCCGTGCCGCTCGCTGCGGACCAGCAGGAAGCCGATACCGGGGTGGTTGGCCAGCGTGGTCAGCAGCGCCGGGTGCCGGGCGTCGATCTCCTCCCGGCTGAGCCGTCCGGGCCCGTCGGGGAAGGAGACCAGCGCCAGATTGCCCGAGGCCAGCACGATCGGCTCGGCGTCGGGCCCCGACGGGGGCGGCGGCTCCCCGTCCGCCTCCCGGCGGTGCAGCGCGGCCCGCAGCGCGTTCCGGGCCGCGTCCCGGGCCTCGGCGCCGCTGTGGGTGCGCCCGGCGCGGCGCGGTACGGGCAGCCCGCACCCGGCCCGGACGAGATCCCGGATGTCGAGGCCATAGGCGCTCTCGAAGGTCTCCCCCGGCGTCTGGCCGTGGTCGGAGAGGAGCACGATCCGGTAGGGGCGGGGGGCGTGCTCGGCGATCTGGGCGATCAGCGCCAGCGAACGGTCCAGCGAGGCCAGCACCTGGGTGGCGTCCGCGCTGTGCGGCCCCGAGTGATGGGCGACCTCGTCATAGGCGACCAGATCGGCGTAGACGGCGCGGCGCCCGGCGAGCATGTCCCCGAGGACGGCGGCGACCACCACATCGCGCGAGACCACCGTGGCGAAGGCCCGGATCAGGGGGTAGAGCCCGCCCCGGGGCACCCTCGGCCCCTCGTCGCGCAGCCGGGCCCGGGTGGACTGGCGGATCTCCCGGCCGACCTCGGAGACAAAGGAGAGCGCGGTGCGCACCGCGTTGGCGGGGTCCGAGAAGTAGGCGAAGTACCCGGCGCGGGAGCGGTTGGAGCGGGCGCGCCGGGTGGAGACGGTCAGCACCAGCGCGACCTGGTCGGCCCCGCCGCTGAAGAGATTGCCCCGGCTGGCGCCGTCCCCGGTGAGCAGCCCGCCGTCGCCGGTGCGTTCGACCGCCCGGCGCTCCAGCTCCACCGCGCTGGCGGGGCGGTTGCTCACCATCAGCCGGCCGGTGTCCTTCTCGTACCAGCGGAAGGCGGGCACATCGTGGTTGCTGCCGTGCAGGATGCCGAGCTGGCTGGAGCCGGTCTGGCTGGACCAGTCGGTACGCCAGGGCACCAGCCGGTGGCCGCCGTCGAGCCAGGCGGCGACGGTCGGCATCACGCCGTCCTTCGCGGCCCGCAGCAGGACCTCGTGGCCCACCCCGTCGAGCTGGAGGAAGACCGCGCCGGGGCAGTCCTGGCCGGGGCCGCCGGGGCCCGCCCGGCGGCGGCGCCGGGTGGCGAGCCGGGAGAGCCTGCGCCGGTAGGCGTCGTCGTCGCGGACGGCGAGCGCGGTGGAGGTGGCGGAGGCGACGGCGGACATCACCGCGGCCACCACGACGGCGGTCTCGGGGGCGGCGCCGCCGCGCCCGTCGGGGATCAGCCGCAGCGCGAGCAGCAGCAGCGAGCCGTTGAGGAAGAAGACCAGCAGCCCGAGGACGAAGGCGGGCACCAGCAGCAGCGCCCGCACCACCAGGGGCCACACCAACGCGGTGAGCAGGCCGAAGACGCCCGCACCCCAGGCCGCGGTCAGTGCGGTACGGGTGAGGCTGTCCCCGTCGGGGGACTGGAGCCGGAAGTCGGGCAGGGCCGCCGCCAGGACCAGCATGGTCAGGGTGGAGACCGCCCAGACCACGGTCACCCGCAGCAGGGCACCGCCCGCCCTGCGCCATCGGCCGTCGCGCACGCCGTACTCACCTCGTCCTCGGATCAGGCGTCAAGCCTGGCATAGCGGCGAGGGTTCCCCTGCCACGGGCGGTCCCGCCACCCGCACGAGGGGGTCCCGTCGGCCGCGTGAGAGGGTCACCGTCGCCCGCGTGAGAGGGGTCCGCCGCCCGTGCGACCGGCGTCCGGCCCCGGCTCAGCAGCCGTCGTAGCCCGCCGTCGGCATGGAGAGTCTGCGGTGCACATCGGCCTTCATCGCGGAGTCGTAGACCGGTTCGTCCAGCCCCGCCGTCTCCAGCGGCACCCCCCGGCGGCGGCACTCGGCGGTGAACTCGGGCACCGAGGCCAGCGCGCGCTCCAGCACCCGTTCATTGGCGACGACGAAGAGATCGACCTGTCCCTCGTCGACGTCGGACCAGAGTCCCTGGTGGTCGGGGCGCACCCCGTACACCAGGAGCTGCCGGGTGACCGTGTGTCCCCGGTCCGCCGCCCAGCGCGCGCACATGGCCTGCTGTCCCCGGGTGTCGACCAGGAAGGGTTCCCGGTCCAGCTCCTCCAGGGGGGTCAGACTGGCGATGGCCGCCACGCGTAAGCCGTTCATGATCGTTCACCCTGCTCTCGATGGTTCGCGGGAGACCCTACTCCGCCGAGGGCATAGGCTCGTACGGGTGTCGTCGGCGCGGCGGCCGCAGCGTACGGGCGCCGTACCCGGCCCCGGACCGGGTGCCCGGCGCCCCGGGCGGGAGGCCGCCCCGGAGCCGGGCGGGTCGCCGGAACATCGCCGTAAAGGAGTGGTCACGTGCCGGTGGAGGTCACCTGGTGGGGTCATGCCACCTGCACGGTCGAGGACTCCGGTACGCGGGTGCTCACCGATCCCCTCTTCGCGCGCCGCCTCGCCCATCTGCGGCGGCGGCGCGGGGAGCTGCCGCCGCCCGAGGCGGCCGTCGCCGACGCGGTGCTGATCTCCCATCTCCACTCGGACCATCTCCATCTGCCGTCGCTGGCCCGGCTGGCGCCGGGGACCCTGGTGGTGGTGCCGCGCGGCACGGTCCGCTCGGTGCCCGCACTGGCCCGGCTGGGGCTGCGGGTGCGGGAGGTGACCCCCGGTGACGAGGTGGCGGTGGGTCCGCTGACGGTACGGGTCGTTCCGGCGCTGCACGACGGGCGGCGGCTGCCGATGGGGCCCCGGCGCTGCCCCGCGCTGGGCTTTGTGATCATCGGCGAGGCCCGGACGTACTTCGCCGGGGACACCGGGCTCTTCGACTCGATGGCCGACGAGGTGGGCACGGTGGATCTGGCGCTGCTGCCGGTCGGCGGCTGGGGCCCCTTCCTCGGCCATGGCCATCTGGACCCGGGCCGGGCGGCCCAGGCGCTGGCCGCGCTGGCGCCGCGCGCGGCGGTCCCGGTGCACTACGGCACGTACTGGCCGATAGGGATGGACGGGATCCGCCCGCATGAGTTCCACTCGCCGGGGGACGAGTTCGTCCGCAAGGCCGCGCGGCTGGCGCCCGGGGTCTCGGTGCACCGGCTGGGGCACGGGGAGCGGATCCGTCCGGAGGGCGCACGGTGAGCTCCCTGGTCTCCGAGACGCTCGGCGGGCTGTCGGACCTCCTGGCCGGGCTGCCCCCGGAGTCGACCCAGCGGGCGGCGGGCTATCCCTCGCTCTTCCTGCTGGTGGCGGTGGGCGCCCTGGTGCCGGTGGTGCCGACGGGCGCGGTGGTCAGCTCGGCGGCGGTGGTCGCCCTGCACCAGAGCGATCCGCTGGCGCTCGGACTGGTCTTCGTGGTGGCCGCGTCCGCCGCCTTCCTGGGCGACATGACGCTGTACTGGCTGGGGCGGCGCGGGGTCCGTTCCAAGAACGGCTCCCGGTGGCTGGAGGAGCTGCGCGGACATGCCGCGCCGGACCGGCTGGAGCAGGCGCAGGCCCGGCTCGCGGACCACGGCACGGCGGTGCTGGTGCTCTCCCGGCTGATCCCGGCGGGGCGGATACCGGTGATGCTGGCCTGTCTGCTGGCGCGGATGCCGATCGCGGTCTTCGCCCGGGGGAATCTGCCCGCCTGTCTGGCCTGGGCCGCGACCTACCAGCTCATCGGGGTCCTCGGCGGCTCCCTCTTCCAGGAGGCATGGCAGGGCGTCGCGGTGGCGGTCGGCCTGACGGTGATCGTCAGCGCGGGCCCGGCGCTCTGGCGCCGCTTCCGCCGGGGCCGCCCGGACTCCCCGGGGCAGGCCGCCTGACCCGAACCCGGTCCCCGGCCCCTGTGCGGACGGGCCGGGCCCGGCTACCGTGGCCACCATGATCGCCAAGGGGCTCTTCCTGCTCGCCGCCGTCGGCTGTGCCGTGCTCGTCCTCGGCGTCTCGGAGCTGCTGTCCCTGCCGGGCTGCCCCGGCGAGGGCCCGGGGCGGCGGCGCTGCGAGGCACCGCCCGGCACGGGGCGGGGGCTCGCCCTCGGCTTCGGCGGGATCTTCTCCGGGGCGCTGCTGCTGGTGGTCGCGCTGGTGCGCACCGGCCCGGCGGGCGACTGGCGGGTGACCCTCGGGATGCCGCTGGGCACGGCGGTGGCCCTGGTGGTGGCGATGGCGGGCGGTGGGGAGACCGGCCCCGGGGAGCTGATCCTGGCCGGAGCGGCGGTGACGGTGAGTACGGCCGTTCCCTGGGCGTTCCAGCGGGCGCTGCCGCCACCCGTACGCCCCTGACCGATCCGCCCCGGCCCGCTGACACGCTGACCGGCTGACCGCCCGGCCCCCGGCCCCGTACCCGCCTCCCCTACCCCGGGGGGGGTAGGGCTCACACCACCGTGACCGGATGGCGGACCACCGCGTCGAAGAGATACCCCTGGGTGTTGTGGACGGTCTCCGTCGGCTGGGTGGTGCCGCGCCGGTCGGTCGCCCGGGTGAGCAGGGTCGCCGGGCCCGTCTCGCGCGGGACCCAGTCGGCGCTCCAGCGCACCCAGCCGTGCCGGCGCGGCGGGTCGAGGAGCCGGGCCGGGCGCCAGCGCCCCCCGCCGTCCGTGCTGATGTCGACCCGGTGGATCGGCGCCGCCGCCGACCAGGCCCGCCCGGTGAGCCGTACCCGCCGGCCCGCCTCCAGGCTCTGGCCCCAGTCGAGTTCCAGCGCGCTCTTGATGGTCTGCCGGGTGAGCGGCGCACTGCCGCCGGGCGGATAGGCGTCGCCGAAGAGCCGGTAGAAGCGGGTGTTCCAGGGCGAGGTGAGCGGGGTGTCGCTGACCTCGATGTCACCGAGCCACTTGATGGAGGCGATCCCGATCCAGGACGGCACGATCACCCGCAGCGGGAACCCGTGGTCGTACGGGAGCGGCTCGCCGTTCATCTCGTACGCGAGGATCACATCGTCCAGCGCCTTGGCGACCGGCAGCGGCCGGCGCACCCGTCCCAGCGAGACGCCCTCGCTGATGAACTCGTCGTCCAGACCCCGGGGCATCACATCCACCGCCGACCCGGTGATGCCCGCCCGGTGGAGCACATCGCGCAGCCGGACCCCGCGCCAGGAGGCGGCGCCGATCGCGCCCATGGTCCACGAGGTGCCGCTGACGGTCTGGCCCTGCTGGCTGGTGAAGAGGCTGCGGCCGTTGCCCGCGCACTCCAGGACCACCGTCCGGGTGACCGAGGGCATCGAGCGCAGCTCGCCGTAGCCGAAGTGGACCGGTCCGCCGCGCAGCCCGCTCCCCCAGACGGTCAGCCGCCAGCCGTTCTCGTCCAGGACCGGGGTACGGGTGTGGTTGCGGACGAAGAAGAGGGGGTTCGGGGTCAGCGGCCCGGTGTGGCGGAGCATCGGGAACCGGGTCTCGGCGTTGGTGCCGCGCACGGTGAAGACATCGGAGGGCAGGGGTTTCTCGATGCCGGGGGCGATTGCGGCGGCGGGCGCGTCGGCGGTTCCCACGCCCCGGGCCCCGGCTTCGGTCCGTACGGCGCCGGCCCGCGCGGCGGGGGCCGTGCCCAGGGAGGTCGCGGCGAGGGGGGCCGCCGAGAGCAGACGGAGCAGCGCACGACGGCCGGGTGCTGCGGACAAGGGTGCCTCCTGAGCGGAAAGGTATGCCGACGGGGTGGGGTGGGGTGCCCGAGGGGGGTGGGGCACGGTGGCCGCGGGGATCCGGAAGGGAGCCGGCGGGTCAGCGACAACGACGGTGCGCTCCATGGGGCTGGGCTGCTGCGGCGTCGGCCATGCGCGCGATCCTAGGGCCCCGGCGGGCGGCCTGGTAGGGCGCGCGGGCGGGGTCCGGCGGGGCTCCTGAAGGTGTACGGGCCCGGGACCGGCGGGTCTCCGGTGGGGTACGGGTCCGGGGCCCGCGGGCCTCCCCCTCGGTGCGTGGTCCGGGCCCCGGCCGGTGGCGAACGGGGGTCGGTGCGCGTGGCCCGCCCTCCGACGGGGTACCCGCGACCCATGTCATCTCCGTACCCACAGGGTGTCGCCCACCGCCGACCGGGTTCCGCCGGACCGTTCAGCCGCTGGGACCGGCGGATCTTCCATACCGTGGCGGCCGTCCGGTGGCCGGGGGCCGAACCCGTGCTGCCCCGGCTGAGCCGGGGCGCCGACCACGGGCTGCTCTGGTTCGGCACGGCGGCCGGGATCGCGCTGGTGGGCCGGGGCGCCCGGGCCCGCCGGGCGGCCGTACGCGGGGTCGCCTCGCTCGCGGTGGCCTCCGCCGTCATCAACACCGTGGGCAAGCGGTCGGTGCGCCGGGCCCGGCCGCTGCTGGACGGGGTCCCGGTGATGAGGCAGCTGAAGCGGCAGCCGTTCACCACCTCCTTCCCCTCCGGGCACGCGGCCTCGGCGGCGGCGTTCGCGACCGGGGTGGCCCTGGAGTCCAGGAGCTGGGGGGCGGTGGTGGCGCCGGTGGCCGCGTCGGTCGCCTTCTCCCGGGTCTACACCGGGGTGCACTACCCGAGCGATGTCCTGGTGGGCCTGGCGCTCGGGGCGGGGGCGGCGCTGCTGGTACGGGAGCTGGTGCCCACCCGGAACCAGCTGCCGTCACCGGGGCGGCCGGTGGCGGCGGCCCCCGCGCTCCCCGGCGGCGAGGGCCTGGTGGTCGTGGTCAACCAGCGCTCCGGCTCGGCGGATTCGGCGGACGAGGTACGCCGGGCGCTGCCGCTGGCCGAAGTGGTGGAGTGCGAGCCGGACGAGCTGACCGCGGCGCTGGAACGGGCCGCCGGGCGGGGCCGGGCGCTGGGCGTCTTCGGCGGGGACGGGACGATCAACCAGGCGGCGGCGGTGGCGGTGGAACGGGGTCTGCCGCTGGCCGTCTTCCCCGGTGGCACCTTCAACCACTTCGCGTACGACCTGGGCGTCGAGGAGGTCGCGGACACCTGCCGGGCGCTGGCGGAGGGCGACGCGGTCCGGGTCGACCTGGGCCGCCTCAGACCGGGCCCGGCACGGAACCCGGGGGCGCCGCACCCGGGGGCCGGGGCGGCCCCGGACCGGGACGGCACGGAGGGGACACCCGGTACCGAACGGCCACCCGGCACGGAGGAGCGGCCCCGGTACTTCCTCAACACCTTCAGCCTGGGCGTCTATCCGGATCTGGTACGGATCAGGGAGCGCTGGTCGCCCCGGATCGGCGGCTGGCCCGCGGGGGTGCTGGCGGCGGCACGCGTCCTGCGCCACGGCCGGCCCCTGGAGGCGGTGGTCCAGGGGCGGCGGCGCCCGCTCTGGCTGCTCTTCGCCGGGAACGGGATCTACCGGCCGGTGGGCCCGACCCCGGGCCATCGTGAGGATCTGGCCGACGGGCTGCTGGATGTCCGGGTGGTGCACGGGGGCCGCCGGCCGGGGCTGCGGCTGCTCGCCGCCGCACTGGCCGGCCCGCTGAGCCGTTCGCCGGTCCACGCGGCCGAGCAGCTGCACACCCTCCGGATCACCGGTCTGGCGCCGGGCACCCGGATGGCGTACGACGGCGAAGTCGTCCCCGCCCCGGCGGAACTGACGCTGGACAAGGCACCGGAGGCGCTCACCGTCTACCGCCCCCGGACCCTGCGCTGAGCCCTCGCCCCCCGCCACGGACCTCCGTGGCGGGGGGCCGGTCCAGATAGTGGTATCCACATGACAAGACGATTCGTCTCAGCATATGAATAAGGCCTTCGGGTGATCCCGGTCCCCCGACCGGTGATCCACAGCGCCCCCACGGGCTCTTGAGGAAGGCAGATCCGCCATGCGCCAGGAAACCGCCGTCTACACCCATGGCCACCACGCGTCGGTGCTCCGCTCCCACACCTGGCGCACCGCCGCCAACTCCGCCGGATATCTCCTCGGCGAACTGACCCCCGGCATGCGGATCCTGGACATCGGCTGCGGTCCGGGCACCATCACCGCCGATCTGGCCCGTCTGGTGCCCGACGGCCGGGTCACCGGGGTCGACCGGGACCCGGGAGTGGTGGCGCGGGCCCGTGCGCACGCCGCCGAACAGTCCGTGGCCAACGCCGACTTCGCGGTCGCCGATGTCAACGCCCTGGACTTCCCGGACGACTCCTTCGATGTCGTCCACGCCCATCAGGTGCTCCAGCATCTGGGCGACCCGGTGCACGCACTGCGGGAGATGCGCCGGGTCTGCCGGCCGGGCGGTCTGGTCGCCGTACGGGACGCGGACTACGGCGCGTTCACCTGGTTCCCCGGGATCCCGGCGCTGGACGACTGGCTGGCGCTGTACCGGCGGGTGGCGCGCGACAACGGCGGCGAGCCGGACGCCGGACGGCGGCTGCTCTCCTGGGCGCGGGCGGCGGGCTTCACCGCGATCACCGCGACGGCGGGCACCTGGTGCTACGCGTCGGAGGCCGAGCGGGAGTGGTGGAGCGGGCTCTGGGCGGAGCGGACCTGCGCCTCCGGCTATGCGGAGATCGCCGTGGCGGGCGGCCACACCACGGCCGAGGGGCTCACCGCCCTCGCGGACGGCTGGCGCGAGTGGGCCGGCCACGACGACGCCTGGTTCCTCGTACCCCACGGTGAACTGCTCTGCCGCGCCTGATCACCCGGGCTGCCCGACGGACGGACCGTCACTCCCCGCTGGCGTCCCGGCACTTCGGGTGACCCTCGCACGGTCGCGGCACTAGGCTCGGGCCATGGACATCCTGGGAACCACGCTGCGTATCTGTGTCGACGATCTGGACGCGGCGGCCACGGTCTATGAGCGCATCACCGGCAGGACCCCGCAGCGGTTCGAACGCGGCGGGGTCCAGGTGGCGGCCGTCGGCTGCTTTCTGCTGATGAGCGGGGACGAAGCGGAGCTTGAGGTATTGCGCAAGGTCACCGCGACCATCGCGGTCAGCGATGTGGACGAGGCCTGCGCCACCCTCTCCGAGGTCGGCGCGCGGATCGTCGCCGGCCCGCTCCCGACCCCGGCGGGGCGGAATCTGATCGCCGTCCACCCCGACGGCTCGGTCTTCGAGTACGTGGACCGCAAGCCGGCCGGCTCCGTCCCGGGGCGCGTCCCCTAGGAAGTCACCGGGGCGTCCCTCCGGCCGGGGTCTCCTGGGTGCGGTAGTCGTACGCCTCCGGCAGCGGATCGTCGGTCAGCGCGCTCCAGACCTCCACCAGCTCCCGGGCTCCCCCTTCGCGGAGGTCCGGCACCTCGAACCCCTCCTCGAAGACGGCGCGGGCCCGCTCGGGATGGCCCTCGGCCAGCAGCAGCCGGGCGTGGAGCAGGGCGAAGCGCCCGCGCCGCTGGATCCCGGCCCCCAGCCGCAGCCACACCGAGCGGGCGTCGGCGGCCCGTCCGGCGTGCAGCAGCGCCTCGATCGCCTCCCGGCCGAGCGCCGCGGTCGCCGCCGGCCAGGCCCCGTCCTCACGGCGCTCACGGCAGAGGTCGTCGAAGGCGGCCAGATGGCGGTCGGCGGCCCGCCGGGGGTGGCCGTCCTCCTCGTCCGCCACGGCGAGACAGCGCAGCAGCGGCCAGCGGGAGGAGGCGAGCGCCAGACCCCGCTCCCAGCTGCGGACCGCCTGGGCCCGGTCACCGGCGTGCCACTGCGCGACCCCCAGGTGGTACTCGGTGAGCGGATCGGCGGGGGCGGTCTCCAGCATGTCCCGCCAGTACGGGGCCACCAGCGAGGGACCGGGCGGGGACACGGCGCCCGGCGCGGGCAGCGCCCCCGTGGTGAGCAGGTCCCGCCAGGGCCGCTGCTCCTCGCCGAGGGTCGACATGTCGAAGGGGGTGCCGGGCAGCTCGGTACCGGAGCGGAGCTGCTCCAGCGCGCCCCAGCCGGATCCGGTGGCGAGGGTGCGGACCGGCGCGGTGTCGGCGGTGGCGAGCCAGGCGCGATGGGCCTCCTCCACCGCCCGCCGGGGCAGTACGGCGGCGAGTGCGGACTCGACCTCGGCGCAGGCGGCGGCCCAGGTGTTCCCGTGGACGGTGCCGGAGTCGGCGGCGAGCGGCCCGTAACACTCCAGCCAGCCCAGTTCGGCCCCCTCGGCCAGCCGCAGATGTTCGAACTGGGTACGGGCGAGCCCCGCCTGGATCTCGGCGTATCCGGTGGTGCCGGGCTCGGTGAGCCAGCGCTGCCAGCGCCTGCCGCCGCGCCCCGAGCCCCAGAGGAAGAGCTTCCGGCCGCGCAGCGCGTCGGTGGAGGTCTGGACGAGTCCGCGGCCCGAGCCGTCGAGGGCGGCGATCCATTTACGGGTGCCCGCGTCGATCTCGTAGAAGTAGTCGGCGGGGTGCTCGCCGCGCTGGGGGTAGGTACGGTCCTCGCCCCGGTAGTCGGGGACGGGCACCCGCTTCAGCGCCCGGTCGTAACCGAAGTGCCAGGCCTCGTCGGCGGGGGCGAGGACCCGGGTGGCGGGGTGCTCCTCGACGGCGGTGTTGGACCACCAGTACACGGGGACGGCCCGCTCGTGCGGATTGCGGATCCGGATGCCGACATGGAGGAAGGCGGAGTCCTCGGGGAGCCAGAGATCGATCTGGAACGGGAGGTCGCGCAGGCGTTCCCACTCCCAGAGCCGGACCATCTCACCGCCGTCGGGGGCGGGGACGACGGCGGCGTGCAGCGGGGCGGCGGTGAGGGTGCTGTGGCCGGTGGAGCCGATGTTCCACTCGATGCCGCCGGAGAACCAGGCGCCGTTGAGGGCGAAGGCGGCGGGCTGGAGGACGGGGTTGCGGTAGAGCAGCTCCCGGCCGGTGGGCCGGTGGTACAGGGAGTGGACCCGGCCGCCGAGCGAGGGGAGGACGGTGACCCGGAGCAGGTCGTTCTCGATGACCAGGGCGTCGAGGTCGGCGGGGGCGCGGTCGCGGCCGTACCCGTCGAGCAGCCGTACCGGCAGTACGGTGCGTGGCGGCGGGCACTCCATCTGCCGGGCCATGTCCCGGGGGAGTTCGGCGCGGACCCGTTCGTCGACGGTGTGGAGCCGGGTGAGGGGCCGGAGCGCGGGCAGCGGATTGGCGGGGCCCAGAGGGGCCGCGGGGAGGGTCAGGACGGTACGCCGCACGGTCGTGGCCAAGACAGCCTCGCTTCGCTCTGCGGGGGCGGCCGCCCGGTCGGGCGGCCGACGACCATGGAAGCGGACCACCGCGGCGACGGACAGGGGCCCGGCCGGTCACTCTTCGGCAAAGTCCCCGGCGGGCGGGACCGGCATATCGGCGGTGAGAGCCCAGCGCTCATGGTCCCGCCAGGCGCCGTCCACCAGGAGGAAGGCGGGCGAGAAGCCCTCCAGCCGGAAGCCGGCCCGGCGCACCAGCCGGAGCGACGCGGCGTTCCCGGGCTGGATATTGGCCTCCAGCCGGTGCAGCCCGAGAGGGCCGAAGGCATGCCGGAGCAGCAGCCGCAGCCCCTCGCCCATCAGTCCGCGCCCGGCGGCGTGGGCGAAGACGCCATAGCCGAGGGCACCGCAGCGGAAGGCGCCGTGGACGATGTTGTTGACGGTGATGAAGCCCGCGATCCGGCCGGTGTCCCGCGCGCAGAGGAGGAAGCCCGCACGGGCCGGCTCCCCGAGACGGTCCAGGTAGGCGGTGTACTCCCCGGCGGTACGGGGCGGCGCGAGCCAGGGGTGGTGGAGGGCGGTGGAGGCCCGCGCGGCGGCCGTGAACCCGGGCCCGTCCTCCGGGGTGAAGGGGCGCAGCGCGACCCGGGGCCCGATGGCGGTCCAGGGCCCCTCGGGCGGCGCGCAGGGGTCGGGCACGGCGGCGGTTCCTGGCATCGGCCCAGGTTACGCGGCCCGGCTCGGTCCGGCTCTGATCGGCCCGGCTCGGCTCTGCTGGGGCCGGCCCGGCTCGGCTCGGCTCGACCCGGCTAGCGCGCCCGGCGGCGGAAGATATAGCCGCCGCAGAGCGCCCCGATGACGAACATCGCGAGAAGGGCGAGATAGAGCGGCATGGTGACGACGGGGATGAGGACCCGGATCCGTACCTGGTCGGTGTTCTCGAAGATGAAGACGATCGCCAGCACCGCCAGGACGGTGACGGCGATCCGCCCGGGGGTGAACCACTCCCGCAGACCCTCGCCCGTCCGGCGCGACCGTGTACCCCTCGATGTGCCCTTGGCGCTCATGGCACCAGAATGGGCCGGGGTACCGCCCGGGGAGCGGTGGAGCGGGCCGTACGGGTGAGAGGGCGGGGGCATCGGCCCCTCACCGTACCGAGATGCTCCTGTCTGACAAGCTTGACAGCCCGGTCAGGGACCCCGCCCGACAGCCGGGCCCGACAGCGAGCACAGGAGGAACCCGTGGCAGTCAGCCGGCCGCAGCGCAGACCGGTCGTCGCCCTGTACGAGCGGATCGCCGACGCCGTCCACGACGGCACCTATCCACCGGGGTCGACCCTGCCGTCCGAGCCCCGGCTCGCCGCCGAGCTGGGGGTCAGCAGACCCGCGCTCCGCGAGGCGCTGCTGCTGCTCCAGGAGGACGGGCTGGTCACGGTGCGGCGGGGGGTGGGCCGCACGGTCAACGACGCCCCGCCCCGGCGCGGCTACGAACGGCTGCGGCCGCTGGAGGAGTTGCTGGCGGGCGGCGGTCCGGTCAGGGTCGGCGCGCTGCTGCGGGCGGTGGAGGAGCCGACCGACTTCACCACCCAGCATCTGCTCGCCCCGGCCGGGTCCGAGCTGCGCTTCTGGGAGTCGGTGCTGACCGCTCCGGGTGCGGCGGGGGTGCTGAGCCAGGAGTGGGCCGCCCCCGAGGAGACCCTCCGGGCGGCGCATCCGGCCTTCGCCGAGGCGCTGGGCGCCCCGGGGGCGGGCGGCGGCTCGATGCTGGCGGTGCTGGCCGGGGTCGCCCGCGGGGTGGCGGTGAGCGGGCACAGCCAGGTCGGCGCGACCCTGCTGGGGCGGCGGCGGGGACGTCAGCTGGACCGGGCCCCGGACACCCCCGCCGTGCTGGTCACCCAGGTGGTGCTGGCGGGCGGGACCCCGGTCCTCGCGGCCAAGCACATGCTGCCGACGGGCGCCCCCGCGCTGCCGGTGCTCCAGTCGGGCTGAGGCCCCGCGCGGCGGCGGCGCCCTGCCGCGACCGCCCGGCTGTCGTGCGCGTCACAGGGATCCCTTCTCGGCCCGCGCCCCGGGGGTGCCGTACACTCCCGGGGCATGCACTTGTCTGACATCCTCCGCGCCCCCAAGGCAGTCCTGCACGACCACCTCGACGGCGGTCTGCGTCCCTCCACCATCATCGAACTCGCCCGGGAGTACGGGTACGACAAGCTGCCCACCGAGGATCCCGCCGCACTCGGCGTCTGGTTCCGGGAGGCGGCCGACTCCGGTTCGCTGGAGCGGTATCTGGAGACCTTCGCCCACACCTGTGCGGTGATGCAGACCCGTGAGGCGCTGGAGCGGATCGCCGCCGAGTGCGCCGAGGACCTGGCGGCGGACGGGGTCGTCTACGCCGAGGTCCGGTACGCCCCCGAGCAGCACCTGGAGCGCGGGCTGACCCTGGACGAGGTCGTCACCGCCGTGAACACGGGCTTCCGCGAGGGCGAGCGTCGCTCCGGCGGCCGGATCGCCGTCCGGACCCTGCTCACCGGGATGCGGCACACCGACCGCTCCGCCGAGATAGCCGCCCTGACCGTCGCCCACCGGGAGACCGGGGTCGTCGGCTTCGACATCGCGGGTGGCGAGATCGGCAACCCGCCCGCCCGCCACCTCGCCGCCTTCCAGCATCTGAAGCGGAACAACTGCCACTTCACCATCCACGCGGGCGAGGCGGTCGGCGCCGAGTCCGTCCATGAGGCGGTGCAGATCTGCGGGGCCGAGCGGATCGGCCACGGGGTCCGGATCACCGACGACATCACCGTGCACGAGGACGGCACGGCGAGCCTCGGGCATCTGGCCGCGTACATCCGCGACAACCGGATCACGCTGGAGGTCTGTCCGACCTCCAACCTCCAGACCGGTGCGGCGAAGGACTACGCGAGCCACCCCATCGACCTGCTGCGCCGCCTCGGCTTCCGGGTCACCCTCAACACCGACAACCGGCTGGTGTCGGGGACCACGATGAGCCGTGAGTTCGCGCATCTGGTGGAGGCGTTCGGCTACGGCCCGGAGGTCTTCGAGGAGTTCACCGTCGCGGCGGTGGAGTCGGCCTTCCTGCCGCTGCCGGAGCGGCGGCGGCTGATCGACGAGGTGATCCGCCCCGGGTACGCGGCCCTGCGCCAGGGCTGACCCGCCCGGCCGGGCCCGGGTCCGGGAGCGCGTGCTCCCGGACCCGGCGCCCCGGCTCACATCAGCTCGGATCAGCTCGGCTCGGATCGGATCAGCTCAGGGCGGGCCCGTCCAGGGTGACCGTGCCCGCGTCCGCGTTCAGGAGCGCCGGGACGCCCAGGGGCAGGGTGAGATTGCGGCCCCCGTGACCGAAGCCCAGCTCCTCCACCACCGGGACGCAGAGTCCGCCGAGACGGTCGCGGAGCACCTCCCGGATCCGCTCATAGGGTCCGCAGTCCGCCCAGGAGCCCAGGGCGATTCCGGTGACCCCGTCGAAGAAGCCGCCGCGCAGCAGCTGGGTGAGGATCCGGTCCAGCCGGTAGTCGTCCTCGCCGACGTCCTCCAGGAGCAGCAGTCCGCCCTCGCCGGTCCGGCGGGCGGCCGGGGTGCCGAGGTCGGCGGCGAGCAGGCTGGCACAGCCGCCGAAGGTGATGCCCCGGGCCTGTCCGGGTATCAGGGGGCGGGCCGTCTCCAGGCCGATGGTCAGTACCGACTCCGGTGCGAAGAGGGTGGACCGCAGATGCTCGCGGGAGGTGTCGTCCTTGAGGAAGTCCAGGGACGCGACCATGGGCCCGTGCAGGGTGACCAGGCCCAGCCGGGCGGCGAACGCCTCGTGCAGCGCGGTGACATCGCTGTAGCCGACGAAGATCTTCGGCCCGGCGGCCCGGATGCTGCTCCAGTCCACCCGGTCCACCATCCGCTGGGCGCCGTAGCCGCCCCGGGCGCAGAGGACCGCCTCGACGGTGGGGTCGCACCAGGCCTCGGTGAGGTCCCGGGCGCGGTCGCCGTCATAGGCGGCGAGATAGCCGAACTGGCCGTGGCGGTCGAGGACATGCGGCGCCACCACCGGCTCCAGCTCCCAGGAGCGCAGGATCGCGAGCCCCGCCTCCAGCCGGTCCTCGGGGACGGGGCCGCAGGGGGCGACGACGGCGACCCTGGCCCCGGGCCGCAGTCTGCGGGGGCGGGTCAGCGGGGTCAGTCCGGCGGTGGTCATGTGCTCAGCTCCAGGGGGGCGGTGTCGGGGCGGTCGATGCCGAAGGCATGGAGATAGAGGGCCAGCTCCGCCTCCAGCGCGCGGATCATGGTCTCGGCCATCCGGAAGCCATGGCCCTCGCCCTCGAAGGCGATATAGCGGTGCGGCACTCCGCGCCCCGCCATCTCGGCGAGGAACCGCTCGCTCTGGGCGGGCGGGCAGATGACATCGTCCAACCCCTGGAGCAGCAGGAACGGCGCCGTGATCCGGTCGGCACGGGCCAGCGGCGAACGGTCGCGGTAGCGCTCGGGCACCTCCTCCAGCGGGCCGATCAGCGAGTGCAGATACCGCGATTCAAAATCGTGGGTCTCGCCGGTGGCCCAGCCCAGCAGGTCCAGGACGGGGAAGATGATGGTGCCGCAGGCGTAGACATCGGTCCCCGCGAGGGAGGCGGCGGCGGTCCAGCCGCCGGCGCTGCCGCCCCGGACGGCGAGCCGGGCGGGGTCGGCGGTGCCCTCGTCGGCGAGGGCGCGGGCGACCGCCGCGCAGTCCTCGACATCGACCTCGCCCCAGCGCTCCCGCAGCCGGTCGCGGTATGCACGGCCGTAGCCGGTGGATCCGCCGTAGTTGACCTCGGCGACGCCGATGCCCCGGGAGGTGAAGTAGGCGATCTCCAGGTCGAGGACGAGCGGGGCATGGCCGGTGGGTCCGCCATGGGCCCAGATGACATAGGGCGCCCGGGTGCCCTCGGGGGCCCGGTGGCCGGGGTGGTGCGGCGGATAGACGGTGGCGTGGATCTCCCGGCCGCCGGGGCCGGTGAAGACCCGCTCCCGGGGCTCGGGGTAGTACGCCGGGTCGACGGGGTCCCGGTGGCGGGCGCCGATGACCCGGGTGTGGCCGGTACGGGTGTCCAGCTCCACCACCTCGTAGCCGCTGCGGGGGGAGGCGGCGATCCCGATGACCCGGTCGCCGTGGACGGCGAGGCCCGCCGCCCACTCGGTCCACGGCCCGGCGGCGTCGACCAGCTCGCCGGTCTCCGGGTCGAGGATGCCCAGCGCGGTGGTGCCCTTGCCGTGGATCACGGCGAGCAGCCCGTCCGCCAGGGGATGGCACCACTGGAGGCCGATCTTCCAGAGCGCGCCGCCGAACTCCTCGGAGCGCCCCGGGGCGAGCGGGGCGCGGGGCAGCGGGGCCGGGCCGTCCAGCTCGTCGGGACGGCTGCGGTAGGGCGCCCACCAGCCGGTGGCGTCGCCGATATGGAGCAGGGAGCCGTCGGGGGCCCATTCGACCTGGCAGATGGACTCCCCGGGGCCGCCGAGGACGGTGCGCGCCCCGGTGAAGGGGCCGGTGCCCTCGGGGATGTCGGCGAGGACCACCTCGGTGCCCTCCCAGGGCATCCGGGGGTGGTCCCAGGCGATCCAGGCGGCCCGCCGGCCGTCCGGGGAGAGCCGGGGGCCGGTGAGGAAGCGATGGCCGCTGTCGGTGTTGGCCAGCTCCCGTACGGCGGAGCGGTCGTCGGCGGCGGATCCGTCGAGCGGTACGGCGGCGATCACCCGGCGGACATCGGTGGGCGCGGGGCCGGTGAACTCCTCCAGCACCCCCCAGACCTCGTCCCGGTCGGGGTGGATCCGCAGATCGGCCCAGCGCAGCCCGTCCCCGGTGGCCCCGACGGGGGTGAGCGGGTACGGACGGGCGCCGGGGGTGTCCGGCTCGTACCCGTACAGCCGCTGGTCGGGGAAGTGGACAAAGACCACCGAGGGGGTGCCGTCGGGCCGGAGGGTGCCCGCCCAGGGGTGGCCCCCGTACTCGATGACCCGGCTGCGGACATTCCACGGCGCGGGCAGCACGCTCTCCTCGGTGCCGTCGGCGCGGCAGCGCACCAGGGTCCGCCGGCCGCCCTCGGTGGGGCGGGGCGCGGTCCACCAGACCTCCTCGCCGACGACGCCGGGGAACTCCGGCCGGCCGTCGTGGGAGGCGGCGGTGGCGGCGTCGACGGGCGACGGCCAGGTGCCGTGGGCCGCCGTTGTGACCGTGTCGTTCACCATGTACGGATCCCCCTCAGGCAGAGCGCAGATAGTGGTCGAGCACATGGACACCAAAGTGCAGGGCGTCGACCGGTACCCGTTCGTCGACGCCGTGGAACATCGCGGAGTAGTCGTATCCGGCGGGCAGCTTCAGCGGGGAGAAGCCGTAGCCGGTGATGCCGAGCCGGGAGAACTGCTTGGCGTCGGTGCCGCCCGCCATGCAGAAGGGCACCACATGGCCGTCGGGGTCGAACCGCTCGATGGCGGCGCGCAGCTTGGCGAAGGTGGGTGAGTCGACGGGGGCCTGGAGGGGGATCTCCCGGTGGTGGAACTCCCACTCCACCCCGTCCCCGGTGAGCAGGTCCAGGGTCCGCTCGAACTGCTCCTCGGCGCCGGGCAGCATCCGGCCGTCGACATAGGCGGTGGCCTGGCCGGGGATGACATTGACCTTGTACCCGGCCGCCAGCATGGTCGGGTTGGCGCTGTTGCGCACGGTCGCCTCGACCAGGGCGGCGGCCGGGCCCAGCTTGGTGATGAGGGCGTCGGCGTCGAAGTCGTCGGCGGTGGTGTCCACCTCGATGCCGTGCAGGGCGGCGATCTCGGTGAGGGCGGCACGGACGGTGGGGGTCAGATGGACCGGCCAGCTGTGCTCGCCGATCCGGGCGACGGCGGCGGCGAGCCGGGAGACCGCGTTCTCCCGGTTGACCCGGGAGCCGTGGCCGGCCCGGCCCTCGGCGGTGAGCCGCAGCCAGGCGGTGCCGCGCTCGCCCGCGCCGATGGGGTAGAGGGTCATCCCTCCCCCGGCGTGGAAGGAGTAGGCGCCGGACTCGCTGATGCCCTCGGTGCAGCCCTCGAACAGCTCGGGGTGGCGGTCGACGAGGAAGCCGGAGCCGTCCTCGGCGCTGGCCTCCTCGTCGGCGGTGTAGGCGATGACGAGGGAGCGCCGGGGGCGGACTCCGGCGCGGGCCCAGGCCCGGACGACGGAGAGGATCATCGCGTCCATGTTCTTCATGTCGACGGCGCCGCGGCCCCAGACCACACCGTCCCGGACCTCGCCGGAGAAGGGGTGGACGGTCCAGTCGGCGGGCTCGGCGGGGACCACGTCGAGATGGCCGTGGACCAGCAGGGCGTCGGCCGTGGGGTCGGTGCCCTCGATCCGGGCGACCACATTGGTCCGCCCCGGGACGCGCTCCAGCAGGACGGGGTCGAGCCCGGCGGCGGCCAGTCGCTCGGCGACATACTCGGCGGCGGGGCGCTCCCGGCAGTCGCCGCCGCCGCGGTTGGTGGTGTCGATGCGGATCAGCTCGGAGGTGAAGGTGACCACCTCGTCCAGGGCCGTCGCGTCGACGGGCCCCCCGCCGCCGGAGTCCTGAAGACCCCGCGGATCCTGGGTACCGCTCAGCTCCTGGGTGCCCTGCGGGCCCTGGGTGCTTCCGGACATGCGCTGCTCAGCCATACTGCTCCTCCACGGCCGCGGAGACGATGGTGGTGACGGCCTTGAAGGTCCGGATCGTCTCGTACATGGTCGAACTGGTGTAGGAAACCTTGCGCTCGCCGGAGCGTGCGACCCCGGGCACCACCGTCGCGGCGGCGGCCAGGTGCTCCGCGTCGAACTCCATCTCCAGGGTGTGGGGTCCGGCGGCGACCGGCTGGTGCCGGACGGCGAGGGCCGCCGCCTCCCGGGCGGCGGCGCGGATGTCGGCGGCGGTACGGGCGGGGGTGCGGCAGACCGCCGCATACCGCGAGACATGGTCCTTGACCGCGACCGCCTTCGCCTCCGGCGCGTACCCCTGGGCGTCGGCGCAGGTCAGGTCGTCGCCGGTGATCAGCACCACGGGGACGCCGTACTCGGCCACCACATGGGCGTTGAGCAGGCCCTCGCTGGCGCGGACGCCATTGAGCCAGACACCGGTGAGCTGGTTGGCGAGATAGGTGTGGGCGAGCACGCCCTCGGTGCCCGCGCCCGTGTGGTACCCGATGAAGGCGATGCCGTCGACATCGCCGTGCTGCACCCCCTCCACCATGGAGAGCGACTTATGGCGCCCGGTCAGCATCTCGACCCGCTCGTCCAGCTGTTCGAGCAGGAGATTGCGCATGGACCAGTGGGCCTCGTTCACCAGCACGGCGTCGGCGCCGCCGTCGAAGAAACCCAGCGCCGCGGCATTCACATCCGAGGTGAACATCGGGCGGCAGCGCTCCCACTGGGAATGGCCCGGCAGTACGTCCGCCGGCCAGGTGACTCCGGTGGCGCCTTCCATATCGGCGCTGATCAGGATCTTCATCCGGTCACTGTAACCCTCCTCGCCGGACTCCCCGAGGGGCTGTGGACAACCCCTCCCGCGCACCCCTCCCGCACACCCTCCCGAGCACCCGGAGCCGTACCCGGCAATCACCGTGCCGCACAGCGGCGTTCCAGATGGATCCCGGTGAAGACGGCGACCTTGGCCCGCAGCACCCAGGGGTCGAAGGGTTTGCCGATGTAGTCCACGGCCCCGGCCGCGTAGCCGCGCGCGGAGTGCGCGGGGTCGTCGCCCATGGCGGTGAGGAAGATGATGGGCACATCCCGGTTGCGGCGGCGGCGCTTGATGTGGGCGGCGGTCTCATAGCCGTCCATCTGGGGCATCTGCACATCCATCAGGATCACCGCGAAGTCGTCGTGGTCGAGGAGCGCCTTCAGCGCCTCACGGCCCGAGGAGACGGCCACCAGCTCCTGGTCGAGGGCGGCGAGCACGGCGGTCATGGCGAGCAGATTGTCCGGCTGGTCGTCGACGATCAGCACCTTGGGCAGCGGAGCGGAGTACGGGTCCGGGGCGGGCACCACCGCCGGGAGACCGGCGGCCCGCTGGGCGCGTTCGACGGACTCCAGCTGGCGTTCCAGGAGCCGGCACCGCTCCTCGGCCCGCTCCCGGTGGTGCCGGGTGACCTCCAGATCGGCGGTGAGCCGGGCGACCTCGCCCCGCAGGGTGTCGCGCTCGCACAGCAGATCGGTGAGGTCCGGGGAGGCCTCGGCGAGCCGGTCGGCGCGCTCGCGCTCGGCGTTCCACTCGGCCTCCAGCTGGCTCAGCCGCACCTCCAGATCGGCGATCTGGTGCTGTCGGTCGAGCAGCGCCTCACCCAGGACGTCGCCGCGCACGGTGGAGCGGCGGGAGATCCGGTCGGCGTCGGCGAGCTGCTGTTCCAGCACCTCCACGGCGTGCTGCGGGGAGGTGCCGGCCTCCACGGCGGCGCGGTGCAGCCCGCGTATCAGCTCGATGGCCTCGGGCGTCGCGGAGGTGCCCCGGTACTCGGCGAGATCGGTGAAGAGGTCCATCACCACCTCCCACGGCGGTACGCGGGTGCCGCTGAGGTAGCGGGAGAAGGTGCCCGCGTCCCGGGCACGGCGGGCGGCGTAGCGGCGTACCGACACCTCCAGGCCGGTGAACAGCTCCCGCAGCGCCTGGGCGAGCGCCCGGGACGGCTCCCTGAGGTCCCCCGCCAGGGGGCGCAGCTCAGGCACGGCCGTCGTCCCCGGTGGCCAGGGCCCCGCCGGGCGCCGCGCCGCCGGCCGACCCCCCGACCGGCCCCCCGACCGGCCCCCCGGCCGGCGTACCGGCGGACGGGGCCCCCGCGGGTGGTAACGGCACGGGCGGTAACGGTCCCGGTGGTGTCCCGGGCCCGGGTCCCACCAGCCGGTCGAAGAACGGCACCGCGAGGCCGCCCGCCGCGAGACCGCAGAGCGCGCCGCGGGCCGCCCCGTCCCCGGCCAGCGCGGCGAGCACCCCCGCCCCGATCCCCGTGAGCACGGCGAGCGACAGCACCAGGGCCGACCTCAGTGAGAGCAGTGAAGATTCCATCCCGCCCCTTTCCTCGTCCGGCCGCGCACGGGCCCGGCCCACCCCTGGGGGCGGCCCCGCCGACCGGTGCGGACCAGCATGGAGCGCGGTACGGGTGTTGCACCGGACAACCGTCACAACGGCAACGTTGACAGGCGTTGGCGGCGCGGCACCAGCGCGCGCAACACCTCCTGGTACGCGCCCGCGCGCGGCGTGGTCCCCGCCGCCGGCCGGGCGCACGGCCCGGTCGGACGGCCCGGTCAGGCGGCCCGGCCCAGGACCAGCCAGGACGACGGCAGCGCTATCCGGGAGCCGTCGGGCTCGTACTCGGTGGTGGTCAGCGGCAGTTCCCCGGCGGCGATCACCGGGAGTCCGGCGGCGGTGAACAGTTCGGCGAGTTCGCCGTCGGGCATGGCGCGGGAGGCGACCCCGTGCCGCAGCACCGGCTGGAGCTTGGGCGGCGGCCCGGCGGGCGCGGCGGCCAGCTCGGCGAGGCGCCGTCCGGCCGCCTCGGCGGGCTCCACCACAAAGGCCCGGCCGCGCGCCCCGGCCAGCAGCGCTATCGCGTCGGCGAGCGCCTGCCGGTCCTGCGGCTCGGCCTGGTGCAGCACCCCGCGCACATAGACATTGCAGTCGCCCGTCTCCGCCCGCAGCCGGGCCACCCCGTCCGGGTCGACGGCGTCGAGCTGCCGGAAACGGACCTCGCCCAGGGGGTCGGCCTTGCGCCGGGTCGCCAGCGCGATGGCGGCGGCGGAGAGATCGACGCCGAGGACACCGGGAAAGCGGTCGGCGAGAAAGAGGGTCTGGGTGCCGTTGCCGCAGCCGATGTCGACCAGGGTCAGCCGGTGGTCGTCCACATGCGGCTCGAAGAGGGCCAGATGCAGGGCGACGGTCAACTCGGGTTCGGTGTCCCAGAAGACCTCGCCCCGGCCCCCGGAAACCTCGCCCCAGAAACCCTCCCAGGCATCCATATATCCGTCAGTGACACTCATGACCGGCTCCCGAGTAGTTTGACTTCGCGTCAAGAAGCGGTCTATCGCGTGATGCCCGTCATCACAAGCGGGCCCCGGGCGGTTCAGACCGCGCCTGCCGGAAAGCGCCGGGCGCGCGCTCCCCCGCCGGGCGTCACGGGGATCCGTTCGTACCGGCTCAGCTCCACCACCGGACAGCCGAGATCGAGGATCCGGGCGACGGTCCGGGCGGTCTCGGGAGCGCTCGCGGCGGGGAGGGATCCGGCCAGCCAGCGGGCGAGCAGATCGGCCCCGGGGTGGTCGGCGGCGAGGGCGAAGCCGGGGGCGATCCGGCGGACCCCCTCCGTACCGCGCGGGCCGTCCGTGCCCTGGGCTCGGTGCGGGCCGGGTGGGTGTTCCGGGCGGTCCCTGTGCCCCCGGTGCTCCGGTTGCCCCGGGCGGTCCGTGCGCTCCGGGCCGTCCGTTCCGCAGAAGGAGGCGGTCGCCGCGGCCAGCACCAGGAGCCGGTCCCCCGCCCGACCGATCAGCGGATAGCCCCACCACACCACGTCGAGCGGTTCCCGGCCCGCGTCCTGGAGCCGGGCCCGGCCCGCCATCGGCGCCGGGCGGCTGTCGGGCGGGGCGCCGGCGGCGGGGGCCGGGGCGGCGTCCAGCCCGTACGCCGCGTACTCGCCCGCCGGCGCCAGCGCGCCGGCGACCGGCAGCAGATCGCCGGCGGGACGGCCCACGGCACCCCCGGGAGGGGCCCCGAAGAGCGTGTCCGCCCCCGGGGACCAGTGGGAGACCAGCCCTTCGGCGTCGACCACGGCGACGGCCAGCGGAATCGGGCCGGCCACGCTGTCCATGGGCGCCAGGCTCCTTCCCGCCGTGTCCCGACCTACCCCGGCTGCCCGGGGGACGGCTGGGACCACGGTACGGGTCCGGGGGGTCCGTTGGCGCGCCAACGCCCGAAGAGGTTGTGCGCCCGCGCGGCAGGGGCGGGCGCCCGCTCGTTCTCCGCTACTTCCCGCCGGTCCGCGCGATCTCGGCCGCCAGCCGGTCGAGCACCTGGTCATAGATGCGGGCGAGTCCCTTGGGCGCGAAGGTGCGCTCGAAGAAGCCGCCGATCCCGGTCGCGCCGGTCCAGACGGAGGTGACGACGACCTTGCTCCGCTTCTCCCCCGCCGGGGTGACGGTCCAGGTGGTGACCATGGACGAGTTGCGGTCCTTCTCGACGATCTCGCCGTCGGTGGGCTCGGTGACCTCCAGGAGACAGTCCCGTACCCGCTTCTTGGTGGCCTGGAGCTTCCAGTGGACGAGCGTGCCGTCGCCGTCGCCGCCCTCCCGGACCTCGTACTCGCTGAACTGCTCCGGAAGGAGGTTCGCGCGGGTGTTCGTGTAGTCGGCCAGTGTGTCGATCACGGTCTCCGCGTCTGCCGCGATGATCCGCTCCGTCGTGGCCTCGACCTGCGCCATGACTCTTCCTCCAGCAGTCGGCTGTGATGTGGGGGTGCCGTGTGGGCCCGGCTTAGCCAACCATCCCACCCCCCGCCGCCCAAATCCGGGGCCCCGTCCCGGCCCGTACCGAGGGCTCCCGAGGGCCCCCGATGGGCCGCGCCCGGAGCGTACCGGGAACACGCGCCCTGCGATCATGGGAACACTTGTTCTATTCTGTGGGCGCCGTACGAGCGAGGAGGCGACCATGCGCTGGGACCATCTGGCCGAGAAACCCACCCGGGCCGGGGACGGCGCCCTCTTCGGCACCTCCACGGTCACCACCAGAACCTTCGACACCCCGGAGTTCCGGGGGATGACCTTCCACGAGGTACGGGCGCGCTCGGTGCTGAACCGGGTTCCGGGGGCCTCCCGGATGCCGTTCGAATGGACGGTGAACCCGTATCGTGGCTGCTCACACGCTTGTGTCTACTGTTTCGCGCGCAAGACACACAGCTATCTCGACCTCGACACCGGACATGGCTTCGACTCCCAGATCGTGGTCAAGGTCAACGCCCCCGAGGTGCTCCGCCGCGAGCTGGGCTCCCGCAGCTGGCAGGGCGCACATGTGGCGATGGGCACCAATGTGGACTGCTACCAGCGGGCGGAGGGCCGCTACCGGCTCATGCCCGGCATCCTGGAGGCGCTGCGCGACCGGGCGAACCCGTTCTCGATCCTCACCAAGGGCACGCTGATCCTGCGCGATCTGGAACTGCTGACCCAGGCGGCCCGGGTGACCGAGGTCGGTGTCTCCGTCTCGGTCGGCTTCCTGGACGACGCGCTGTGGCGCTCGGTCGAACCGGGCACGCCGTCGCCCGCGCGCCGGCTCGATGTGGTGCGCGCGCTGGGCGACCGGGGGATCGGCTGCGGGGTGCTGATGGCCCCCGTGATCCCCTTCCTCGGCGACCACCCCGACCAGCTGCGGGCGACCGTGCGCGCCATCGCGGCGGCGGGGGCGACCTCGGTGACCCCGCTCGTCCTGCATCTGCGGCCGGGCGCCCGGGAGTGGTTCCTGGACTGGCTCGGCCGGCACCACCCGCAGCTCGTGCGGCGGTACGAACGGCTCTACGCGGCCGGGGCGTACGCACCCACCTGGTACCAGCGGCGGATCACCCGGCAGGTGCACGAACTGGCGACGGAGTACGGGATCGGTCCCACCGGACCGGGTCTGCCCCACCGCCGGGGACACCGGCCCGGGTCCCCGGACGCCCCCGACGCCCCGGCGGAGCCCGGCCCCGACCCGGGCGGCGAGCCGACCCAGCTCACCCTGTTGTGACCCGCTCGGCGCGGCCGGCGGCTCACGCGGACGGCGTGGCCGCCGGGACGGGCTCCCTCAGGGCGGACTCGCCGGTGCGGCCCGACGGGATCCAGCGGCGCTCCCCGTACTCGTAGAGATAGGTGGGCCGACCGCGCGACCCGCTGGTGCGGAAGGGGCGTCCGCCCGCGTCGATCCGGGCCGTGCCCGAGCGGTCGCCGCTGCTCCACTCCAGCTCCAGATACCAGTCGCAGTCGCACCCCGCCGTGCTCGCGGTCGCCAGGAAGGTCTCCGGGTCCTTCGCCGAGACGCGGTACGGGAAGGCGACCGCCGGGATCGTCCCGTTCTCGTCGCCGCCGGGGACCGGGCGGACGACGGGCCGGGGCCGGTCGAGGTCGACGGCGAAGGTCCGCTCGGTGATCGAGCCGCCGCAGCCGGAGTCCATCCGGAAGGCGTTGCGGGGCAGCGGGTCGCGCCGGGCGACGATCCGGACCCGCAGCGCCTGGAGGACGACGGCCTCCTCGCTCAGACCCTGCACGGTGAAGCGGACGAGGGTCTCACCGCCGTGCACCGCGCCGAGGGCGTCCGCCCAGGGGCGCGCGTCGGCCGCCATCGGAGGTGGCGGTACGGCACCGGGGGCCCGGTCCACCAGATAGGTGTGGTCGCACCCCGCCTTCCAGGCGTGCTGGTCGGTCCGGACCGCGAACGGCGGCCCGGCGGCCGGGGCGCGTCCGGAGGCCTGGGCCGAGGGCCGGCCGGAGCGGGCGGGACCCTTCGCGGGACCGGTCGCGCCCCGGGTGGCGGCGGTCCGGGGTGCCCCACCGGTGGCCGAGGGGACGGGCGGGAGCGAGCCGGTGGCCGAGGGGGAGCCGGTGGGAGACCTCCGGGGGGCCGGCCGGCTGTCGGGCGACCCGGAAGCGATCACTCCCTTGCCGTCGGGCACCAGCCGGGCGGTGGGCTCCCGTTCGGACCCCAGGAACGGGAGCCCGTCGAAGACCAGCAGGCCGATCAGTACGGCGACGGCGGTGACCAGGGCGGCGACGGCCACGGGACGGGGCAGCAGCCGCCCGATCCGGGCCCTGCGCGAGGGCGCCCCGAGCACCACGGTCACCTCGGGGGCCGCCACCACGGGGGCGGCCACCACGTCCGGGCGGCCGGCACTCTCCGCGCCCGGGGCCTCGGCACCGGAACGCCCCGGCACGGCGGCCCCCGCCCCGGGCACGCCCCCGGCGGCAACCGGCCCGGGCCCGGCCTCCGGGGCACCCGGGGCGTCCTGGGCTTCCGGAGCACCCGGGGTGTTCGGCACATCCGGGGCTTCCGGAGCACCCGGAGCACCCGGGGTCGGCTTCGGGAGGGTTCCGGCAGCCTCCTGACGGAGGGTCCGCTCGGTGTCCGCCGCCAGCCAGAGGCGGTGCAGCGCCACCAGCTCGTCACCCTGGCACCCGCACAGCCGGGCGAAGCGCTCCACCGGACCGAACTCCATCGGCACCGTATGACCCGAGCAGTAGCGGTGCAGCGTCGAGCCGCTGACCCCGACCCGGCGGGCGAGCGCGCCATAACTGCGGCCCGATGCCTCCCGAATCTCCCGCAGCCGCCGCGCGAACGCCTCCGTCCCCGGCCCCTGTGCTTGCGTCCCCACCCGTTCCAGCCCCTCACACACTCCGGAGCGGCATTCCACCCCCTCGCGTATTCCCACGTCAGCAAGGGTGGAACGGTTCCACCCCGGCGGGGTGGTCCCGGACGCTTGTCCCACCCCCGCCCCGGTCCCAAAGCTGGTGGACGTCAACACGACCAGCCCGACCAGGGGGATCGCACCACCATGAACACGTTCCGTACCGCCACCGTCAGCGCCGTCGTCACCGCGCTCGGCGCCGCCTCGCTCGCCTTCGCCACCGCCGCTCCCGTCCAGGCGGCACCCAAGCCGGCCTTCCTCGCGGCGAAGGAGCTGCCCGCCTCGCTCACCGCGTGGACGGCGGACCCGGTGGCGCAGGGCAAGGCGGACGACTTCTGCTACGCCAAGGCGCTGCCGAAGAAGGGCAGCTCGCACCGGGAGTTCCGGACCGAGCTGGACACCTCCGCCGTACAGACGGTGACCGTCGCCGCCTCCGCCACCGAGGCCAAGAAGCTGGTCACCAAGGTCCGCGCCGCCGTCGAGGGCTGCCTGGAGGAGCTGCGGGCCGAGGACCCGGGGCTGACCGGCAAGGAGAAGTACCACGGGCGGATCGCCGTCGAGGAGGGCGCCCATGTCTACAGCCTGGACACCGCCACCGCGCACGGGGCGACCGATATCCACCTCTACTCGGTGGGCCGTGACGGCCGTACGGTCACCGTCGTCCACTGGGGCCAGCTCGGCGATCTGGCGGACGCCCCGCTGAAGGGCTTCCAGAAGACCGCGCGCACCTCGGTCGCCAAGCTGTACTGACGGGGCACCGGGCTCCGCCGGGGACGGCGGGGCCCTCAGCCGATGCGGGCCAGCGCCGCCTGTGCCGCCGCCGCCAGCCGGGGGTGGGCACGGGCGGCGCTCAGCACGGGCGCGGCCCGGGGGTCGCCGAGGGCTCCCAGCCCCTCCACACAGGCGAGCGCCACCCGCCCATGGGGATCGCCGGGGGCGAGCCGCCGCCGGAGGGCGGTGATGAGGGCGGGTACGGACTCGGGGGCACGCAGCCGGGTGAGCAGCCGGACGGGGACCAGGGCGTAGGCAACGCGCAGTTCATTGGTGGCGAGCGCGGCCGCTGCGCGGGCGGTGCGGGGGTCGCCCAGGACGAAGAGGGCGTGCGCGGCGGAGACACAGCGCTCCGGATCGCGGTGGTTGAGCAGCAGCACCAGGGACTCGAAGGCTCTGCGGTCCCCCGCGCAGCCGAGCCGGAAGGCCGCCGTCTCCCGTGCCCAGAGGGGCCGGTCCGGCGCGGTGAGGGCGGTGGCCAGCTCGTCGAGGTCGGCCGTCGCCAACAGCCGCTCGTACTCCGCCGGTCCGCCGGACTCGGCCCGCAACCGCTCGGCCAGCGAGCGTAATTCCTCGTCCATGACGATCAGCGTAGCCCGGCGGGGGCGGGGAGCCGGGTGCGCGACCCACATCACACCCACAGGGGTATGGCGCGCTCGTTACCCGCCAGTTAACCTCATGTGAGCGGGTCAACCCCGCGACAGCTCGGGCGGCCTGGTGACGCAGCCGCCCCGAGTGCCGTCGGTTCGAGCACCATCCCGGTCCGGGTCGCCTCGCGGACCGGGCCAGGCGCGGCTCCGGGACAGGGCCCGCCGCCCGTACCACGCCCGGTGGGCCGCCTGTGCCCGCTCGACGCGCCTTCACCCCTCCCACCTCCGCACGCGGCATCCGCATCGCGCATCGCGGATCCGCGCACGCACGCCGCTGTACGCACGCCACCGCACGCGCCTCGCCACAGGCATGCCTTCCGCCTGTACGCCCCGGTACGCCCTCCGTATGCCGCATGCCGTATGCCGTCCGCGGGCGAGGCACCGCACCCTCTCTCAGTCGTCACTCACCCTGGAGTCCTCCGATGGACACTCCTCTCCCCACCGTCGCCGTGGTCGGTCTCGGCACCATGGGTACCGGTATCGCCGAGGTCCTCGCCCGCTCCGGCCGGACGGTCGTCGGCGTCGACATCAGCGCCGACGCCGTCCGCTCCGCCACCGCCGTGCTCGCGGCCGCCACCGCCCGCTCGGTGACCCGGGGCCGGATCACCGAGCGGGAGCGCGAGCGGGTCCTCGACCGCTTCCGCGCCCACCACGATCTCTCCGCCGTCGCCGACGCCGATCTGGTGATCGAGGTGGTCAGTGAGGACTACGAGGTCAAGCGCGGGGTACTGCGTGAACTGGACGGTGTCGTCCGGCCCGGGACCATCGTGGCCACCGGTACCAACGCCCTCTCGGTGACCCGGCTGGCCGCCGACTCCGCGTACCCCGAACGGGTGCTGGGGATGCACTTCTTCAATCCCGCCCCGGCGATGAAACTGGTGGAGATCGTCTCCTCGGTGCTCACCGCCCCCTGGGCGGTCGAGGCGGTCACCGCGCTCGCCCGGGAGCTGGGCAAGGAGCCGGTCGCCGCCGGGGACCGCCCCGGATTCGTCGCCGACGGGCTGCTCTTCGGCTATCTCAACCAGGCGGCGGCGATGTACGAGTCGCGGTACGCCTCCCGGGAGGACATCGACGCGGCCATGCGCCTCGGCTGCGGTCTGCCGATGGGGCCGCTCGCCCTGCTCGATCTGATCGGGATCGACACCGCCCGTACCGTCCTGGAGGCGCTGCACTCCGCCTCCGGCGACCGGTCGCACGCCCCGGCACCGGTGCTGCGGCAGCTCAGCGACGCCGGGCTGACCGGGCGCAAGGCGGGGCGCGGCTTCTACACCTATGCCGCCCCGGGCACCGGTGAGGTGCTGCCCGACCGGCTCACCCCGGGGCCGTCCGCCACCCTGGCGGCGGGCCGCGAGGTGCGGTCGGTGGGCATCGCCGGCTCGGGCACCATGGCGGCCGGGATCGCCGAGGTCTTCGCCCGCTCCGGCTACGGGGTGGTGCTGGCCGCCCGTTCCGAGCGGAAGGCGACCGGGGCCCGGGAGCGGATCGCCGCCTCCCTCGCCCGCTCGGTGGCCAAGGGCCGGATCGGTGCCGAGGCGGCGGAGGGGACCCTGGAGCGGATCCGGACAGCCGGCTCCCTCGACGCCTTCGGCGAGGCCGATCTGGTGCTGGAGGCGGTGGCCGAGGTGCTGGAGGTCAAGCGGGCGCTCTTCGCCACCCTGGACAAGGTGTGCCGGCCGGGGGCGGTGCTGGCGACGACGACCTCCTCCCTGCCGGTGGTGGTCTGCGCCCGGGCCACCACCCGTCCCGAGGATGTGATCGGGATGCACTTCTTCAACCCGGCTCCGGCGATGCGGCTGGTGGAGGTCGTCCGTACGGTGCTCACCTCGGACGAGACCCATGCGACCGTGCGGGCGGTGACCGCCACCCTGAAGAAGCACCCCGTGGACTGCGGCGACCGGGCCGGGTTCATCGTCAACGCCCTGCTGTTCCCGTATCTGAACAACGCGGTGAAGATGGTGGAGAACCACTACGCCTCGCTCGACGAGATCGACGCGGCGATGAAGCTGGGCGGCGGCTATCCGATGGGGCCGTTCGAACTCCTCGACACGGTGGGGCTGGATGTCTCGCTGGCGATCGAACGCGTCCTCCACCAGGAGTTCCGGGAGCCGGGGCTGGCCCCGGCGCCGCTGCTGGAACGCCTGGTCGCGGCGGGGTGTCTGGGCCGCAAGACGGGACGCGGCTTCCGCGAGCACCTCGGGCGGTGACCGACCCCCGGATTCCGGTCCGGCCCCCGGGACTCCCGCCGGGCCCGCGCCCCGACCGCGTACCCACCACCGGACCCACCCCCACGCCGGGTTCCGGTTCGGGCCAGGGGACAGGCCCCTGGGCGCGCGGGGCCGACGGGCCCGGCGGGGCTCATCCGGCCGGGCCCGGAGCGGAGGGCTCCGGGACGGCCGGCGGACGGCCCCCCACCGGGCCGGCCCGGGGTGCCCCCCAGGCCCCCGATCCTGCGCGAATGCAGTACGTTCAGGTCATGCCCCAGCCCGCCAGGACCCCCCGCCCGAAGTCGTCCGCCGACGCCCCCGAGACCGCCGCGGGCACCCGTGCCGCCGCCCAGCGGCTGAAGATGCGCCGCGAACTGGCGGCGGCGGCGATGGAGCTGTTCGCGACCAAGGGGTACGAGGCGACCACCGTCGACGAGATCGCCGCCACCGCGGGGGTCGCCCGGCGGACGTTCTTCCGCCACTTCCGCTCCAAGGAGGAGGCGATCTTCCCGGACCACGACGACACCCTCGTCCGGGCGGAGGCGGTGCTGAACGCGGCACCCGCCCACGAGCCTCCGCTGGACACGGTCTGCCGGGGCATCAAGGAGGTGATGCGGATGTACGCCGCGTCGCCCGCGGTCTCGGTGGAGCGCTATCGGCTGACCCGTGAGGTGCCCACCCTGCGGGAGCGGGAGATCGCCTCGGTGGCCCGCTACGAACGGCTCTTCACCCGCTATCTGCTGGGGCACTTCGACGAGCGCGACCACCACGACGGCAATGACGACCCGCTGCTGGCGGAGGTCGCCGCGTCCGCCGTCGTCACGGCGCACAACCATGTCCTGCGGCGCTGGCTGCGGGCGGGCGGCGAGGGCGATGTCGAGGGCCGGCTCGACCACGCGTTCGCGATCGTACGGGAGACCTTCGGCACGGGGATCGGCTCCGGCCACCCCCGGACACCGGGAGCCGCCGACGGCACCGCACCGCCCGCGGCCACCGGATCGAGCCCCGGCTCCGGCACCGGCTCCGGGACCGAGGAGGCGCCCGCCCGGCCCGCCGTCACCGCCGTACCGGCGACGATGGGCGCGGACGAGGTGCTGGTCGCCGTGGCCCGTACCGACGCCCCGCTCGACGACGTCATGCGGACGATCGAACGCGCCCTCCAGGCCCATCGCGCCTAGCCTCCGGGCCCGGACGACGCGGTATCAGGCGGGATCGGGGAGGGGCGGCCGGACGGCGCCCTCCTCCCCGGAGCGGTCGAAGGCCCCGGGCCGGGAGAGATCGTCGACCAGTTCGTCGATCAGCTCCTGGGTCACATGCGGCATCACATAGACATGGCTGTAGTCATGGCGCTCGCCCTGGAGGTCGAGCGGGACACAGGCCAGGGTGTACTTCGCGGTGATCTCCGCCCGGGGCTGCTGGAACCACACACTCAGGGCGTGGTCGCCGTGCCCGACCTCGATCCCGTTCTCCGCCCAGGGCTCACCGCGCTCCCGGAGGACGGCGCTCAGCTCCCTGAGCCGGCCCGCCGTGTACTCGGCGACCCGCAGCGTCCCGGCGGCCTGCCGCACCTGCTCCTCCTCGCCGAACTGTGCGAGATGGTTCCACATCGCCAGCGAGGCGAAGCCGCTGCGGGACCCCGCGAAGGTGCTGTCCGGCGAGGAGACCACCGCCGGATCGGAGGGCGGGCGCAGCTTGGTCCCCGCGCGGGAGAGGAAGATCCCGGTGGGTACCGGCGCCCCCGGGTACTTGTGCCCGCTGGTGACGATCGAGGAGACCTCCGGGATCCGGAAGTCGAAGACCGGCGGGGCGCTCTCCAGCAGACCGGCGTCGCGCCCCTTCTCCAAGTAGGGGGCGTAGGCGCCGCCGAGGGCTCCGTCGACATGCACCCAGTACCCGTTCCGTACGCTGATCCGGTCCGGGTCGTCGGGGTCGAACCGCACCTCGCGGTCGACCAGGCCATGGGCCGCGAAGACCGGCCGGAGCCGCTCGCAGGCGGTCGCGACATCGTCGTAGGCGCCCTTGAAGACGCTGCCGACATTGAAGTTGACGAGGACGGGGTGGCCCTTCGCGGCGAAGAACTCCACCAGCGGAACGAGGGCGTCGATGTCGACGGTGCCCGGTCCCGCGTCGCCCCCGGTGGTGGGGACGCCGCCCAGGGGCCAGCCGTTGTACGTCCGGGTGCCGGTCCCGGACAGATCGATCGGGCACTCCCCCGGGTAGCGGCTGCCGCCCAGATCGTAGAAGGTCGGGATGTCCAGCACCCGCATGGCCTTGATGTGGGAGTAGTGGGTCTCCTGGGAGAAGAAGGCCACCGGGGCGTAGGCGTTGGGGTTGTCGTCGGGGTGCCGGGCCCGGAGATAGGTGGTGCGGCAGCTCGCGGCCCCGGAGATCTCGTCGCGGACCAGGGCGTTGCCGTCGAGGTAGTCGCGGGCGTTCCACAGGGCGTAGAGATTGCCCTCGGTGCTGCCCATGGAGAGGACATAGCCCCAGGCGTCGTCGTTCCGGGGGCGGGTGGGGTCCTCGGGCAGCGGCGCGTGCCAGAGCCGGGCGTAGTGTTCGAGCACCGCGCGCTCCAGCCACCGTGAGTGGAGGCTGAAGCGGCTGTCGACGAACGGATCCCCGGCATTGTTGATGTGGTGGCGGAGGAAGCGGCCGAGGGGGACATGGCCGTCGAGCGAGAGGTTGACCTGGTAGCCGAGCATCCGGGCTCGGTGCCGGTCGAGGTGCTCCTCCAGCCGGGCGAGGACCGCCGTCCGGCGTTCGTCGGTGAATCCCTCGGGGCCCAGCCGGTAGTCGTCGTCCGTCGGCGGCCCCGACGGCACCCGGGGCGCCTCTGCGGGGGCTTCGGAGGGGGCGGCGGCAGGTACATCGGTCATGGTGTTCCGGCTCCTTTCCGCGCCCCAGCGTAGGGAGATTCCTCCGCCCGTTTGCTGTAATTGATGTGTTTATTTCTTCTGAACTCTTTCAGGTGAAATGAAGGATCCGCTCGCATGACCCCGGGTGGGAAGGGCGCGGCCGCCGCCACCCGTGATCCATTGGGTGGCCCGTATCCATAGCCATCAATCCCCCGATGTTTGCTTTCACTTGACGCACCAAAGCTCTCTTCTTACGCTCCAACCCGTTCAGTCATCGGATCACTGTGCACGTCCTTGGACGGAGTTGATCAGTCGTGTCCGTGAGCAGGCGCGGGTTTCTGGGACAGGTGGCCGCCGGAGCGGCGGCCGGTACGGCGGGCGGGGCGGTGACCGGCGCCGTGACACCCGCCCAGGCCGCCCCCGCCGGACCACACGACGGCCCCCTGCGCGGTATGCGCTCCGACCAGGAGTGGGAACACTTCCTCGCCGGACAGGACCTGATCTGGAAGAGACTTCCGCGCACCTGGTACGAGGGGCCCTTCCTCGGCAACGGCCTGCTGGGCTCGATCGTCTACGCCGAACCCGGCGAGAACGCCCTGCGCTTCACCGTCCACCACAGCGAGGTCCAGGACCACCGCCCCGAGTTCGGCAACGAATGGGGGGTGGCCCGGCTCCCCGTCGGCAATCTGGTGCTCACCCCCATGGGCACCATCACCGGGGTCGACCTCCGCCTCGACCTGTGGAACGCCGAGGTCGCCGGCATCGTCACCACCGATCGCGGCACCCTGCGGCTGCGCGCCCTGGTGCACAACGACCGCACCCTGCTGATCGTGACCGCCCGGCCCAGCAAGGGCGAGGAGGGCTTCCGCTGGGAGTTCCGGCCCTCCCCCGCCATCAGCCCCCGGATCGTACGGGAGGACCCGCCGAAGGACTTCCCGCCCAACCCGCCGCCCGTCACCCGCCAGGAGGACGGACTGACCGTCGTCACCCAGGCGCTGTACGCGGGCGGGCAGACCGCCACCGCCCACCGCGAGCGCCGCCGGGGCCGGGAGCGCAGCCTTCTGCTGGGCGTGGCCCACTCCCACCCGGCGTCGGACGCCGAACCCCGGGTGGTCGCCGCCGTCCGCAGGGCCTCCGCACTGCCGGTGGGGGCGCTGCGGCGGACCCACCGCGACTGGTGGCACCGCTACTACCGCAAGAGCTTTCTCTCCGTCCCCGACCAGCTGCTCCAGAGCTTCTACTGGATCCAGCTCTACAAGCTGGGCTGCGCCGCGCGGGCGCACGCCCCGGTCATGGCGACCACCGGGCCCTGGCTGGAGCCGACCCCCTGGCCGAGTGTGTGGTGGAACCTCAACGCCCAGCTGGAGTACTGGCCCGTCTACGGCTCCAACCATCTGGAGCTGGACGCCATCCCCCGTACCCTCGGCGAGAACACCGACATCCTGATCGGCGCGCTCCGGCCGCCCTACCGGCACGACTCGGCGGGGCTGCGCCGCTCGACGGACGCCCAGTGCGACGACGCGGGGTCGGTGGGCGTGCCCGGGGTCGGCGACCCCGAGGTGGGCAATCTCCCCTGGGCGCTCCACAATGTGTGGCTGACCTACCGCCACACCCTGGACCGCCGGGTCCTGGAGGATGTCCTCTTCCCGCTGCTGCGCCGCTCCACCAACTACTATCTGCACTTCCTCACCACCGGCGCGGACGGCCGGCTGCATCTGCCGAAGACCTTCTCGCCGGAGTACGGCAGCGCCCCGGACTGCCATTACGATCTGGCGCTGATCCGCTGGAGCTGCACCACCCTGCTGGAGACGGTCCGGCTGCTGAAGCGGTCCGACCCCCTGGAGTCGCGCTGGCGCGAGGTGCTGGAGAAGCTCACCGACTATCCGGTGGACGACAAGGGGTTCATGGTGGGGGCGGGGGTGCCCTTCGCCAGGTCGCACCGGCACTACTCCCATCTGCTCGCCGTCTATCCGCTCTACCTGGTCACCTGGGACCAGCCGGAGCACCGGGATCTGATCGCGCGCTCGCTCCAGCACTGGATCGGCTTCGAGGGGGCGCTGCGCGGCTACAGCTTCACCGGGGCCGCGTCGATCGCCACCCAGATGGGCCGGGGCGAGGAGGCCCTGCGCCATCTGCGGGAGCTGGTGGCCCGGTTCATCCAGCCGAACACCATGTACTACGAGGCCGGTCCGGTGATCGAGACCCCGCTGTCGGGGGCGATGACCCTGCACGACATGGTCTGCCAGAGCTGGGGCGGGGTGATCCGGATCTTCCCCGGAGTGCCGGCGGAGTGGGCCGACATCACCCTGCATGACTTCCGTACCGAGGGTGCCTGCCTGGTCAGCGCGGTGCGCCGGGACGGGGCCACCCGCTGGGTCCGGGTACGCGCGGTGGGCGCGGCGCCGCCGCGACGGGTGGCGGACGGGGACCGGGTCCGGGTGCGGCACTCGCTGACGGGCCCGGTGACCGTGTCGGGCGTCGGGGGTCCCGCCCCCGAATGGCGGGATCTGGGCGGCGGCGAGGTGGAGCTGGAGCTGCCGCGCCGGACGGAGGCGCTGATCCATCCCCGGGGCGGCCGGCCCGATACGACGGTGGCCCCGGTACGGATCACCCGGCCCGCCCCGCCATGGGGTCTGCCGCCGCTGGGGCCGACCGGCGGGGTGACCCCGGTCGATCTCACCGGCCATCTGGACAACGACGGCATCACCACGGAGATGTTCTTCGGGGACGGCGACTTCGACGGCACCGGGCGCACCTATCCGATGGCGCAGCTGCCCCAGACGGGCCGGACCACGGACGACCGGATCACCTTCTCGTTCACCAATGGGAGCGAGGGTTCGGCGAACAATGTGATCGCCGGGGGGCAGCGGATCGCGGTCCCGGCCGGTTCCTATGCCCGGCTCCATGTGCTGGGTTCGGGTGACACCGGGAATGTGACGGTCCCGGCGGTGCTGACCTACGAGGACGGTTCGGTCCAGAGCGTGCCGGTGCGGCTGACGGGCTGGCTGTCGGGTCCGGCGTACGGGGAGACGGAGGCGGTGCGGACCGGCCAGATCCACACCCGGGGCGGGCCGGTGGGCACCAAGGCGGCCATCTTCCATCAGCGGGTGGCGGTGGATCCGGCGCGACGGCTGGTGTCGGTGACGCTGAACCGCCCGTCGGGGACGGCACGGGGGCATGTCTTCGCGCTCTCGCTGGAGGCCCCGGTGGAGTGAGTCCCGGCGCCGTCGCAGGTCGAGGCCGTCCCGTCGAGGCGCATGCCACGGGACGGCCTTGCGCCGTACCCGGCCGCGCGCGAGGGGGCCGCCGCCCCCGGGCTGCCTCTCAGAAGGACCGCCCGTTTCCGCTCATGCGTGACCGGACCGGAACGGATGAGGGAATTTTCTGGCACGGAGTGTCTTGTCAGCTGACACGCAGTGCCATACGTTGAGCTTGTCCGGGTGGCCGGCGCGACACGGATCCGCTGCGCGCCGGCTGTCCCCACGGGCCCTCGCGGTCCGTGCGCCCGGCCGCCTGCGTCACAGGCTCCCGCACCACCCAGCGACCGTATCCGCGCCACCGCGCACCGCTTCGCAGCACCCGCCGAACCGACGGCACACCTTCACAGCACAGCGCTCATCGACCCTCACTCCTGAGCGGGGGATCCTCCGGGATCCCCCGACCGCTTCGCCGGAGGCACCACCGTGAAGGAAATCCTGGACGCGATCCAGTCGGCGGACAGCACGCCCGACGACTTCGCCGCGCTGCCGGTCCCCGAGTCCTACCGTGCCGTGACGGTGCACAAGGACGAGGCCGAGATGTTCGCCGGGCTGACCACCCGGGAGAAGGATCCGCGCGCATCGCTGCACATCGAGGAGGTGCCGGTGCCGGAACTCGGCCCCGGCGAGGCCCTGGTGGCCGTGATGGCCAGCTCCGTGAACTACAACACGGTCTGGACCTCGATCTTCGAACCCTTGTCGACCTTCGGTTTCCTGGAGCGCTACGGACGCCGCTCCGAGCTGACCCGGCGGCACGACCTCCCGTACCACGTCATCGGCTCCGACCTCGCGGGCGTCGTGCTGCGGACCGGACCGGGGGTCAACTCCTGGCAGCCCGGCGACGAGGTCGTCGCGCACTGCCTCTCCGTCGAGCTGGAGTCCAGCGACGGCCACAACGACACCATGCTCGACCCCGAGCAGCGGATCTGGGGCTTCGAGACCAACTTCGGCGGGCTGGCCGAGATCGCGCTGGTCAAGTCGAACCAGCTGATGCCCAAGCCCGCCCATCTGACCTGGGAGGAGGCGGCGGCCCCCGGGCTGGTCAACTCGACCGCCTACCGGCAGCTGGTCTCCCGCAACGGCGCCGGGATGAAGCAGGGCGACAACGTCCTGATCTGGGGTGCCAGCGGTGGACTGGGCTCCTACGCCACCCAGTTCGCGCTGGCCGGGGGCGCCAACCCGATCTGTGTGGTGTCCTCGCCCCAGAAGGCCGAAATCTGCCGGGCGATGGGCGCCGAGGCGATCATCGACCGGAACGCCGAGGGGTACCGGTTCTGGGAGGAGGACGGCCTGCGGCAGGACCCGCGCGAGTGGAAACGTTTCGGCAAGCGCATCCGCGAGCTGACCGGCGGCGAGGACGTCGACATCGTCTTCGAGCACCCCGGCCGGGAGACCTTCGGCGCCTCGGTCTATGTGACCCGCAAGGGCGGCACCATCGTCACCTGCGCCTCCACCTCCGGCTACACCCATGAGTACGACAACCGCTATCTCTGGATGTCGCTGAAGCGGATCATCGGCTCCCACTTCGCCAACTACCGCGAGGCCTGGGAGGCCAACCGGCTGATCGCCAAGGGGAGGATCCACCCGACGCTGTCGAAGGTCTATTCCCTGGCGGAGACCGGGCAGGCCGCCCATGACGTCCACCGCAATGTCCACCAGGGCAAGGTCGGTGTGCTGTGTCTGGCCCCCCGCGAAGGGCTCGGGGTCCGCGACCACGGACTCCGCGCCCGCCATCTCGACGCCATCAACCTCTTCCGCAGCAGCTGAGGCCCCGTCATGCCGTCTCGACCCAAGGACCGGCCGTGGCTCATGCGCACCTACGCGGGGCACTCCACCGCCGAGGCCTCCAATGAGCTGTACCGCCGCAATCTCGCGAAGGGCCAGACCGGTCTGTCGGTCGCCTTCGATCTGCCCACCCAGACCGGATACGACCCCGACCATGTCCTCGCCCGGGGCGAGGTCGGCCGGGTCGGGGTCCCCGTCGCCCATCTCGGCGATATGCGGAAGCTCTTCCGGGACATCCCGCTGGAGCGGATGAACACCTCGATGACCATCAACGCCACCGCCATGTGGCTGCTGGCGCTCTACCAGGTCGTCGCCGAGGAACAGGGCGCGGATCCCGGCGCCCTCCAGGGGACCACCCAGAACGACATCGTCAAGGAGTACCTCTCCCGGGGCACCCATGTCTTCCCGCCGGGCCCCTCGCTCCGGCTGACCACCGACATGATCGCCTATACGGTCCACCATCTCCCCAGGTGGAACCCGATCAACATCTGTAGCTACCACCTCCAGGAGGCCGGGGCCACCCCCGTCCAGGAGATCTCGTACGCCCTCTCCACCGCCGTCGCCGTGCTGGACGCGGTCTTCGCCTCCGGACAGGTGCCCCCCGAGCGCCGGGGCGAGGTGGTGGGCCGGATCTCCTTCTTTGTGAACGCGGGCGTCCGCTTCATCGAGGAGATGTGCAAGATGCGGGCCTTCTCCCGGCTCTGGGACGAGGTCACCCGGGAGCGGTACGGCATCGAGGACGCCCGGCAGCGGCGCTTCCGCTACGGCGTCCAGGTCAACTCCCTGGGGCTGACCGAGGCCCAGCCGGAGAACAACGTCCAGCGGATCGTGCTGGAGATGCTGGCCGTCACCCTCTCCAAGGACGCCCGCGCCCGCGCCGTCCAGCTGCCCGCCTGGAACGAGGCGCTGGGGCTGCCGCGCCCCTGGGACCAGCAGTGGTCGCTCCGGATCCAGCAGGTACTGGCCCATGAGTCCGATCTGCTGGAGTACGAGGACATCTTCGCGGGCTCCCATGTCATCGAGGCCGAGGTGACCGCCCTGATGGACGAGTGCCGTACGGAGATGGCGCGGATCGAGGAGATGGGCGGGGTGATGGCCGCCGTGGAATCCGGCTATCTCAAGTCCCGGCTGGTCACCTCGCACGCCGAGCGGCGGGCCCGGATCGAGTCCGGCGAGGAGAAGATCATCGGGGTCAATGTCTTCGAGGCGACCGAGCCGAGCCCGCTCACCGCCGACCTGGACACCGCCATCATGACGGTGGACCCCGCCAATGAGGCCCGGGTCGTCGCCGCGCTGCACGCCTGGCGCGAGGAGCGCGACGAGGTACGCGCCACCGAGGCGCTCACCGCGCTGCGGAAGGCGGCGGCCGGGACCACCGCCCTGATGCCCGTCACCCTGGAGTGCGCCCGCGCCGGGGTCACCACCGGGGAGTGGGCCTGGGCGCTGCGCGATGTCTTCGGCGAGTTCCGGGCACCCACCGGGGTCTCCTCGGCGCCGCTGACCGGCGTCGCCGGGCCGGGCACCCCGCTGGCCTCGGTCCGGGCCAAGGTGAGCCGGACCGCCGAGGAGCTGGGGTGCGGCCGGCTGCGGCTGCTGGTGGGCAAGCCGGGGCTCGACGGCCACTCCAACGGCGCCGAGCAGATCGCCGTACGGGCCAGGGACGCCGGGTTCGAGGTGGTCTACCAGGGCATCCGGCTGACCCCCCAGCAGATCGTCTCGGCCGCGCTCGCCGAGGACGTCCACTGTGTGGGGCTCTCCATCCTCTCCGGCTCGCACGGGGAACTCGTCCCGGATGTGCTGGCGCGGCTGCGGGCCGCCGGGGCGGCGGAGCTGCCGGTGATCGTGGGGGGCATCATCCCCGCCGCCGACGCCGCCGCGCTCCGGGCCGCGGGGGTGGCCGCCGTCTTCACCCCGAAGGACTTCGGCATCACGGAGATCATCGGCCGTATCGTCGACGAGATCCGTACCGCGAACAGGCTCGACCCTCTGGAGGTCCCCGTATGATCCGCCCGCCCGCGTCCCCGCAGGCCGTGTCCGCCCCGTCCGTGAACCGTCTGCGGCCCCGCCGCTCCTGTCTGGCGGTGCCCGGCTCCAGCCCCCGCTTCCTGGAGAAGGCCCAGCAGCTCCCCGCGGACCAGGTCTTCCTGGATCTGGAGGACGCCTGCGCCCCGCTGGCCAAGCCGGAGGCCCGGCACACCATCGTGAAGTTCCTCAACGAGGGCGACTGGACCGGGAAGACCCGGGTGGTCCGGGTCAACGACTGGACCACCCAGTGGACCTACCGCGATGTGGTCACCGTGGTCGAGGGCGCCGGGCAGAACCTCGACTGTGTGATGCTGCCGAAGGTGCAGGACGCCCAGCAGATCGTGGCGCTGGATCTGCTGCTCACCCAGATCGAGCGGACGATGGGCTTCGAGGTGGGCCGGATCGGCATCGAGGCGCAGATCGAGAACGCCGCCGGGCTGGTGAACGTGGACGCCATCGCCGCCGCCTCGCCCCGGATCGAGACCATCATCTTCGGCCCGGCCGACTTCATGGCCTCGATCAATATGAAGACCCTGGTCGTCGGCGAGCAGCCGCCGGGGTATCCGGCCGACGCCTACCACTACATCCTCATGCGGCTGCTGATGGCCGCCCGGATGCACAACCTCCAGGCGATCGACGGACCCTATCTCCAGATCCGGAACGTGGACGGCTTCCGCGAGGTCGCGGGCCGCTCCGCCGCCCTGGGCTTCGACGGCAAGTGGGTGCTCCACCCGGGCCAGGTCGAGGCCGCCAACGAGGTCTACTCGCCCGCACAGGAGGACTTCGACCGCGCCGAACTGATCCTGGACGCCTACGACTGGTACACCTCCGAGGCCGGCGGGCGGAAGGGGTCGGCGATGCTCGGCGACGAGATGATCGACGAGGCCAGCCGGAAGATGGCGCTCGTCGTCTCCGGAAAGGGCCGCGCGGCCGGTATGACCCGTACATCCGTCTTCCAGCCCCCGGAGGTCTGATCCCCCATGCAGTTCGGCCGCACCTATGAGGAGTTCACCGTCGGGGACGTCTACCGGCACTGGCCCGGCAAGACCGTCACCGAGTACGACGACCATCTCTTCTGTCTGCTCACCATGAACCACCATCCGCTCCATCTGGACGCGCACTACGCGGAGCACACCACCGACTTCGGCCGGAACGTGGTCGTGGGCAACTATGTGTACTCGCTGCTGCTGGGGATGTCGGTCCCGGATGTGTCGGGGAAGGCCATCGCCAATCTGGAGGTCGAGTCGCTGCGGCATGTGGCGCCGACCTTCCACGGCGACACCGTGTACGGCGAGTCCACCGTGCTGGAGAAGACGCCGTCCCGGTCGAAGCCGGACCGGGGGATCGTGCGGGTGGAGACCCGGGGGTACAAGCAGGACGGGACGGTGGTGTGCGTCTTCCGGCGGGCGGTGATGGTGCCGACCGAGGCGTATGTGACGGAGCGCGGCGGGGAGCAGCCGGGGCGGCCGGTGCCCGCCGCCTGGCCTCCCGCACCTCCCGCACCTCCCGCTCCTTCTGCGCCGAGCCCGGCGCCCGCACCCGCACCCGCACCCGCACCCGCACCCGCACCGGAGCCCGCCACAGCCGCCACGACCCCCACGCACGCCACGACCACGGAGCGGTGACCCATGGCACGACTCGCCCAGACACCTGGCCTGACCGACGTCCAGCGGGAGATCCTGGCGACCGTCCGGGACTTCGTCGACAAGGAGATCCTCCCGGTCGCCACCGCGCTGGAGCACCGCGACGAGTACCCCCAGGACATCGTCGACGGGCTGAAGGAGCTGGGGATCTTCGGGCTGATGATCCCGGAGGAGTACGGCGGTCTCGGTGAGTCGCTGCTCACCTACGCGCTGTGCGTGGAGGAGATCGCCCGGGGGTGGATGTCGGTCTCGGGGATCATCAACACCCACTTCATCGTCGCGTACATGCTCCAGCAGCACGGCACCCAGGAGCAGAAGGACACCTTCCTGCCGCGGATGGCACTGGGCGAGGTGCGGGGGGCCTTCTCGATGTCCGAGCCGGGCCTCGGCTCCGATGTGTCGGCGATCACCTCCCGGGCGGTCCGGGACGGCGACGACTTCATACTGAGCGGCCAGAAGATGTGGCTGACCAACGGCGGCACCTCCTCGCTGGTGGCGGTCCTGGTGCGCAGTGACGAAGGACACCCCGAGGGGACGCCCCCGCATCGGTCGATGACCACCTTCCTGATCGAGAAGGAGCCCGGCTTCGGCGAGGTCAGGCCGGGTCTGACCATCCCGGGGAAGATCGAGAAGATGGGGTACAAGGGGGTCGACACCACCGAGATGATCATGGACGGCCTGCGGATACCCGCGGACCGGGTGCTCGGCGGGGCGACCGGCCGCGGTTTTTACCAGATGATGGACGGCGTCGAGGTCGGCCGGGTCAATGTGGCCGCGCGCGGCTGCGGTGTCGCCCAGCGCGCCTTTGAGCTGGGCGTCTCCTATGCCCAGCAGCGCCATGCCTTCGGCCGGGCCATCGCGGGGCACCAGGCCGTCCAGTTCCGGCTCGCCGAAATGGCCACCAAGGTGGAGGCCGCTCATGCGATGATGGTGAATGCGGCACGCAAAAAGGACTCCGGGGAGCGAAACGACCTGGAGGCGGGGATGGCGAAGTACCTCGCCGCGGAGTACTGCAAGGAGGTCGTCGAGGATTCCTTCCGGATCCACGGCGGCTACGGCTTCTCGAAGGAGTACGAGATCGAGCGGCTCTACCGGGAGGCACCGATGCTGCTGATCGGTGAGGGCACCGCCGAGATCCAGAAAATGATCATCGGTCGGAGACTGCTGGAGGAGTACCGCATCCAGGGTTGATTGTCGGGTTTGAGGCGGTTTATCAGCGAAGAAGATCACACCCCGTCATCAGCTTCCGGCCGCCGACTCGGCTTCTGGCTTTCCCAGTTACCGCTTGCACCCGATAGCATCGACGGAAAGCCGCCATCGCCCGTCAACCAGTGCGGCATCGTCCGCTACGAAGGTCATCCATGCCCCACAGCCAAACCTCTGCACACCGCGACAGCCTTGCCGGCGTACGCATCGCACGCGGAGCATCGCCGTGGCTTCTGCCGACCGTCGCCACGGCAGCGCTCAGCCTGGCCCGTGCGCGCCGCTCCCGGCGTGCCGCGGCCATCGCCGTACCCGCCACCGCGCTCGCGGCGGGCATGCTGTGGTTCTTCCGCGACCCCGAGCGCGAGATCGCCCCGGGCAGGGTCATCTCCCCCGCCGACGGCGTGGTGCAGAGCATCATGCCGTGGAAGGACGGACGCACCCGCGTCGCGATCTTCATGAGCCCGCTGAATGTCCATGTCAATCGCGCCCCGCTGGCCGGCACGGTGACCTCGGTCGAGCATGTTCCCGGTGGCTTCGTTCCCGCCTTCAACAAGGAGAGCGAGAACAACGAGCGGGTGGTCTGGCACTTCGACACCGAGCTGGGCGACATCGAGATGGTGCAGATCGCCGGAGCGGTCGCCCGGCGCATCGTGCCGTACCTGCCCCAGGGCACCAAGGTCGAGCAGGGGGATCGCATCGGCCTGATCCGCTTCGGCTCGCGCGTCGACATCTATCTTCCCGAGGGTGTCGAGGTCGCGGTCGAGGTCGGTCAGACCACGACCGCGGGGGTGACTCGCATTGACCGTGATTGATCCTGATACACAGGCCGGGTGGGTCGCCGAAGCGGAGGCGGACGCCGAGGACGAAGCCGAGGAGATGCCTCTCTCGCTCCGTCTCTCGATAGCGGACGCCCTCACGCTCGGTAACGCCACCTGTGGATTCATGGCGGTGTACTTCACCACCACCGGAATCCTCATCCCGCACATCACCGGCAGCCAGGAGACGGGGATGGCGCGCCACAGCGCCGCCACCGCCGTGATCCTGATGCTGGCGGCGGCGGTGTTCGACCTGTTCGACGGATTGGTGGCCCGCAAGCTGCGCAGCTCCCCGATGGGCGCGGAGCTGGACAACCTCTCCGATCTGATCAGCTTCGGACTCGCACCGGCCTACTTCGTCCTGGTCTGGGGCATGGTCGACGACCGGGCGTATCAGAACGTCTCCGCGGTGGCGGCGATCGTGGTGCTCCTCGCGGTGGTGCTACGGCTGGCCAGATTCTCCTGTGTGACGATGAAGGACGGCATGTTCCAGGGCATGCCGAGCCCGTTCGGCGCGCTCACCATCGTCTCCATCGTCCTGCTGGAGCTGCCGTTCATCCCGACGCTGCTGGCGATCGTGGGCACGGCCTGGCTGATGGTGAGCCGGGTGGAGTACCCGAAGCCGCGCGGGGTCCTCGCGGTGGCGATGCTCGGCTGGATCGTCTCCGCGATGGGGCTGCTGGCGGCCTGGGCCTTCGACGCGCCCGGCGGTCAGATGCTGCTCCAGACGGGCTGTGCGCTCCAGGTGGTCCTGGGCGCGGTGATCCCGCTCTTCGCGACGGCGCGGCGGGTGAACACCTTCCGCTACAACCGCCGTGAGGCACGGACGGCGCACCACTCCTGACGCCCCCGGCGACAACGCCCGAAGGGCCCGGACACCCCAGGTGTCCGGGCCCTTCGGCGTCCCCGCGGGCCCCCGCCCCAGGGCCCGCAGTCCAGCCCGATCCCGATGAAAGACCCTAGGGTGGCTCCCATGACCACGGAGTACGCCACCTATATCGCATCCCTTCCCCGGATCCTCGCCGCCGCCTCCCTGCTGGTCCGCGACCCCGGGGGCCGCTGTCTGATCGTGGAGCCGAACTACCGCGAGGGGTGGACCCTGCCCGGCGGCACGGTCGAGTCCGACGCCGGGGAGTCCCCGCGGGACGCCGCCCGCCGGGAGACCCTGGAGGAGGTCGGGCTGGACATCGAGCCCGGCCCGCTGCTCGCCGTCGACTGGTCGCGCGGCCCGCTCCGGCCGCCGATCGCGGCCTATGTCTACGACGGGGGCGTCCTGGACCCGGAGCGGTTCTCGGCGATCAGGCTCCAGGAGTCGGAGCTGCTCTCCTGGCGGCTGGTGGCCCCCGCCGAGCTGCCCGGGTTCCTGCCGGAGCGGCTGGCGGAGCGGGTGGCCTCCGCACTGGGGGCGCTGGCGGCGGGGCGGGGCCCGGTGGAGCTGGTGGACAGCAGCCCGGTGACCGTCCCATAGGCTCCCCGGCCCCGGGCCCCGCCGGGAACGGGCCCGGTCAGAAGAGCGCCAGGGTGTCACCGCCGGGCGCGGCGCTCCCATCCGTACCGCCCGCCTCGAAGGCGAGCAGCCTGCGCTTGCGGGGCAGTCCGCCGCCGTAGCCGATCAGGCTGCCGCCGGAGCCGATGACCCGGTGGCAGGGGACGATGATGGAGACGGGGTTCTTGCCGTTGGCGAGCCCCACGGCACGGGAGGCGGCCGGGTTGCCCAGCTCCTCGGCCAGCTCGCCGTAGGTCCGGGTCTCCCCGTACGGGATGGCCAGCAGCCGCTCCCAGACCCGGCGCTGGAAGTCGGTGCCCGCGAAGGCGAGCGGAAGATCGAAATCGGTCAGCTCCCGGGCGAAGTACGCCTCCAGCTGGCGGAGGGCCTCGGTGAAGGGGGCCGCGTCCCGCTCGCCGAAGGTGGCCTCGTCGGGGCGGTGGCGCTGGTCGGTCATGTAGAGCCCGCTCAGCGTCCCGTCGGTGGCGACGAGGGTCAGCTCGCCGTAGGGGCTGTCGACAACGGTGTGCTGCCTGGTCATGGCGGACGTCCTCAGCTCGGGAGATGGTTGATGGGATGGTCGTCGGTGGCCCAGAGGTACTGGACGGCATAGGCCCGCCAGGGCCGCCAGGCCGCCGCGTGGGCGGTGAGGGCGGCGGGGGTGCCGGGCAGCCCGAGGGCGGTGGCGGCCCGGCGCATGCCGAGGTCGCCGGGGAGGAAGGCATCGGGGTCGCCGAGGGCGCGCATGGCGATCACCTCGACGGTCCAGGGGCCGAAGCCGGGCAGGGCGCCCAGGGCGGCGCGGGCCTCGTCCCAGTCGGTGTCGACGCCGAGGCTCAGCGAGCCGTCGGCGAGCGCCGCCACCAGGGTGGTCAGGGTGGTACGGCGGCTGCGCGGCAGGGCCAGGGTCTCGGGGTCGAGACCGGCCAGCGCCCCGGGCGAGGGGAAGAGATGGGTGAGCCCGCCGCCGGGGTCCGTGATCCGCTCGCCGTGGGCCCGGACCAGCCGGGCGGCGTGGGTACGGGCGGCGGCGGTGGAGACCTGCTGACCGAGGACGGCCCGTACGGCGAACTCGGCCGCGTCCACCGTCCTCGGCACCCGGCGGCCGGGGGCCGCGTCGACCAGCGGCGCCAGCAGCGGGTCCCGGCGCAGCCGGCCGTCCACCGCCACCGGGTCGGCGTCGAGGTCGAGCAGCCGGCGGCAGCGGTTGATGGCGAGGGTGAGGTCGCGCGGGTCGGTGAGGGCGAGCCGACAGGCGATATGGCCGGGCCGGGGGGTGAGCGAGACGGTGCCATGGCCATGGGGCAGCCGCAGGGTGCGCCGGTAGGCGCCGTCCCGCCACTCCTCGACCCCGGGGACGGCGGTCGCGGCGAGATGGCCGAACAGATTGCTCGGTTCGAGGGGTTCCCGGTAGGGCAGCCGCAGGGTGATCACCCCGGGTGCGGGCGGGCCCGGGGTGGTGGAGCGGGCCGCCCGGGCGCGCAGCTCGCCGGGGGCGAGGGCGAAGACCTCGCGGACGGTCTCGTTGAAGGTGCGGACGGAGGAGAAGCCCGCCGCGAAGGCGACCTCCGCGAACGGCAGGGCGGTGGTCTCGATGAGCAGCCGGGCGGTCTGCGCGCGCTGGGCACGGGCGAGGGCGAGCGGGCCCGCGCCCACCTCGGCGCCGAGCTGCCGCTCGATCTGCCGGGTGGAGTAGCCGAGCCGGGCGGCGAGCCCGGGGACGCCCTCCCGGTCCACCACACCGTCCCCGATCAGGCGCATGGCCCGGGCGACGGTGTCGGCGCGCGCGTTCCACTCGGGGGAGCCGGGGCTGGTGTCGGGCCGGCAGCGCTTGCAGGCGCGGAACCCGGCCTGCTGGCAGGCGGCGGCGCTCGGGTAGAAGGTCATGTTCTCGGGCTTGGGGGGCACCACCGGACAGCTGGGACGGCAGTAGATACCGGTGGTCAGGACGGCGGTGAAGAACCAGCCGTCGAAGCGGGCGTCCTTGGACTGGACGGCGCGGACACAGCGCTCGGTCTCGGTGTGCATGACTCCAGGATCCGGTACCGCGCACGGGTCTGCTGGCGGAAAAACGACATCACCCTGCCCCTGCCTGGTGCCCGTCCGCCGACTTCATGATTCGTCTGAGCGGTTTCCCGGTCGACCGTGTCCATCACTTCCGGTGGACGGCGGCGAACTCGGCGTAGGCATACGCGTCGAAGAGGACGAACCAGACCGTCTCCAGGGGCGGCCCGGCGTGCTCGGTCACGGTGCGCAGCGCGATCCGGGCGGCGTCGTCCAGGGGCCAGCCGTAGACCCCGGTGGAGATCGCCGGAAAGGCGACGGTCCGCGCGCCCAGCTCCGCCGCCACCCGCAGGGACTCCCGGTGGCAGGAGGCCAGCAGCTCGCTCCGGTCCTCCTCGGGGTACCAGACCGGGCCCACGGTGTGGATGACATGGCCGGCCTTCAGCCGCCCGGCGGTGGTGGCGACCGCCTGCCCGGTGGCCAGGCCCCGGCCGTAGTGGGAGGCGCGCAGCGCCCGGCAGGCGGCCAGGATCTCGGGGCCGCCCCGGCGGTGGATGGCGCCGTCGACGCCGCCCCCGCCGAGCAGCGAGGAGTTGGCGGCGTTGACGATGGCGTCGACGCTCATCAGGGTGATGTCGCCCTGGTGGAGGCGGATCTCGGTCATCGCCGGTCGCCCTTCCGCAGGGCGCGCCAGACGGCCTTGGCGGCGTTGTGCCCGGACATGCCGTGCACCCCGGGTCCCGGCCAGGCGGCGGCGGAGCAGAGGAAGACGGCGGGGTGGCGGGTGGCGTACGGGAAGAGCGTGGGCCGGGGTCTCAGGAGCAGCTGGAGCCCGCTGGCGGCGCCGCAGGCGATGTCGCCGCCGACATAGTTGGCGTTGCCCGCGGCGAGCTGCGGGGGTCCGGCCGTGGCGCGGGCGAGCACCCGGTCGCGGAAGCCGGGGGCGAAGCGCTCGATCTGCCGTTCGACGGCGTCGGTGAGGTCGCCGCGCCAGCCGTGGGGGACATGCCCGTACGCCCAGAAGACATGGCGGCCCGCCGGGGCGCGGCCGGGGTCGACCAGGCTGGGCTGGGCGGTGATCAGGAAGGGGGTCTCGGGGGCCGATCCGCCGGTGGCCGCCCGCAGCGCGGTGGCGATGTCCCGGCTGCCGGGGCCGATCTGGACCGTACCGGCCACCCGGGGTTCGGGCGCGGTCCAGGGCACCGGTCCGTCCAGGGCGTAGTCGATCTTGAAGGCGGCGGCGCCGTACCGGTAGCGCTCGTACGCCCGGCCGAGGCCCGCGATCCGGGCGAGGGCGGTGGGCGAGGTGTCGAAGAGATAGGCGCGGGCCGGGGGCAGCTCGTCCAGCCGCTTGACCTCGTAACCGGTGGTCACCTCGCCGCCGAGGTCGCGCAGATAGGCGGTGAGGGCGTCGGAGATGGACTGGGAGCCGCCGCGCGGCAGCGGCCAGCCCTTCTCGTGCGCGGCGAGCGCGAAGAGCAGCCCGACCCCGCTGGTGCCGGGGCCGCTCAGGGGCGCGATGACATGGGCGACCAGTCCGGCGAGCAGGGCGCGGGCCCGGTCGTCGTGGAAGCGCCGCATCAGCGCGGTGTACGGGAGGAGTCCGACCGCGCCGAAGCGGGCCAGACCGACCGGGTCGCGGGGCAGGGCGGTCAGCGGCAGGGACATGAAGTCCCGTACCAGGGTGTCCCAGCGGCCGAGGAAGGGGGTGATCAGCCGGCGGTAGGCGCCCGCGTCCCGGGGGCCGAAGGAGGCGGCGGTACGGGCGACGGAGTGGGCGAGCACGGCGGCGGTGCCGTCGTCGAAGGGGTGGGCCATCGGCAGCTCGGGGTGGAGCCACTCCAGGCCGTACCGGTCCAGCGGCATCCCGGCGAAGGCCGGGGAGCCGATGCCCAGCGGGTGGACGGCGGAGCAGGGGTCGTGCCGGAAGCCCGGCAGGGTCAGCTCCTCGGTGCGCGCGCCGCCGCCGACGGTCTCCCGGGCCTCGAAGACCGCGACCGAGTGCCCTCTGCGGGCCAGTTCGACCGCGGCCGTCAGGCCGTTGGGGCCCGCCCCCACCACGACGGCGTCCAGCATCGGTGTCACACCCGGACTCCTTTGCATCCGATGACGTCCCGAGGGACCGGGTCCCAGGATATTCCCGCCCGGCGGGTGGCCGGACCCGGGGCGTGGCCGGTGCGGGCCCGGGGCCCGGTGGGGTGCGCGCGGGGGTGTCGGGGCCCACCCCCGCGCGCCGGGCCGCTACTGGGCGGCGAGCAGCTCCCGGATCCGCTCGGCGGTGCCCGCCGAGCGGGCGGCGGTGAAGGGCAGGGTGTTGTCGCCGCCGATCCGGAAGGGCTCCCCGGTGAGGGTCCGGTGGTCCCCGCCGGCCTCGGTCACCAGCAGCAGCCCGGCAGCGTGGTCCCAGGCCAGCTCCCAGCTGAAGGCGACGGCGTCCAGCTCGCCCCGGGCGACGGCCAGGTACTCCAGCCCGGCGGAGCCGCACGGCCTGGGCCGTACGCCCTCGGTGCGCAGCCCGAGCAGGGCCCGCTTCTGCGCGTCGGTGGTGTAGTCGGGGTGGGAGGTGGCCACATCGAGGACGGCGTCCGGGGCGGGTTCCCCGGCGTGCAGCCGCTCGCCGTCGAGGAAGGCCCCGCCGCCGCGGACGGCGGTCGCCATCAGGCCGAGTGCGGGGGCGTAGGTCCAGGAGGCCAGGGTCTCGCCCCGGACGGCGAGGGCGACCAGGGTGCAGAAGCCGTCCTCGCCGCGGACGAACTGGCGGGTCCCGTCGACCGGATCGACGATCCACACGGGCCGCTCCTCGCGCAGGGCCCCGTACAGCTCCGGGTCGGCGTGGACCGCCTCCTCCCCCACCACGACGGAGCCCGGCAGCAGGGCGGTCAGGGAGGCGGTGAGGTGTTCCTCGGCGAGCCGGTCGGCGGTGGTGACCAGATCGTGCGGACCGCTCTTGGAGACGATGTCGGCGTCGGCGAGACGGCGGTGGCGGGGCAGGATCTCGGCGGCGGCGGCCTTGCGGATCGCCTCCTCGACGGCGGTCTGATTACCGGCAAGAAAATCATCGATCATATGTCCAGCTAAGCACGGCCGCGGCGGGCTCCGGGGACGGGCCCGCCGCCGCCCCGGGAGTAGGCTGCTGATGTCCGTGGCACGACCAGTGGTGTGTCCATCGGTATGGGTCCCGGCGACCGGCGGTACGGGTCCCGATGACCCGGCGGTACGCGTCCGGGTGACCGGCGCCGCGGACGGAAGCACACAGCGGCGAAAGGCTCCGGCATGCACGGCGAGTACAAGGTCCCGGGCGGCAAGCTCGTGGTCGTCGACCTGGAGGCGGCGGACGGCGTCCTGCGCGACGTCCGGGTGGCGGGGGACTTCTTCCTGGAGCCCGACGAGGCGATCCTCGCCATCGACCGGGCGCTGGAGGGCGCCCCGGTGGACACCGACGCCTCGGGGCTCGCCGCCAGGATCGACGCGGCGCTGCCGCCCGGTACCGAGATGTTCGGGCTGACCTCCGAGGGCATCGGGGTGGCCGTGCGGCGGGCGCTGGCCCATGCCACCGACTGGACCGACTACGACTGGCAGCTGATCCACGACGCCCCGCAGTCCCCCGCGCTCCATATGGCGCTGGACGAGGTCATCACCGCCGAGGTCGCGGCCGGGCGGCGCCCGCCGACGCTGCGGGTGTGGGAGTGGGGAGCGCCCGCCGTGGTCATCGGCAGCTTCCAGTCCCTGCGCAACGAGGTCGACGCGGAGGCCGCGCGGCGGCACGGCATCGAGGTGGTCCGCCGGATCAGCGGCGGCGGCGCGATGTTCATCGAGCCGGGCAACACCATCACCTACTCGCTCTCCGTCCCCGAGGCGCTGGTCTCCGGGCTCTCCTTCGCCGACAGCTACGCCTATCTGGACGACTGGGTCCTCGGCGCCCTCGGCGACATGGGCGTCAAGGCCTGGTACCAGCCGCTCAACGACATCGCCACCGAGGCGGGCAAGATCGCGGGCGCGGCCCAGAAGCGGGTCGTGGGCAGCGTCGCGGGCGGCGGCACCCGCACCGGCCAGGGGGCCGTGCTCCACCATGTGACCATGGCGTACGACATCGACGCCGACAAGATGCTCGAAGTGCTCCGTATCGGCCGGGAGAAGCTCTCCGACAAGGGCACCACCAGCGCCAAGAAGCGGGTCGACCCGCTGCGCCGGCAGACCGGGCTGCCCCGGGAGGCCGTCATCGAGCGGATGATCGACTCCTTCCGGGGGCGGTACGGGCTGACCGACTCCCGGGTCACCGACGAGGAACTGGCGCGCGCCCGGGAGCTGGTGACGGAGAAGTTCTCCACCCCGGAGTGGATCGCCCGGGTGCCGTAGGCCCCTGGCATCCGTGCCGGCCCCGCCACCGGGACCGGCACGGGTGCCCGCACGAGGGTCCCGGCGCGGGGTGGTTCAGCCCAGCGCGGGGATGACCGAGGCCCCATAGGCGTCCACGGTCTCCTCCTTGGCGTCGTGCATGGCGTAGAGGGCGAACTGGTCGACACCCAGATCGCGCAGCGCCCGTACCTTCTCCACCTGCGCCTCGGCCGGGCCAAGCACACAGAAGCGGTCCACGATGTCGTCCGGGACGAAGTCCGCCGACGGATTCCCGGCCCGGCCGTGGTGGCTGTAGTCGTACCCGTTCCGTGCCGTGATGTACGAGGTCAGCGCCTCGGGGACGGCATCGGAGTGCTCGCCGTAGCGGGCGACCAGATCGGCGACATGGTTGCCGACCATCCCGCCGAACCAGCGGCACTGCTCCCGGGCGTGGTCGAGGTCGTCGCCCACATAGGCGGGGGCGGCCACACAGATGGTGATCGCGTCGGGGTCCCGTCCGGCGTCGGACGCGGCGGTACGGACCGCCGCGACCATGGTCCCGGTGAGATAGGGGTCGGCGAGCTGGAGGATGAGCCCGTCGGCGATCCGCCCGGCCAGGGCCAGCGCCTTCGGCCCGTACGCCGCCATCCACACCGGCAGCCGTCCGTCCCGCACCCAGGGCAGCCGCAGCGGCACCCCGCCCACCAGGGCCTCCCGCCCCTCGGCGAGATCCCGGATGACCTCGATCGCCTCCCCCAGGTGGGCCAGGGTGGTGGGGCGGCGCCCGGCGACCCGCATCGCCGAGTCACCGCGCCCGATGCCGCAGACCGTGCGGTTGCCGTACATCTCGTTGAGGGTGGCGAAGGTGGAGGCGGTGACCTCCCAGGTCCTGGTCCCCGGGTTGGTCACCATGGGGCCGACGATCAGACGCTCGGTGTGGTCCAGGATCCGGCTGTGGATGACGAAGGGTTCCTGCCAGAGCACCGCCGAGTCGAAGGTCCAGCCGTAGCGGAAGCCCTGACGCTCCGCTCGCCGCATCAGCGAGACGACGGCGGAGGCCGGCGGGTCGGTCTGGAGGACGATTCCGAAATCCATGGGCCTGGCTCACTCCTTCTGTTCAGCCGAGGTACTGACAGATTCCGCGCGGGGTGTACCGGCCGTGTCCGGCACGGCCGGTCCAGGTCCGCCGGTCGAGGACGACCTCGCCGCGCGAGAGGACCGTCTCCACCCGGCCGGTGATCCGCCTGCCCTCGTAGGCGTTGTAGTCGACGTTCATGTGGTGGGTGCGCACCGACAGGGTCTGCTCGGTGTGCGGGTCGTAGACGACGATGTCGGCGTCGGAACCGGGCGCGATGGTGCCCTTCTTGGGATAGAGGCCGAACATCCGCGCCGGGGCGGCGCAGGCGATGTCGATCCAGCGGCGGCGGGTGAGGTGTCCGTCGAGAACGGCCTGGTGGAGCAGGTCCATCCGGTTCTCCACGCCCGGGAGTCCATTGGGGATACGGGAGAAGTCGCCGCGGCCCAGCTCCTTCTGGCCGCTGAAGCAGAAGGGGCAGTGGTCGGTGGAGACCACCTGGAGGTCGTCGGTGCGCAGCCCGCGCCAGAGGGCCGCCTGGTGCTCCCGGGGCCGCAGCGGGGTGCTGCACACATACTTGGCCCCCTCGAAATCCGGCTCGGCGAGGTTGTCGGTGGAGAGGAAGAGGTACTGGGGGCAGGTCTCGCCGAAGACCGGCAGCCCCTTGTCCCGGGCGGCGGCGATCTCGGCGAGGGCCTCCTCGGCGGAGACATGGACGACATAGAGCGGGCTGCCCGCGACCCGGGCGAGCTGGATGGCCCGGTGGGTGGCCTCGGCCTCCAGCAGGACCCGGCGGACCTCACCGTGGTAGCGGGGGTCGGTACGGCCCTCGGCGAGCGCCTGTTCCACCAGGACGTCGATGGCGATGCCGTTCTCGGCGTGCATCATGATCAGCCCGCCGTCGGCGGAGGCGCGCTGCATCGCGCGGAGGATCTTCCCGTCGTCGCTGTAGAAGACACCCGGGTACGCCATGAAGAGCTTGAAGCTGGTGACGCCCTCCTGGACGAGATGGTCCATCTCCTTGAGGGACCGCTCGTCGACATCGGAGAGGATCATATGGAAGGCGTAGTCGATGGCGCAGACGCCGTCGGCCTTGGCGTACCAGGCGTCCAGCCCGGCGCGGGGGCTCGTCCCGATGGTCTGGACCGCGAAGTCCACGATGGTGGTGGTGCCGCCCCAGGCGGCGGCGCGGGTGCCGGTCTCGAAGGTGTCGGAGGCGAAGGTGCCGCCGAAGGGCAGCTCCATATGGGTGTGGGCGTCGACACCGCCCGGGATGACATAGCGGTCCGTGGCGTCGACGGTCCGGTCGGCGGTCCAGGACTCGGCGACGGTGGAGCCATGGGCGGCGAGGGCGACGACCCGGCCCTGCTCGATCAGGACATCGGCATGGATCTCATCGGCCGCGGTGACGACCAGTCCGCCGCGGATCACGGTGCGGGTGGCACTGCTCATTGCGGGTGCGCTCCCATCGGATACGGGTGACGGGGCCCGGGAGGAGCCGGGCGGTGCGGGTCCGGTCCTGCCCGGCTCCTCCCGGGCCCCCGGGCGGGGTCACAGGGTCCGCAGGGCCTGTTCGAGTACGCCGGCGCCTTCCTCGGCCTCGGCGATCGTGAGGCTCAGCGGCGGGGCGATCCGCAGCACGCTGGTGTTGTGGCCGCCGCCCCGGCCGATCAGCAGACCGCCCTCCCGGGCGGCCTCCAGGACGGTGGCGGTCGCCTCGGGGTCGGCCTCGTCGGTGCCGGGCCGCACCAGTTCGATCCCGATCATCAGCCCCCGGCCGCGTACCTCCCGGACGGCGGGCACTCCACCGGCGATGGCCCGCAGCCGCTCGATCAGCAGACCGCCGACCCGGCGGGCGTTGCCCGGGAGGTCGTTCTCCAGGAGGTGGGTGAGGTTGGCGAGCCCGGCCGCCATGGTGACGGGGGAACCGCCGAAGGTGGAGATGGAGTGGGCGTCCAGGGAGTTCATGATCCGGGCGGGGCCGACGACCCCGCCGATGGACATGCCGTTGCCGATGCCCTTGGCGAAGGTCAGCAGATCGGGCGGGCCGGCGGCGGCATGGGCCTGCCAGCCCCAGAAGTGGTCCCCGGTGCGGCCCCAGCCTGTCTGCACCTCGTCGGAGATCCACAGGACGCCATGGCGGTTCAGGACCTCCCGGAAGGCCGCGTACAGCCCGTCGGGGGGTGAGGTGAAGCCGCCGACGCCCTGGATGGGCTCGGCGATCAGGGCGGCCGGTGCCCGGGTGTGACCGAGGAGATCCTCCAGGTCGGCGACGCAGGCGGCGATGAACCCGGCGTCGGTCAGCTGCGCGTACGGGCCCCGGGTGCGGACACCGCCGTGGACATAGAGCGTCTGGAGCGGGGAGAGCGACGTCGGCGACCAGGCGCGGTTCCCGGTGAGGGAGACGGCGGAGAAGGAACGGCCGTGGTAGCTGTTGCGCATCGCCAGGATCTGGTTGCCGCCCCGGTGGGCGGTGGCCAGCAGCAGGGCGGTGTCATTGGCCTCGGTGCCGGAGGTGGTGAAGAAGACCCGGGCGTCGGGGATGCCGGAGAGGGCGGCGATCCGCTCGGCCAGCTCCACCATGGGGCGGTTGAGATAGAGGGTGGAGGAGTGGACGATCCGCGCGGCCTGCTCGCTCACCGCCTTGGTGACCTCGGGCAGGGCGTGGGCGGTCATCGTGGTGAGGATGCCGCCGAAGAAGTCCAGATAGCGGCGTCCGCCGGCGTCCCAGACATGGCGCCCCTCGCCCCGGACCAGCTCGATGGGGTCACGGTAGTAGAGGGCCACCCAGTCGGGGAGGACGGCGCGGTGCCGGTCCAGCAGGCTCATGGACGCACCAGCCCCTCGTAGGCGTCGGGCCTCCGGTCTCGGTAGAAGGCCCACTGCCGGCGCACGGTGTCGATCAGGTCGAAGTCGAGGTCCCGGACGACGAGTTCCTCGGTGGTGTCACTGGCGACCTCGCCCACGAACTGTCCGCGCGGGTCCACGAAGTAGCTGGTGCCGTAGAAGTCGTTGTCCCCGTACTCCTCCCGGCCGACCCGGTTGATCGCGGCGATGAAGTACTCGTTGGCGACGGCGGCGGCGGGCTGCTCCAGCTGCCAGAGGTGGGCCGAGAGACCGCGTGAGGTGGCGGACGGGTTGTAGACCAGCTGGGCGCCCTCCAGGCCGAGTTGCCGCCAGCCCTCGGGGAAGTGGCGGTCGTAGCAGATGTAGACGCCGATCCGGCCGGCGGCGGTCTCGAAGACGGGCCAGCCCTTGTTCCCCGGGCGGAAGTAGAACTTCTCCCAGAACCCCTCGACCTGCGGGATGTGGTGCTTGCGATAGGCGCCGAGGAAGGTGCCGTCGGCGTCGATCACGGCGGCGGTGTTGTAGTAGAAGCCGGAGTCCTCGATCTCGAAGACGGGGGCGACGACCACCATGCCGGTCTCCCGGGCGAGTTCCCGCATCCGCCGGACGGTGGGCCCGTCGGGGACGGGCTCGGCCCAGCGGTAGTGCTCGGGGTCCTGCACCTGACAGAAGTAGGGGGCGTTGAAGACTTCCTGGAAGCCGATGACCCGGGCACCCCGGCGGGCGGCCTCACGGGCGTGTTCCTCATGTTTGGCGATCATCGACTCGGTGTCGCCGGTCCAGGTCGCCTGGACCAGCGCGGCGCGTACGACATGGGTCACGAGCTGCTCCTTCGGCCGGGCGTCAGAGAGCTTCTACGCACGTAGACGCGGTGCGTAGAGGGAGAACGTAAGCCCCGCCACAGGCTGGGGCAAGACCATCGCCACCCCCCGGAGCACCGGATCGGGATTCACCCGGACGGGGGATCCAGGGTGATCGTGATCCCGGTGTGCGGCCGGACGCCCCGGCGGAACAGGGCGGCGGGCCGGTCGATCAGCCAGAACTGCCAGCCGTATTTGCGGGCCACCAGGGTACGGATGGCGGAGGGGTTGTCCAGCAGTTCGGCGGTGCCGGTGCGGTGCGGGGTGCCGTCGGCGATCCGGCCGCGCACATCGCAGACGGCGACGGTGACCCGGGGGTCGCGGCGCAGCCGCTTGACCTTCCAGGATTCGCTGTTGGTCCAGACATGGAGCTGTCCGCCGTCCAGGGCGAACCAGACGGGGGTGGCGACCCCTGTGCCGTCCCTGCGGTAGGTGGTCACACTGATGTACCGGGCTTTGGCCAGATCGTCGGCGGTCACCCGGCGAGCGTACGCCCCGGCGGGGGTCCGGGCGACCCCGGGAACCCCGTCGAACCGGCCCCCTCGGGCTCGCGGTTCCGGGAGTGTCGGGCCGCCGGGCTCGCGGGCCCCGGGGGTGTCAGGGACTCCGGGGGTGTCAGGCCGCCGGACTCAGGGCGCAGCGGGACATCAGATCGTCCATGGAGAGGCCCAGCTCCGCCGCGAGGGCCGCGACCGTGAAGAAGGCGGGGGTCGGCGCCCGGCCGGTCTCGATCTTGCGCAGGGTCTCGGCGGAGACACCGGCACCCGCCGCGATCTCCACCATGCTGCGGTCGCCGCGCGCGCTCCGCAGCAGCCGGCCGAGCCGCTCGCCGCGTTCGCGCTCTTCGGGGGTGAGGGGTGTACGCACCATGCCGTTATTCTAATGCCGGTGGGACCGGTATGAGAATAACGGTCGGACCGGTATAGTAATTGGCATGATGCAGCTCAAGAGCGACCCCTCCATCGAGGCGATGCGCGCGTCCGGACGGATCGTGGCACGTGCCCTCACCGCCGCCCGGGAGGCCGCCGCCGTCGGCACCTCCCTGCTGGACCTGGACCGTGCGGCCCGCGCGGTGCTGGCGGAGGCCGGGGCCACCTCCCCCTTCCTCGGCTACCACCCCGCCTGGGCCCCCACCCCCTTCCCCGCCGTCCTCTGTGTCTCCGTGAACGACGCCGTCGTCCATGGCGTGCCCCATGACTACCGGCTGCGCGACGGCGACCTGGTGAGCGTGGACTGCGGGGCCGTCCTCGACGGCTGGGCCGGGGACGCCGCCCTCAGCTTCACCGTGGGCCGGGCCCGCCCCGAGGACACCGCGCTCATCGCCGTCGCCGAGGACGCCCTGCGCGCGGGGATCGAGGCGGCGGTCGTCGGCAACCGGATCGGGGACATCGCCCACGCCGTCGGCCAGGTGTGCCGGCGGGCGGGTGTGGGGATCCCCGAGGGCCTCGGCGGCCATGGGATCGGCCGGAGCATGCACGAGGACCCCTCCGTCCCCAATGAGGGCCGCCCCGGGCGCGGGGTGCCGCTGCGCCATGGCATGGTGCTGGCGATCGAGCCCATGGTGATCGCGGGCGGCGGCGACCGGCACTGGACGGACCGGGACGGCTGGACCATCCGCAGCCTCGACGGCAGCCGCGCCGCGCACGCGGAGCACACGGTGGCGATCACCGACGACGGCCCCCGGCTGCTCACGGTCCTCTGAGGCCACCGATTCTCCTCAAGGCCTCCGCGTCCCCTGAGGCCGGTCCCGGCCCCGCCGCCCGCTCCCCCGCTCAGCCCCGGGCCGTCAGAAAGCTCCGCGCCAGCTCCTCCCCCCGGGCCACGGCGGCGGCATGGCTGTCGATCGGGGCGACCCGGGCGTTCTTGAAGAGGATGTAGGTCACCCCCGCGTCGGCCCCTCCGGTCCGCGGGTCGGAGTCGATACCCAGCGCCTCGGCCATCGCATAGGACGCCTCGCCGATGGTCCGCGCGGGCCCGGTGTCCCCCACCACACCGAAGCGCACGATGTCGCCGTGGACGACCGCGACCACCGATCCGCCGCCGATCCCCCACTCGGGGAAGCGCCAGAGCGGGCTGGGCGCGGGCACCACCACGAACGGCAGGGTCTCCGCGTTCAGCGGCTGCCCGTCGGAGCCGCCGAACGCGGTGTGCGGCAGAAAGTACGGATCGGTCGCGGAGTTGCAGCGGGCGGTGGGGCGGCCGTCGCAGTCGATGTCGAGATCCGCCTTCCAGAACACCGCGTCCCCGGCGTCACAGACCGGGACCGTGGCCGCCGACGCGAGATCGGTGCGGTAGAGGCCGCGGGAGATCTGGGCGCACCCCGCCACCCGCGCCAGCAGCGCCGCCGCCGTGACCGGCTCCGCCGCACCACCGCCCGCCCGCGCGCCGCCGCCCGCCCCCGGGACGGCGGCGATCCGCTCGGGCCCGCCCTCCGGGGCCGGTTGGGCGGGCACGGGCAGCAGGGCGACACCGAGCGCGGTGGAGAGGGCGAACGCCTGGACGAGCATGGGCCACAGGGCCTTTCTCTGCGATATGCATGGAAAGGCAACCTTTACCGCATAACACCCCGAATCCCTGCTTTAACGGGGCCGCGTCGGCCCGCCCGGCGGTGAACGCGTGCCGCCCGCCCGGGTGTCGGACCCGGACGGGCGGTACCTGTGTGGCAGGGAGAGCGACGGGCGGTACGGGGATCAGCGGCGGTCCGGGTCCGGCTCGACGACCATCGCCGAACCGCCGCCCCGGCGGACCTTCTCGGCGGCGGCCAGCCAGCGCCCGTCGGGCAGCCGCTCCACCCCGGTCGCCGCGCCGATCTCCTGGGTCAGCCGGAAGCGATGGCCGATCCGTTCGAGTCCGGGCCGCAGGGAGCCCTCCCAGAGCGCGGGCTCGATATCGGTCAGGCTCTGGTTGCGCTGGCTGGCCCGGGGCGCCGCGATGGCCTCCACCAGCGGCATCCCCCGGTCCAGGCGGTTGGTCAGCGTCTGGAGGACGGTGGTGATGATGGTCGAGCCGCCCGGTGTGCCCACCGCGAGCAGCGGCTCACCGTCGTCCAGCACGATCGTCGGGGAGATCGAGGAGCGCGGGCGCTTGCCGGGCCCCGGCAGATTGGGGTCGTGCACCGCCGGGTTGGCCGGGGCGAAGGAGAAGTCCGTCAGCTCGTTGTTGAGCAGGAAGCCCCGGCCCGGCACGGTGATGCCGCTGCCGCCGGTCGACTCGATGGTCAGGGTGTACGCGACGACATTGCCCCACTTGTCGGCGACGGTGAGATGGGTGGTGTTGTCGCCCTCATGGACGAGGGGCACCGGCTTGCCCGCCAGTTTGCAGCGCTTGGGCGAACGCGGGTCACCGGGGGCCAGCGGGCTGGTGAGCACGGCGTCGTTCCGGATCAGACAGCCCCGGGCGTCGGCGAATTTCTGCGAGAGCAGCCCCTCCACGGGCACCTTCTCGAAGGCGGGGTCGCCCACCCAGCGGCCCCGGTCGGCGAAGGCGATCCGGCTGGCCTCGATGAGGCGGTGCAGATAGCGGCTCTTGGTCGCCTTCGACAGATCGGTGCGCTCCAGGATGTTCAGCGCCTCGCCGACCGTGGTGCCGCCGGAGGAGGACGGCGCCATGCCGTAGACGTCCAGCCCCCGGTAGGAGATCCGGGTGGGCGCGCGGCGGATCGTCTCGTACTCCCGCAGATCCCGGGCGGTCAGACCGCCGGGCCGCACCGTGCGGGTGGCCTTGGGGTCGACCGGGGGGGTGCGCACCGTACGGACGATGTCCCGGGCGATGTCCCCCCGGTACAGCGCGCGGGTGCCCTCCCGGCCGATCTCCCGGTAGGTGCGGGCCAGATCGGGGTTCTTGAGGACCGAGCCGACGACCGGCAGCCGGCCGTCCGGCAGGAAGAGCTTCGCCGTGTCGGGGAAGTCCGCGAACCGGGCCTGGTTGGCCTGGGTCTGGGCGCGGAAGGTGGCGTCGACCCGGAAGCCGTCGCGGGCCAGCCGCTCGGCGGGCTTCAGCAGTTCGGCCAGGGGGCGGGTGCCCCAGGCGGCCAGCGCGGTGTCCCAGGTCGCCGGGACGCCGGGGACCCCGACCCCCAGGCCGCTGGTCTGGCCCTCCTCGAACGGGATCGGCCTGCCGTTCTCCAGGAAGAGCGAGGAGTCGGCCGAACGCGGTGCCGTCTCCCGGCCGTCGACGGTGCGCACCTTGCCGGTGGCCGCCTCGTACACCACGAAGTAGCCACCGCCGCCGATGCCCCCGGAGTACGGCTCGGTGACCCCGAGCGCGGCGGAGGTCGCGACGGCGGCGTCCACCGCGTTGCCGCCGCGCCGCAGCACCTCGATCCCGGCGGCGGAGGCGTCGGCGTCCACACTGGCGACGGCGCCGCCGTGGCCGACGGCGACCGGGACCTTCACCGGGGTCCGGGACCGCTCCTGCGGCGCCGCCCCGGACGCGGCGGGGGCCACCGCGGCCACCGAGGACATCAGGGCCGCGACGGCGGTGAACACCGCCGCGTTCCGCCCGGCTGAGCGAGTCATTCCTACCTCCGGTCCACAGCTGTGCGCGCACTGTAGCCCCACCTCCCGTGCTCCGTCCGGATTTCGACCGCGAGGAGGCGCAGAACACAGCGTGGTTGGCCGAAGTTGACGGTACGACGCTTGGGGCGACGGGGGCGAGTAATCGTTACCGCCGCGTAACTTACCGGGGAGTTACCGATGGTAAGCCGTTCCGGTTACGGTCGGCCCAGACCCCCCGCACCCACCGCACTCCCCCGAGGAGGGACCCGTGGGACGTACCCGACAGGCCCTGCGCACCGCCGCGACCGGCGCCGTCTCCATCGCTCTGCTCACCGGGCCGGTGGCCGCCGCCGCGCCCGCCACCGTCACGACCGCCGGCGCGGAGTCGGCGACCCCGGCCCCCTCGGTCCGCTTCGTCGACATCCCCGGCGACGGCGGCACCGTGCTCAAGGCGAATGTGGTCACCCCCGCGGGAGCCGCGCGCGGCGGCCCGTACCCCCTGGTCGTCCTGCCCACCAGCTGGGCGATGCCGCAGATCGAGTATCTCGCCCAGGCCAAGCAGCTCGCCGCCGCCGGCTATGTGGTCATCGGGTACAACTCCCGCGGCTTCTGGCAGTCCGGCGGCGAGATCGAGGTCGCCGGGGCCCCGGACATCGCCGACGCCTCCCGGGTCATCGACTGGGCCCTCGCCCACACCCCCGCCGACCCCGGGCGGATCGGCATGGCCGGGGTCTCCTACGGCGCCGGGATCAGTCTGCTGGCGGCGGCCGAGGACCCAAGGATCAGGGCCGTGGTGGCGCTCAGCGGCTGGGCCGATCTCATCGACGCCATCTACAGCGGACGCACCCAGCACCGCCAGGCGGCCGCGCTGCTCACCGGCGCGGGCTTTCTCACCGGGCGCCCCAGCGCCGAACTCCGCCAGGTCATGGCGGACTTCCTGGGCTCCCGGCTGGACCGCGAGGAATCCATGATCGCGTGGGGGAAGAAGCGCTCCCCCGCCGAACGGGTGGCACGGATCAACGCCCATGGCACGGCCGTGATGCTCGGCAACGCCTGGGGCGACTCGATCTTCCCGCCCAACCAGTACGCCGCCTTCTACGAGCGGCTCAAGGGGCCCAAGCGGCTGGAGTTCCGCCCCGGCGACCATGCCACGGCGGAGGCCACCGGGCTCTTCGGGCTGCCCAACGACACCTGGACCAGCGCCCGCCGCTGGCTCGACCACCATCTGCGGGGCGTGGACAACGGGGTCGACCGGGAACCGCCGGTCCGGCTGAAGTCCCGCTCCGACGGCGGGTACGAGGGGTACCGCGACTGGGCCTCGGTGGGGCGCGCCGAGCGGGTGGTGCCCCTGGACGGCACCCAGCGGATCGCCACCGGTGTCGACTCCGGCGCCAACGGCGGCACCGTCTTCCTCTCCGGGATGCTGGACCAGTTCCTCCGGGTGCCCCCGGTCGCCTCCCTCCCGCTGCTGCCCCGCGCGTTCGCGGCGGTGTGGCAGACCGAGCGGTACGCCTCGCCGCAGCGGATCCGCGGCACGGCCCGGCTGCACACCACGGTCACCGCCACCAGGTCGAGCGGCACCCTCGTCGCCTATCTCTACGACGTGGGGCCGCTCGGCCTCGGCAGGCTGGTCACCAGTGCCCCGTACACCTTCCACGGCCGGACACCCGGCTCGCCGTTCGCCGTCGACCTGGAGCTGTTCTCCACCGCCTATGACGTTCCGGCAGGCCACCGTCTCGCCGTGGTCGTCGACACCGTGGACCCGCTCTACAACGAGCACAACCCGGCCGGGGCGCAGCTGACCTTCTCCTCGCCGACCGGCGACCCGTCCCGCCTGTCGGTGCCGCTGCGCGAGGAGTGATCACCGGCTGCCGCCTTCGGGCCCGGTTGATGCCCTGCACTGCTGTCCGGTCCTACATCCTCCCGGTGGCCGTGGGATCCCCGGGCAGCAGTGTCCCTGGTTCGGCCGGGGCGATGTCCACGGCCTCCGTCTTCGGGTTGCGGCGCTGCCGTCTGGCCACCCAGGTGGCGAACCAGGAGAGCAGCATGCAGAGCCCGATGTAGATCGGGGAGATCACCATCACCACGGGGATGAACGGCAGATCGTAGTCGAGGTTCGACGCGATGAGCTTGCCCGCGTGCAGGAACTCCTCATAGGTGATCAGGTAGCCCAGGGAGGTGTCCTTCAGCGCCACCACCAGCTGGCTGATGATGGCGGGCAGCATCGCCCGTACCGCCTGTGGCACCAGGACATAGGTCATGACCTGGGTCTTGCGCAGACCGAGGGCGTATGCGGCCTCCCGCTGCCCTCGGTCCACCGAGTGGACACCCGCGCGGAACACCTCGGCGAGGACCGATCCGTTGTAGAGGGTGAGCCCGGCGACCAGCGCGGGCAGCGGCTGGACCTTGAGCGCCACAAAGATGAAGAAGATCATCACCAGGACCGGCATGGCGCGGAAGAACTCCACCAGCAGGGTGGCGACCCAGCGCACCGGGGCGTGGTCGGAGAGCCGGCCGCAGGCGAGGATCCCGCCGAGCACCAGGGAGAGCACGGAGGCGTAGGCGAAGGCCTTGAGGGTGTTGCCGAGCCCCCGCAGCAGCAGCTCCTGGATGCCCTTGTACTCGAAGGGGGCCCACTTGGCCGCCGTGAACTGCCCGGTGTCGAAGAGGAGGTAGAGGATCCAGCCGAGCAGCGCCACGATGGCCGCGGTGGTGAGGACGCCGTAGAGCCGGTGGCGGCGGCGGGTCCGGGGCCCGGGGATGTCGTAGAGAGCGGTGGAATCGGTCATCGGGCAACCCCATAGCGCTTCTCCAGCACGTTGAACAGCGCACTGATGGTGAGGGTGATGATCAGATAGCCGACGGCGATCCAGACGAAGGTCCAGACGATGTTGTAGCCCAGCTCGCTGAGGGTCTTGTAGGTGCTGAGCAGCTCGGTGACGCTGAAGGCCCCGGCGATGGCGGAGTTCTTGGCCAGGGCGATCAGGGTGGAGCCCACCGGGGGGATGACGGTACGGAACGCCTGGGGCAGCACCACCAGGGTCAGGGTCTGGCCGAAGCTCATTCCCAGGCTGCGGGCGGCCTCCCCCTGGCCCCGGGGCACGGTGTTGATACCGGCGCGCAGCGCCTCGCAGATGAAGGCGGAGGTGTAGCAGCCGAGTGCCAGGACGGCGAAGACGGTGAACGGCAGCACCAGGCCGAAGCGGGGCAGTCCGAGGAGCACCGCGAAGAAGAGCAGGGTGAGCGGGGTGTTGCGGAGCACGGTCACCCAGGTGGTGCCGATGGCCCGCAGCGCGCCGACGGGTGCCACCCGGAAGGCGGCCATCAGAAAGCCGAGGGCGAGGGCGAGGAGCGAGGCGAAGAAGGTCAGTTCGACGGTGCCGAGGAAGCCCTCGGCATAGACGGAGAAGTTGTCGGTCAGTACGTCCATGGCTCACCTCAGCCCGCCGGGTAGCGGTCGATCGGGGGCGGCTTCGGGGCGGGGACTCCGGAGAGGCCGAGGGTGGCGTCGTACGCCTTCTCCCAGTTGCCGTTGGCCTCGTTCTCGGCGAGGGCGTCGTCGATGGCGAAGCGGAGGGCGTTGTCGGAGCGGGGTACGCCGATGCCGTAGGGCTCCTGGGAGAAGGGGGCGCCGACGACGCGGAGTTCGTCGGGGGCCTTGGCGGCATAGCCGGTGAGGATGGCGTTGTCGGTGGTGACGGCGTCGACCTGGTAGGTCAGCAGATTGTCGACACAGATGGAGTAGGTGTCGTAGGCGACCAGGTCGGCCTTCGGGTAGTCCTCCTTGATGCGCTGGTACGGGGTGGAGCCGGTGGCCGAGCAGACGCGTTTGCCGGCCAGGTCCTGGGGGCCGTGGATATCGGTCTCGTCCGCACGGACCAGCAGATCCTGGCCGGCCATGTAGTAGGGCCCGGCGAAGCCGACGAGCTTCTTGCGGTTGTCATTGATGGTGTAGGTGCCGACGTAGTAGTCGATCTGCCCGTTCTGGAGGGCGGTCTCGCGGTTGGCGGATGCGATGGTGACAAAGCGGATACGGGCCGGGTCGAGGCCGAGCGACGCGGAGACCATCCGGGCGATCTCGATGTCGAAGCCGGAGTAGAGGCCGGTCGCCGGGTCCTTCTCGCCGAGGTAGGGCTGGTCCTCCTTGACGCCGACGGTGAAGTGCCCCCGCTTCTCGGCGCGGCGCCAGGTCGGGGAGGAGTCGAGCCGGAACGAGGTGTTCACCCGGTACTGGGGCAGCGCCTCGGGCTGGGGGCCCTTCACCGGGGGGCTGCCCTCCTTGCCGCAGCCGGCGACCGCCAGGAGCGGGACGAGCAGCAGGGCGAGCAGCAGCGCCGCGGGGGCGTGTCGGGTACGTGCCATCGTGCCTGCGCCCCCGGTCAGTGCTTGAGGATCTTGGAGAGGAAGTCCCGGGCCCGGTCGGTCTCCGGGTGGGTGAAGAAGTCCTCCGGGGAGCGGTCCTCGATGATCCTGCCGTCGGCCATGAAGACGACCCGGTTGGCGGCGGAGCGGGCGAAGCCCATCTCATGGGTGACGACGACCATCGTCATGCCGTCCCGGGCGAGTTGCAGCATCACCTCCAGGACCTCGTTGATCATCTCGGGGTCGAGGGCGGAGGTGGGCTCGTCGAAGAGCATGACCTTGGGGTCCATGGCGAGCGCGCGGGCGATGGCCACCCGCTGCTGCTGGCCGCCGGAGAGCTGGGCGGGGTACTTCTCCGCCTGGGAGAGGAGTCCGACACGGTCGAGGAGTTCCCGGGAGCGCCGGGTGGCCTCGTCCTTCTTCCGGCCCCGGACCTTGATGGGGGCGAGCGAGACATTGTCGAGGACGGTGCGGTGGGCGAAGAGGTTGAAGGACTGGAAGACCATGCCCACGTCGGCACGGAGGGCGGCGAGCCCCTTGCCCTCGTCGGGGAGGGGTTTCCCGTCGATCAGGATGTCCCCGGACTCGACGGCCTCCAGCCGGTTCATGGTGCGGCAGAGGGTCGACTTGCCGGAGCCGGACGGTCCGATGACCACGACCACCTCACCGCGCCCGACGGCGAGGTCGATGTCCTGGAGTACGTGCAACTGTCCGTAGTGCTTGTTGACGCCCCGCAGTTCGATCAACGGATCGACGACGGCCATACGCTGCCCTGCCCCACTCATCGGTTCTCGGGTCAGCGCAAACTATCCAGGCCGGTCGGGGAGTTCGCGCCCGACACGCATGGGCGGGCATAAGCCGTATTTACCGCTTTACCACCGAGGCGCCCCGCCCCTTCGCCGCTGAGGTGACCCGCCCCGGCCGTGGGCTGCGGCCGGTACCGGCGGTCATGCCTCGGCGGCCTCGGCATAGACCTGGGCGAGCTGGGGCGCCCCGGTGAGGGCCCAGTCGAGCCCGGCCTCCACCACACCGATCTCCCGTCCGGAGGCGAGCCGGACCACCGGGTGGCCGCCGGGCCAGATGTGCCAGCGCGCGCCCGGGACCGTGCGCACGATGACCGTACCGAGGTAGAGCCCGGCGTCATTGCCGACCCAGGGCAGCTCCTCCGGGTCGTCGCGCCAGCGCGGCGGGAGCTGGTCGAGGGCGGTGAGCGAGGCCGGGGTGTCGTCCAGGGCGAGTCCGCGCTCCTCCGCCCGGACCCGCAGCAGTTCGCACTCGGACAGCAGCTCGGCGATGCCCTCGGCGCGCTCCGGGTCGCTCTCGTCGGTGGAATCCCCGGGTGAGGGCCGCGCGCCCTGCTTCTTGAGCCAGTTGTCCAAGAAAGGGATGTTCATACCACTCAGCGTCGCATCCCCGGGGCCGTGCGCACCACAGGCGCGCACGGTACGGCCCCCGGATCGGGCTCAGACCTCCAGGTCGACCACGACGGGTGCGTGGTCGGACGCGCCCTTGCCCTTGCGCTCCTCACGGTCGACATAGGAGTCCTTGACGGCGTCCGCGAAGGGGGTGTTCCCGTAGACCAGGTCGATGCGCATACCGCGGTTCTTGGGGAAGCCGAGCTGGCGGTAGTCCCAGTAGGTGAAGGGGTGGTCGTACTTGAGCGGGCGGGGCAGCACATCGGCGAGACCGGTCGAGCGCAGCTCCGCCAGGGCGGCCCGCTCCGGCTCGGTGACATGGGTGGCGCCCTCGAAGGCCGCGCGGTCCCACACATCGTCGTCGGTGGGGGCGATGTTGTAGTCGCCGAGGACGGCGAAGGGGCGGGGGCCCGCGGCGTCGGCGGCGACCGCCTCCTTCAGCGCGGCGAGCCAGGCCAGCTTGTAGGTGTAGTGATCGTGCGCGACCTCCCGGCCGTTGGGCACATAGACCGACCAGACCCGGACCGGGCCGCAGGTCGCGGAGACCGCCCGGGGCTCGGCCACGCCACCGTACTCGGGGCCGCCGGGCAGCCCCCGGACGACATCGGCGAGGCCCACACGGGAGACCAGGGCGACGCCGTTCCACCGGCCGTCGGCGTGGACGGCGGACTCATAGCCGATCTCCCGGAGCTGCTCGGCGGGGAACTGCTCCTCGGTGCACTTGGTCTCCTGTATGCACAGGACATCCGTGCCGCTGCTCTCCAGCCAGGCGAGCAGCCGGGGGAGCCGGGCGGTGACCGAGTTGACGTTCCAGGTGGCGATGCGCATGGAGGGAAGCCTAACGCCGGGGTACGACAGTCACGTACCGTGACGGACCGGTCGTCACAGGTCGATGCTCTCCCCGGGGGTGAGACGGGTGTGCTCCGCGCCGCCCAGCAGGGCGATCTGGTTGTCGTAGATCGGCCGTGCGATCTCGGTCAGCAGGGCGTCATGGATGTCGACGGCGAGCCGGGGGCGGACCTCGCGGACGTAGTCGATCACTTCGGAGATCTTGTTCCAGGGGGCGTGGACCGGCAGCATCAGCAGGTCGACCGGGGTGTCGGGCACGGTGAGCGCGTCACCGGGGTGGAAGAGCGTCCCCTCGACCAGAAACCCCACATTGGTGATCCTCGGCAGATCCGGGTGGATCACGGCATGCAGCTCGCCGTGGACCCGGACATCGAATCCGGCGGCGGTGACGGTGTCGCCGTGGCCCACGGTGTGCACCCGGCCGGGGAACGCCGCCGCCAGCCGCCCGGCGACACTCCCGAGCGTCCACACCTCGGCCCCGGACTCCAGCGCCGCGCGCACCCGTCCCTCGTCGAAGTGGTCCGGGTGCTCATGGGTGATCAGTACGGCGTCGGCGCCCCGGGCGGCGTCCTCCTCGCTGAAGGCCCCGGGATCGATCACCAGGGTCGCGCCGTCCTTCTCCAGCCGGACACAGGAATGCCTCTGCTTGGTGAGCCTCATGGCTCCCATCCTGCTACGGGCTGGGCGCGGTCTCCTCCCGGATCACCTCACCGGCGACCGCGAAGGCGGCGTTCGCGGCGGGGATGCCGCAGTAGACGGCGGTGTGCAGCAGGATCTCCCGGATCTCGTCCGGGGTGAGGCCGTTGCGCAGCGCGGCCCGGGTGTGCACGGCCAGCTCCCGCCGGTGGCCGCCCGCGACCAGGGCGGCGAGCGTCACGGCGCTGCGGGTGCGCCGGTCCAGGCCGTCCCGGGCCCAGACCTCGCCCCAGGCGTACCGGGTGACCAGGGACTGGAAGTCGGCCGTGAAGCCGTCCGTGCCGGCCTCGGCGGTGACCCGGTCGACATGGGCGTCGCCCAGCACCTCCCGGCGGATCCTGGTCCCCGGGCCGAGGGGGTCGGCGGGGGTCTCGGGGGGCGGCGGGGGTGCCGCGGGGGCGATCTCGGCGATGGGGGCGACCGGAACGGACCCGGCGGGCACGGGCTGCGCCGGGACACCGGTCGGCACGGGGATGCCGGAGTGGGTGTCCTGGGCGACCCCGGCGAAGTGGCGCAGCAGCAGATCGGTGACGGCGGCGGGCTGCTCCACGGGGGCGAGATGGGAGGCCCCGGGCACCAGGGCGAGCCGGGCGTCGGGTATCCCGGCGACCAGGGTGCGGGCCTCGGCGGGGCCGGTGATCTGGTCCTCGGAGCCCACCAGGACCAGTGTGGGCACCCCGACCCTGCCCAGCTCGGCACGGGCGTCGAAGGCGGCCAGCGCCTCGCAGGCGGCGATGTAGCAGCCGGGGTCGGTGGTGCGGACCATGGTCACGGCCCACTCCACGATCGCGGGCTGGGCGGCGGCGAAGTTCTGGGTGAACCAGCTCTCGGGGGCGCTGCGCGCCATCGGGTCGAGGCCATTGGTCCGCACCACGACGCCCCGGCGGCGGAACTCGTCGGCGGTACCGAACCGGGGCGAGGCGGAGACCAGCGCCAGCGAGGCCAGCCGCTGGGGGTGGCGCAGCGCCAGATCGATGCCGATGGCCCCGGCGATGGCGCAGCCCGCGTAACCGAAGCGGTGGATGCCCAGCTCGTCGAGGGTGGCCAGCAGCCGGTCGGCGAGTTCGCCGACGGAGTGCGCGGGGTGGGCGGGGGCACCGCCGTGGCCCGGCAGGTCGTAGCGGAGGACCCGCCACTCCTGGGACACCTCCGCGATCTGCCGGTCCCACATGTGCCAGGTCGTCCCGAGAGAGGGGCCGAGGATGAGGACGGGTGCGTCGTCGGGGCCGTCGATGCGGTACTGGAGGGTCCGGTGGGGCATCGTCGGCGCGTGGGGGGGGCATCTGCGTCTCACTCACCCGCCCCACCGTAGTGACTCCGGGGTCAGCGGGGGGCGCGGACCCCTCGGCTCACACCTTCAGGTGCCTCTCAGGGGGTCGCCGTGGAGACGACATACACCGTGGGCCGGGTGGAATCGGTCAGGTCCACGACGATGTCCCGGTCGGGGCGGGGCCGCTTGCCGTCGCGTTCGGTGCCGTACCACTCCCGGTCGGTGGTGAAGTCCCAGCCGGCGGTGTCCGCGTCGCGGTCGCCGATGGTGACACCGCCCTCGCGGAGGGTGTCGCGGGGGGTGCCCGTTTTGGTGAGGAAGCGGTCCAGTCCGGACGGGGTGGTGGTGAACTGGACATACAGGCGGCTGGTGCGCCAGTTGCTGGTCTCGAAGTAGGCGACTTCGGTGGATTTGGCCGGGATGGGCACCTCGAAGATCCGCCGCTTCATCTGCGAGGGCCAGCTCTCGCGCAGTCCGCTGGCGGATGATTCGGTCGCTTTGTCCCGGCCGCTCTCACGGCTCTGCTGGGCGGAGATCACCAGATATCCGGCGGGAATGCCGATGAGCAGGACGATGGTGATCGCCGTGAACCAGCGGCGGAGGATCATCCGCCGCCGCCCCTCGGGGGGCCGGGGGCTGTCGTCCGGGGAGGTGGGCTGGCGCGGGACGGTCATGAGGGGGAGGTTCCTGAAGGCTCGCGAAAGTTCCTGGGGTGGTGCGGACAGGCTGTGAAGTCTACGGGTCCCGGACAGTGGGGGAGGAATCCGGCGGACGGGGACGCTTGCCCCCGTACCGGCCCGCCCCCGGTCGACTCCTGTTCCGGGGTGGCTCCCGCTCGGGGGCGGCTGCCGCTCCGGGCCGGTTACCGCTCCGGGACGGTTACTGCTCCGGGACGGTTACTGCTCCGGGGCGGAGCGGACGGAGGTGGAGTTCCGCAGCGCCTGCGCGTACCGCTCGTACCGCTCATGGCGCTCCACCCGGCGGCGGTTGGCCCGGCGGAAGCGGCGGGCGACCAGCCGGGCGAGGTCCGCGGCGCCGACCATGCCCGCCTCGGGGCCCAGCTCGGCGCGGGCGATCCGGGCCTCCGGGCGGTAGCCGCGGCCGGTGAGATGGCGCCGGAAGGCGTCCCGGGCCGGGCCGATGAGCAGATCGTCGGCGGCGCTGACCCCGCCGCCGATGACAAAGCAGGAGGGGTCGAGCGCGGCGGCGAGATTGGCGATGCCGACCCCGAGCCACTGGCCGATGTCCTGGAGCAGCTCCACACACATCGGGTCGCCCTCACGGGCCAGCTCGGTGATGAGCGGTCCGGTGATGTCCCCGACATTGCCGCCGACGCGGTCGATGAGGGTGTGGGCGACCGGGGACTCGGCGGCGGCCAGCTCACGGGCCTCCCGCACCAGGGCGTTGCCGGAGCTGTACTGCTCCCAGCAGCCCCGGTTGCCACAGGGGCAGCGATGGCCACCGGGGACGACCTGCATATGGCCGAACTCGCCGGCGACCCCGTACTTGCCCCGCTTGACCTGGCCGTCCTCCAGGATCGCGCCACCGATACCGGTCCCGAGGGTGATCATCACCAGATGATCCTCGCCCCGGCCGGCGCCGAAGCGCCACTCCGCCCAGGCGGCGGTGTTGGCGTCGTTGTCGACCAGGACCGGGACGGCGAGCCGGGCGGAGAGGGCGTCCCTCAGGGGCTCGTTCCGCCAGGCCAGATGGGGGGCGAAGAGGACCTTGGAGCGGTCGGCGTCCACCCAGCCCGCCGCCCCGATGCCCACCGCGTGCACATCGTGCCGGTCGGAGAGGTCGAGGACCAGCTCGCAGATGGTGTCCTCGACGACCTTGGGGCTCTTGGACTTGTCGGGGGTCTCGGTACGGACCTTCTCCAGGATGACGCCGTCGGCGTCGACCACGCCCGCCATCACCTTGGTGCCGCCGATGTCGATGCCCACGGTGGGGACGCGGGGCGCGGTCAGATGGGAGCGGCGCTCCCGGGGGCCGGAGGTACGCAGGACGGTGCCGCGGGCGGAGCCGCGGTGGGCGAGTTCGCGGTAGCCGCTCACCGGGTGAGGTCCCGGGCTGCGGAGGTGAGGAGGGCGGGTGCTGCTCGCACGGGTCGCGTCGTCCCTGGTGTCGTCGGGGCCGGGGCCGTGCGGCGGCTTTCCGTACGGGGTCCGGCGGCGGGCGGCGCCCGCCGCGGACGATTCTGCCACTTGCGCACCCGGCGGGCGTGGGCGGCGGTACGGGCCCCGGCGCGGGTCCGGTGCGGTGTGACGGCATCGGACCCACGCCGGGGTACGGGCGGACACGCGCCGGGGCGCGGCGAGGAGGCGCGCCGGGGCGGCTCAGCCGGCGGGCGGCTCGGGGGTGGCGCGCTCCAGCTCATGGCGGAGGTCGTCCAGCTCGCTGCCGCCCGCCATCTGGCGGGTCAGCTCGTCGAGGGTGACCGAGTCCTTGGAGTGGCTCGCGGTCATGGTGCCCCGCTTGAGCAGGACGAAGCGGTCGCCGACGAGATAGGCGTGGTGCGGGTTGTGGGTGATCAGCACCACACCGAGACCGGCGTCCCGGGCGGCGGCGACGTACTTGAGGACGACACCGGACTGCTTGACGCCGAGGGCGGCGGTGGGCTCGTCCAGGACGAGCACCTTGGCCCCGAAGTAGACGGCGCGGGCGATGGCGACACACTGCCGCTCACCACCGGAGAGGGTGCCGATCGGCTGGTCCACATCGCGCAGGTCGATGCCCATCCGCAGCAGCTCGGTCCGGGTGGTCTCGCGCATCTTCGCCACATCGAGCCGCTTGAAGGGGCCGGAGCCCTTCACCGGCTCGGAGCCGAGGAAGAAGTTCCGCCACACCGGCATCAGCGGGACGACCGCGAGGTCCTGGTAGACGGTGGCGATCCCCCGGTCCAGGGCCTCCCGGGGGCTGGCGAGACGGGTCTCCTCGCCCTCGATGGCGAGGCGTCCCGCGTCATGCTGGTGCAGCCCTGCGATGATCTTGATCAGGGTGGACTTGCCGGCGCCGTTGTCCCCGAGGACACAGGTGATCTCCCCGGCGTGCACCACCAGCGAGACGCCCTCCAGGGCCCGGATGTTGCCGTAGTACTTGCTGACGTCGTCCAGCTCGACCAGAGCGGTACCCGTCATCGTGTCGCCGTCCCCCGTCATCGTGTCGCCGTCCCCCGTCATCGTGTGGTCGCCTCCGCCCGCTTGCGGACCCAGGCGTTCAGCAGGGTGGCCAGCAGCAGCATCGCGCCGAGGAAGAACTTGAACCAGTCCGGGTTCCACTCCGCGTAGACGATGCCCTTGCTGGTCATGCCGAAGATGAACGCGCCCACCGCGGAGCCGATCGCGGAGCCGTAGCCGCCGGTGATCAGACAGCCGCCGATGACGGCCGCGATGATGTAGATCAGCTCATTGCCGACGCCCTCGCCGGACTGGACCACATCGAACGAGAAGAGCAGATGCTGTCCGGAGATCCAGGCGGCGAAGGCGACGCCCATGTAGAGGAAGATCCGGGTCCGGGTGACCGGGACACCGACCGCGCGGGCGGCGTCCGGCCCGCCGCCGACGGCGAAGATCCAGTTGCCGAAGCGGGTCCGCAGCAGGATCCAGGTGGCCAGCGCGACCAGTCCGATCCACCACAGGATGGTGACCTTGATCGTGACATCGCCGAAGGTGAACTCGGAGGCGAAGAGCGCCTTGGCGGAGGCGAAGCCCTCCATGTCGGCGATGGACTTGGTGGAGACCGTGCCGCTGATCAGCTTGGTGAAGCCGAGATTGAGCCCGGTCAGCATCAGGAAGGTGCCCAGCGTGATGATGAAGCTGGGCAGCTTCGTCCGGGTGAGCAGCACCCCGTTGAAGACCCCGACCGCCAGGGTGACCAGCAGCGACACCAGGACGCCCACCCAGACGTTCGCCGTCATCTGATAGCTGACCATCGAGGAGATCAGGGCGGAGCTGGTGACCAGCACACCGGCCGAGAGATCGAACTCGCCGCCGATCATCAGCAGCGCGACCGGTACGGCCATGATCCCGATGGTGGAGGAGGCGTACAGCACCGTGGAGAAGCTGGACGTCTGGAGGAAGGAGTCGGCGACCAGGGAGAAGAAGATGAAGACCGCGACCGCGCCGACCACGGATCCCAGCTCGGGGCGGCCCAGCAGGCGGCGCAGCGGTGGGGTGTGCAGCAGCCGTTCGTCGCTGCCCTTCCCGGCGTCGGCCGGGGGTGCGCCGGCGGTCATCGGGTCCCCCGCTTGGTGTAGTCCTCCAGCTCACCGGCGTCCTCGCGGGTGATGATCTGCGGGCCGGTCAGCACCGGCTGTCCGCCGCCGAGGACATCGGCGTTGTAGCGGTAGAGCCAGAGCAGGTCGACGGCCTCGTACCCCTGGAGGAAGGGCTGCTGGTCGACGGCGAAGCCGAGGGTGCCGTCCTTGACGGCGGCGGCGACCTTGGCGTTGAGGTCGAAGGTGACGACCTCGGCCTTGCTGCCCGCGGAGTCCTTGGCCTTGACCGCGGTGTCCGCGAAGGGGGCGCCGAGGGTGACCACCGCGTCGATGGAGCGGTCGGTCTGGAGCTTGGCCTCGATGGACGACTGGACGTCGGGCATGTTGGTGCCCTCGACATAGAGGTTCTGCACCTCGCCGTCGAAGGTCTTCTTCACCCCGGCGCAGCGCTGCTCATGGCCGACATTGCCCTGCTCGTGCAGGACACAGACGGCCTTCTTGCGCCCGCGCTCGTTCAGCTCGTCGCCGACGGCCTCGCCCGCGATGGTCTCGTTCTGCCCGATATGGGTGAGCGCGCCGAAGGCACGGGACTCCTCGGAGCCCGAGTTCACGGTGACCACCGGGATGCCGGCGTCGACGGCCTTCTTGACCACGGCCTTCATGGCGTCGGGCTTGGCGAGGGTGACGATCAGCCCGTCGACCTTCTTGTCGATCGCGGTCTGGACCAGCTGGGCCTGCTGCTGCCCCTCGTCGTTCTTGGAGTAGAGGAAGTTGATGTTGTCCTTGGCGGCGGCCTCCTCGGCTCCGCGCTGGACGATGTCCCAGAAGGTGTCGCCATCGCCCGAGTGGGTGACCATGGCGAAGGTCCACCGGGGGGTGGAGACGGCGGCCTTGCCCGCCGCGGCCTGGGCCTTGCGGGCGTCCTCGGCGCGCTTGCCCCCGGTGCTGCTGCATCCCGCCAGGGAGGCCCCGAGCACCGCCGCCAGCACCGCGCCCAGTGCGCGTACCCCTGTCCTTGCCCTTGCCACGGTGCCGTGCCCTTCTTGCCGTACTGTCCGGTGCGACCGGGGGGCGGTTTGTCGCACCCCAACCGCCCAAGTATGGGTCACGGCCGGTCGGCGGGTGGGCATCGGGTGCGCCGGGTGCCCGTCGCACCGTCGGACGGCATACCCCGGGAGGGTTACCCGGGCCGTCGGGGCGGGGAGTGCGCGGGGCGCCGGGAGCCGGGCCCGGCGGGTCATCGGGTGCCCTCGGCCGTGAGCTTCTCCAGGGCCTCGGCGTCGTCCCGGGTGACCAGCGCCGGACCGGTGAGGACGGGCCTGCCGCCGCCGACCGTGTTGCGGTTGACCTTGTGCAGCCAGAGCTGGTCGACGGCGAGATATCCCTGGAGATAGGGCTGCTGGTCGACGGCGAAGCCGATCTCCCCGGCCTTGAGCCGCTTGATCACCTCGGCGTTGAGGTCAAAGGTGTCGACCTCGGCCTTGCTGCCCGCGCCGGATCGGGCCTTCACGGAGGCGGCGGCGAAGGGGGCGCCGAGGGTGACGACGGTGTCGATGTCCCGGGTGCTCTGGAGTTTGGCCTCGATGGAGGAGGTCGACTGGGGCATGTTGACCCCCTCGACATTCAGATTCTCCACCGTGCCCCGGAAGGTCTTCTTCACTCCGGCGCAGCGGGCCTCCAGGGAGACATTGCCCTGTTCGTGGATGACACAGAGGGCCTTCTTGCGCCCCCGCTCGTTCAGCGCCTCGCCGACGGCCTCACCGGCGACGGACTCGTCCTGGCCGATGTGGCCGAGTGCGCCGACCTCGCGCTGGAACTCCCCGCCGGAGTTGATCGTGATCACCGGGATGCCGGCGGCGACGGCCTTCTTGACCACGGCCTTCATGGCCTCGGGCTTGGCGAGGGTGACGATCAGCCCGTCGACCTTCTGGTCGATATAGGTCTGGACGAGCTGGGCCTGTTCCTTGCCCTCCTTGTGGGCGGCGTAGAGGAATTCGGCGTTGTCCTTCCGGGCGGCGACCTTCGCGCCGTTCTGGACGATGTCCCAGAAGGTGTCGCCCTCGCCGGAGTGGGTCACCATGGCGATCTTCAGCCGTTCGGTGGCCGCGGGGACCCCGCCACCGCCGCCCCGGTCGGGCCGGTCCTCGGACTTCTTCCCGCCGGATCCGCTGCATCCGGTGACGACGACAAGGGCGCACATGACGAACAGGGCCGTGGCCGTGCGATGCGTACGCATGGGTCGGAACCGCCTTCCCTCCCGGCCGCCCGATTGCGGCTGGGTGCGTTTCTACGGCGGCCGGGTTGCCCCGTCAAGACTTTGTCCGAACATTCTTACGGGCCAGACATGGGGGACCCGGTCGGGCCCTCAGGGGCGGACCAGGAGCTGGAACTCGAAGGCATAGCGGGACGCCCGGTAGAGATGGGAGCCGTGCTCGACCGGCCGCCCGGTGTCGTCGAAGGTGGTGCGCTCCATGGTGAGCAGCGGCGCGCCCGGCTCCTCGGCGAGCTTCTGCGCCTGCCCGGCGTCGGCCGAGCGGGCCCCGACCGACTGGCGGGCGCTGTGCAGGGTGATCCCGGCGGCCCGCATCAGCCGGTAGAGGCCGGTGGCCTCCAGCGCCCCGGTGTCGCAGTCGAGCAGCCCGGCGGGGAGGTGGTTGGTCAGCAGGGCCATGGGCTCGCCATGGGCGTACCGCAGCCGCTCGATCAGCCGGACCTCGGTGCCCTCGGCCACCCCGAGGGCGGCGGCGGCCGAGGCCCCGGCCGGGGCGACGGTGTCGCGCAGCACCACGGTGGCGGGGCGCTGGCCGGCCGCCTCCAGGTCGTCGTAGAGGCTGCTCAGCTCCAGCGGGCGCTTGACCTGGCTGTGCACCACCTGGGTGCCGACCCCGCGACGGCGTACCAGCAGTCCCTTGTCCACCAGGGACTGGATCGCCTGGCGTACGGTCGGCCGGGAGAGCCCGAGGCGCCCGGCCAGCTCGATCTCATTGCCGAGCAGGCTGCCCGGGGTCAGCACCCCCCGCTCGATCGCCGCCTCCAGCTGCTGGGAGAGCTGGAAGTAGAGCGGGACCGGACTGGTGCGGTCCACGCCGAGTTGGAGGGAGAGGGAGCTTTCCGATACACGTCTGGGCTGAGTGGGCACGGGGCGAGCGTAGTCGCCGCCGATGACGGCGGGAAGCCGGGAAGTCCGGAAGTCCGGATGTCAGGACAAACTCTTGACACGGCGCCCGGCTGGCTCCATTTTGGGCGCATGCGCATCGGAGTCATCGGAACGGGACGTATCGGCGCCTTCCATACGGCGGTGCTCGGCCGCCATCCGGAGGTCGGCTCACTGGTGGTGACGGACAGGGATCCGGCGAGGGCGGCCGAGATCGCCGACCGGACCGGGGCCACGGCGGTCGCCGGGACCGAAGCCCTCTTCGCCTCGGGGGTGGACGCGGTGGTCATCGCCTCGGCGACCGCCTCCCACGCCGAACTGATCGGCCGCGCGGCGGCGGCCGGAGTGCCCGCCTTCTGCGAGAAACCGATCGCGGTCGATCTGCCGGGGACCCTCGGCGCGCTGCACGCGGTGGAGTCGGCGGGCACCGTGCTCCAGCTCGGCTTCATGCGCCGCTTCGACGCCGGGTACACCGCCGCGCGCGCTGCCGTGCGCTCGGGCCGGCTCGGCCGGCTCCACACCGTCCGCGCGATCACCTCGGACCCCGCGCCGCCGCCCGCCGCCTATCTGCCGCTCTCCGGCGGTCTGTACCGGGACTGCCTCGTCCATGACTTCGACATACTGCGCTGGGTCACCGGGCGGGAGGTCGTGGAGGTGTACGCGACCGGCTCCGACGCGGGCCCGGCGATGTTCCGCGCGGCGGACGACGTGGACACGGCGGCGGTGGTGCTCACCCTCGACGACGGGGTGCTCGCCACGGCGACGGCGACCCGGTGCAACGGCGCGGGGTACGACGTACGGATGGAGCTGGCGGGCGAGCGGGACACCGTCGCCGTGGGGCTGGCCGACCGGACCCCGCTGACCTCGGCCGAGCCCGGGGGGCCGGGCGCGCCGGAGCAGCCGTGGCCCGGCTTCCTGGAGCGGTTCGCCCCCGCGTACGAGGCGGAGCTGCACGCCTTCGTCCGGGTGGCCCGGGGCGAGGCGGAGAACCCCTGCGACGGGTGGGAGGCGCTGGCGGCGCTGCGGATCGCGGAGGCGTGCGAGCGCTCCCGGCGGGAGCGGCGCCCGGTGCGGATCGCGGAGGTCCCGGTGGGCCCGGCCCCCGCGGCCGCCGGCTGAGCCCGGCCGCGCCCCGGCCCCTGGCGGGAACGGGGCGCGGACCCGCTCACCAGCGGACGGGCAGGGTGCGGGTGCCCCGCATCAGCAGGCCCGGCATCCACTCGGGCGGCCCCGCCGCCGGATCGGCGGCCAGCCCGGGGAAGCGGGTCAGCAGCGCCTCCAGGGCGATCCTCGCCTCCAGCCGGGCCAGCGGCGCGCCGACACAGAAGTGGATGCCGTGCCCGAAGGCCAGATGGCCGCGGGTGTCCCGGCCGATGTCGAAGGCGTCCGGGTCGGGGAAGCGCGCCGGGTCGCGGCCGGCCGCCCCGATCCCGACGATCACCGTCGCCCCGGCGGGTATCACGGTGCCGCCGATCTCGACCGGGACGGTGGTGTACCGGCCGGTCGCGGTGTCCACCGGGCCCTCGTACCGCAGGCTCTCCTCGATCACCGCGTCGAGCAGCGAGGGATCGGCCCGGACGGCGGCGAGCTGCGCGGGGTGGGCGAGCAGCGCCCGGGTCGCGTTGGAGATCAGATTGACGGTGGTCTCATGGCCCGCGACCAGCAGCAGATAGCCGAGCCCCCGCAGCTCCGGTACGGAGAGCCGGTCGCCGTCCTCGTCATGTGCGGTGATCAGCGCGGAGAAGAGGTCGTCGGCGGCCCCGCCGTTCCGTTTCGCCGCGATGAGGGTGTCGAGATAGGCGGACAGCTCGTCCAGCACCTGGACCCCGGCCGCCTCGCTGCTGGGCGCCACCACCTCCTGGGACCAGCGGCGGAAGGTCTCCCGGTCCCCGGCCGGGATGCCCAGGAGTTCACAGATCACCGTGATCGGCAGCGGGAAGGCCAGGGCCTCGATCAGATCGCCGCGCCCGGTGGGCGGCAGCGCGTCCAGCAGCCCGGCGGTGATCTCCGAGATCCGGGGGGCGAGCTGTTCCACCCGGCGGGCGGTGAACTCGCGGGAGACCAGCCGCCGCAGCCGGGTGTGGTCCGGCGGGTCGGTCTCCAGGAGGTTGGGCCCGATCGGATGGATCTCGTAGACCGGGTTCCCCACCGCCTGGGGGGACTTGGCCAGCCGGGGGTCGGTGAACGCGGCGCGGGCCTCCTCGTATCCGACGATCAGCCAGAAGTCGAAACCCCGTGGGTCATGGAGATGGTGGACCGGTCCCAGCTCACGCCAGTGGGCGTAGTACGCGTAAGGGTCCTCGTTGAAATCCGGAGCGACCGATATATCGATGACGTCCATGCGTCCAGCCTAAACATCGTCCAGGAGACCCGCGTCATGGACCAACAGGGCGATTTGCACACGGTTGTTGAGGTCCAGTTTGGCGAGGATCCGGGAGACATGGGTCTTCACCGTCGGCAGGCTCAGATAGAGCGTCGCGGAGATCTCGGCGTTGGAGCTGCCCCGGCCGACGGCGACGGCCACCTCCCGCTCCCGCTCGGCCAGCGACTCCAGCCGGGCGAGGGCCGCGGCGCGGCGCGGATCACCGCTCCGGGCGCGTGCCCCGTCCGCGACATGGGACATCAACTGCCGGGTCACGGCCGGGGAGAGCACCGGGTCCCCCGCCGCCACCCGGCGCACCGCATGGACGATCCCGGCGGGCGGGGTGTCCTTCAGGACGAAGCCCGCCGCCCCGGCGCGCAGCGCCCGCAGTACCTGTTCCTCGGCGTGGAAGGTGGTCAGCACCAGTACCTCGGGGGCGCCGGGCCGCCCCCGCAGCGCCTCCGTGGCGGTGAGGCCGTCGACGCCCGGCATCCGGATGTCCATCAGCACCACATCGGGGGCCAGCCGGTCGACCAGCGCGGGCACCTCGGAGCCGTCCGCGCCCTCCCCCACGATCTCCAGATCGCCCACTCCGCCGAGCATCAGGGCGAGGCCCGCCCGTACCAGGGGGTCGTCGTCCACGACCAGCAGCCGGATAGTCATGCCGCCCACGGTAGCCAGGCGCTGACCCGGAAGCCGCCCCGGCCCGTCGGTCCATGGCTCAGGCTCCCCCCGGCCAGGGTGGCGCGCTCGGTGAGTCCGATCAGGCCCTGGCCGGAGCCGGGGACCCGGCCGGGTTCGCCCTCGGGGGGCGGGTTGTCGACCCGTACGGTGACGCCGTCGCCGGGCGCGCCCCGGACGGCGACGGTGACCTCGGCGCCGGGCGCGTGCTTGCGCGCGTTGGTCAGGGCCTCCTGGGCGATGCGGTAGACGGTGCGGCCGGTGGCGGCGGGGACGGCGGCCGGCTCGGTGATCGTGTTGTCGAGGACGACGCTCATCCCCGCCGCGCGGGACTCGGCGATCAGCGCCTCCAGCGTGGCCAGGGTGGGCTGGGGGCGATCGGAGCCCTCGACGCCCTCGCCCTCGCCGGGGGTGCGCAGCACGCCGATGATCTGGCGCAGGTCCTGGAGGGCCTCATGGGCGCTGTCCCGGATGACCCCGGCGGCGCGGGCGATCTCGGCGGTGGAGGCGTCGGGCCGGAACTCCAGGGCCCCGGCGTGCACGCTCAGCAGGGTGAGCCGGTGGGCGAGGACATCGTGCATCTCCCGGGCGATGGCCTCCCGGGCCAGCCGCTGGGCCTGCTCGGCCCGGAGCGCGGCCTCGGCCTCGGCGCGCTCGGCGCGGTCCCGGAGGACCAGGACGAGCTGGCGGTTGGAGCGGACGAGCATGCCCCAGCCGATCATCAGCAGCACCAGGGCCACCCCGAGGGCGATGGCCCCGAGCACACCCATGGTGGGGTCGGGGCGGACCAGTGGCTGAACCACGGTGCTCAGCAGGGCCACCGCGCCGACCAGGAGGACCCGCCGGAAGGGCCGGTGGACGGCGACGGTGAAGACGGCGACGAGGAAGGCGCCCCCGGCGGGCGGGACGAGGACGCTGACCACGGCGAGGGTCAGGGCCAGCTCCACCGGGCGGCGGCGCCGGGCCCAGACGGCACAGCAGGCGGCGGCGGCCACCAGCTGGTCGACCAGGAGGAAGGGCGTGTCCCCGTTGACGGCCTCGCTGGTGTCGAGGGCGGTCAGGGCCACCAGGGCGGCGAGGAGGAAGGCGGTGATGTCGACGACCCAGTCCCGCACGGTCCGGCGGGGGTACCCGCCCCGCCCGGTCTCCCCCCGGCCCTCGGGGGTCCCGCCGGGCGGGCCCGCCATGGCCGAGGGCAGCAGCCAGGGATACTCCGTGCGCGTCATGGCTCCAACGTACGCATCGGACGGGCGGCAGGGGTCCATCGGGCGGCGGGGGCTACCAAAGTCGGCGAAGGGAAGACTTTGGACGCAGGGCCCCATCCCGTGGACGGATCCGCCGGACCGGGTGGAACGCCCAGGCTGGGGCCCATGAACAAGGTGCTGGAATGGGTCGGCGGGGTGCTGCTGCTCCTCGGGGTGTGCGGAGTGATCCGCGAGCTGACGGGGTGGCTGCCCTTCATGGGGGCCACCCGCTTTCTGACGGAGAACGTGGAGTATCTGGGGGATCGCGCGGTCTTCACCAATGCGGTGATCGCGGTACTCGGCTTCGCGCTGGTGGCGGCTGGGCGGCCGGCGGTGAGCCGGGGGCGCCGGGTCGCCTACGCGCTGTAGTCGCCGTAGGAGGGGCGGCCGGCCAGTTCATAGGTGTGGATGGCGACCCCCGTGCCGGTGGTACGGGCGTCGATGTGCCGGAAGGCGGTCGGCGGGGTGCCCTCGGGGAAGAGGCGGATCCCCGTGCCGAGGACGACCGGGAAGACCAGCAGCCGCAGGGTGTCGACCAGGTCATGGGCGAGGAGGGTGTGGGCGAGCCGTCCGCTGCCATGGGTCTGGAGCTCGCCGTCGGTGCGCTCCTTGACCGCGCGGACCTCGGCGGGCAGGTCGTCCCGGCCGATGACGGTGGTCGGCGCCCATGCGGGGTCGGTGAGGGTGGTGGAGGCGACGTACTTGGGGAGGGAGTTGAGACGGGAGGCGATCGGGTCGGTGGGGTCGGTGACGGCCGGCCAGTACGAGGCGAAGATGTCGTAGGTCCGCCGGCCGAGCAGAAACGCCCCGGCGCTGTCGAACACCTCCGTCATGAACCGGCCGAAGTCCTCGTCCCCGTAGGGAACGGACCAGCCGCCGTGCGCGAAGCCGCCGCTGGTGTCCTCCTGGGGGCCGCCCGGGGCCTGGAGGACACCGTCGAGGGTGAGGAAGGTGGTGAGGGAGAGCCGAGCCATGGCCGTGCCTGCCTTGCCTGGGGGTACGGGTGGGTCATCAGGGGTGCATGGGGTTCATGAGGGGTGACCGGGCGGGAGCCCGGGACTCATCGGTGATCCTCACCGCCGCTCTCCGCCGGTGCCACCGGGCGGGGCGGCCCCGGCCGGCGAACGGGGCCGGGTCAGGGCCGCAGGAAGTGGTGGCGGTTGTGGAGGCGGATGGTGGCGTCGGCGGTGAGGGTGCCGAGGACCCGCAGCCGGGAGATACCCCCGTCCGGGTGAATCTCCAGCCGCACCCGGTCCCCCGTGACCGGCCGGTCCAGGACGAAGCGGTGGACGGTGTCGGGCTGGAGCCGGGTGGCGGGGAGGATCTCCGTCCACCCGCTCTCCGCGCCGTTCGACCCCTCCGTACCGCCGACGCCGTCCGTACCGTGCCCGCCGTCCCGGACGAACAGTGCGGCCCAGCCCGCGCTGTTCCCCTTGAGATACGCCGTGTCGATCTCCACCGCGCGGATCTCCGCCCGCTCCACCAGCCGGTAGCGGATCCAGTCGTGCCCCCGGTCCCGGCGGCGGCGGGTCTCCCAGCCCTCGTCCATCCGCCGGGCGCGCCCCGGCCGGATGGTGTTGTCGGCCGGTGAGTAGAAGAGGTCGGACGCGTCCTCGACCCGGCCGCCGAACTCCTGGGCGACCAGGTCGAAGGTGCCCAGCGCGCCGAGCCAGACGGGGTCGGGGACCACTTCCCCGTACACCCGCAGCCGGGCCACACCCCCGTCGGGGTACTGACGCAGCCGCAGATGGGTGAAGCGCCGTTCGACCCCGACCGCGAACCCGTTCGCGGCATGCCCGCCGACGGGGGTACGGGGGACGAGGGTGGTCCAGGCGGTGTCCCCGGCGAGGAGTTCCTCCGGTGCGGGGGTGCCGTCGACGGCGGTGGCCTCGACGGAGACGGCGCTCGGGTGGTTGCCCCGGAAGTGCGCGGTGTCGACGACGACGCCCCGGACGATTCCCGGCGCCCCCAGCCGGATCAGCGCCCAGTCGTGGTCCCCGTCCGCCGGATGCGGCCGGCCGGGCCCGGTGCCCCGGCGGCGGCGGGTCTCCCAGCCGTCCATGACCTTGCCCTTGGGGCCGAAGCGCTCGGGGTCGAAGACGGCGGGCCCCGGTGTCAGCAGATGCTCGCGCTCGGCGAAGAACTCGTCGTTGGCGGCGACGACCCCGCCGCCGAGCCGCCGGTCCGCGAGATCGGTGAGCCGGTCGAAGGGGAATCCGTCCGCGCCCGGCGAGCGGTAGTCGGCCCAGGGATCGCCGCCCCGGTAGGGCAGCGCGTCCCCGGTGAAGGACGGAACGGCGGGTACGGAACGGGGGGTCATGGGCGGTCGTCCCGATCGATCAGCCGGCCGGTGGGCCGGGAGGGAACCCCGTCCGCCGCGATCCGTTCACCGCGCAGCCAGGTGGAGCGGACCACTCCGGTCAGCTCCCGGTCCGCGTACGCGGTCACGGGGTTGCGGTGGTGGAGCCGGGCGGGGTCGACGGTGAAGCGCTCATCGGGCGCGAGGACCGTGAAGTCCGCGTCCCGGCCGGGGGCGAGCGCGCCCTTGCGGCCGAGGCCGGCCAGGCGCGCGGGCCCCTGGGACATCCAGCGGGCGACCTCCGCCAGGGTGTGTCCCCGCCGCCGGGCCTCCGTCCAGATCACCGGGAGACCGAGCTGGAGCGAGGAGATCCCGCCCCAGGCGGAGGCGAAGTCACGGGTCTTCAACTCGGCGGTGCAGGGCGAGTGGTCGGAGACCACACAGGTGAGGGTGGAGTCGGCGAGACCGGCCCAGAGCGCCTCCCGGTTGGCGGCGCCCCGGATCGGCGGGCAGCACTTGAACTCGGTGGCGCCGTCGGGTATCTCCTCCGCGGTGAGCGCGAGGAAGTGCGGACAGGTCTCGGCGGTGATCCGCACCCCCTCCGCCCGCGCCCGGGTGATCAGCGGCAGGGCGGAGGCCGAGGAGAGATGGAGCACATGGACCCGGGTCCCGAACCGCCGCGCGCCCTCGATCAGCCGGGCGACGGCGCTCTTCTCGGCCGCGTCGGGGCGGGAGTCGAGGAAGTCGGTGTAGCGGGGGCCGGGCCGCTGCTCCGTCAACCCGCCGGGGTCCTCGGCATGGACGATCAGCAGTCCGCCGAAGGAGGCGACCTCCGCCAGGGCCCGTTCCAGCGCGGGGGCGTCCAGTTCGGGGAAGTCGGGCACACCGGAGGGCGAGAGAAAGCACTTGAAGCCCTGGACCCCGGCCCGGTGCAGGGCCCTCAGCTCCCCGGTGTTGTCCGGCAGCGCCCCGCCCCAGAAGCCGGTGTCCACATGGACCCGGTGCCGTGCGGTGTCCTGTTTGATCCGCAGATGCTCCACGGTGGTGGTGGGCGGTACGGAGTTGAGCGGCATATCGATCAGGGTGGTGACACCGCCCGCCGCGGCGGCCCGAGTGGCCGGTCCGAACCCCTCCCAGGCGGTGCGGCCGGGGTCGTTCACATGGACATGGGTGTCGACCAGGCCCGGAAGGACGGCGTCACCGCCGAAGTCCTCGCACCGCGCCCCGGCGGGTACGGGGGTGTCGTACGGCAGCACCGCCATGACGGTGCCGCCCCTGATCGCGACGGCGGCCGGCCGCTCCCCCTCGGGCGTGATCACCCGGGTGGATCGCACCATCAGACCCACGTCGTTCTCGGTCACCCGTTCTCCTTCCACACGGACATGCGAAAGTCAACGAACTGTTGAAGGAGTGTTCACCCGGGCCCCCTTGACCGTCAAGAACAGGGAGCACTTTCTTCTTCCGCCCGCCGGAAAGTTGATTCCATTGGGCAGAAGGACGGCTCACCCGGGACGGGCGCGGGCCGGTAGGCTGCACACCTGCCCGTCCGCCCGAAAGGACCGCCATCCGTGCCGACTTCCAGCGCCAGCACCTCCGACGCCGCCAAGTCCGCCAGCAGCGGTGGCGTGCAGTCCCTGGAGCGCGCCTTCGACCTGCTCGAACGCATGGCGGACGCGGGCGGTGAGGTCGGGCTCAGCGAACTCTCCGGCAGCAGCGGGCTACCGCTGCCCACCATCCACCGGCTGATGCGCACCCTGGTCTCCTGCGGTTACGTCCGGCAGCAGCCCAACCGCCGCTACGCACTGGGCCCCCGGCTGATCCGGCTGGGCGAGTCGGCCTCCCGGCTGCTCGGCACCTGGGCCCGCCCCCATCTGTCCCGGCTGGTCGACGCCACCGGCGAGACGGCGAACATGGCCCTGCTCGACGGCGACGAGGTCGTCTATGTGGCGCAGGTGCCGTCCCGGCACTCCATGCGGATGTTCACCGAGGTGGGGCGGCGGGTACTGCCGCACTCCACCGGGGTCGGCAAGGCGCTGCTCGCGGGGGCCACCCCCGACGAGGTGCGCGCCCTGCTGGCGCGGACCGGGATGCCCGCGGCCACCGACCGGACCATCACCTCGCCCGAGGTCTTTCTGCGGGCGCTGGAGGAGGTGCGCCGCCAGGGGTACGCGATGGACGACAACGAGCAGGAGATCGGGGTGCGCTGTCTCGCCGTCCCGGTGCCGGACTCCCCCACCGCGGCGGCGGTCTCCATCTCGGGGCCGGCCGGCCGGGTCACCGAGGCGGCCACCTCGGACATCGTGCCCGCCCTCCAGGAGGCGGCGCGCGCCCTGTCGGCGGAGCTGAACAGCACCGGCACACTGAGCGGCTGACCCGGGCACGGGACACGGGCGGTACGGGCCACCGGCAGGACAGGTACGACGGCGGGACAGGTACGGCGGTACGGGTGCGACCCACGGCGCCGGTACGGGTCCCGGCGCACGGGCGGGGCGCGCGGCCCCGCTCCCCGGGGTCACGCGCCCCGGCAGGGGCCCGGCCGCCCGCTCAGCCCGACGCCGCCTCGTCGATCAGATCGGCGATGTCCTGCGGGTGGGAGGCCAGCGAGGCATGGCTGGCGTCCAGTTCGATGATCTTGCGCGGGGACATCCGCTCCGCCATCTTCCGCTCGTTGTCCGGGTGGATCATCCGGTCCGCCGTGGACACCTGGTACCAGGTCGGCTTCTTGCGCCAGGCCGGGTCGGTGATGTTGTCCCCGAAGGTCGAGGCGAGCGGTGCCTTCTGGGTGACCGCCATGACATACGCCTCGTCCTCGGACAGGTCGGCGCCGAAGCTCCAGTGGTACTTGTCCTGCTTGACCCAGAGGTAGCCGTCCGAGTCGGGCACGAGATTGTCGAACGCGGCGGGCGGCAGCTCCTGGCTGATCTGCCCGGGGCTCTCGCCCGCGTCGGGCGCGAACGCCGCGACATAGACCAGTCCGATGACGTTCGGCAGATCCCCCGCCTCGGTGATGACGGCGCCACCGTAGGAGTGCCCCACCAGCACCACGGGTCCGTCGATCTGCTTGACCATCTTCCGGGTGCGCTCGGCGTCCTCCGCCAGCGAGGTCAGCGGGTTCTCCACGGCGTGCAGATCGCCGTAGCCCCGGCGCCGCAGTTCGAGAATCTCCTTGCCCCAGTGGGCCGCGCCTCCCCAGAACCCATGGACCAGCACGATTGCAGGCTTGTCAGCCATGTTTCGACTTCCTCTGGACGAGAGTGGATGAATGCCACATCTCGCCCCACGCTAAGTCGACCCCGGCGACCCCGCCACCGCTGCCGGATCCGCCCGCGTCCACACCCGCGAGCGGTCCGGCACCCGGGCGTACGGGGTCCACCGGAGGAGCTGTACGGGGGTCCGCCGCCCGGACGCGTGAACCCCCGACCCTGGGGCTACCGGGACGCCTCCCCGAAGAGGTCCACCGCACCCCGGACCTGCAACAGGGCCGGGCCCAGCGCGCTGACCGATCCGATCGCCCCGGCGATCAGCAGCAGCGAGCGCCGCATCCGGGGAATGTCCGGCTGCCCGCCCGTCGCCATCGCGGCCAGTACCACCAGCTCCCGATCGGCGATGTCCCGATCGGGAAAGCGTCCAGGATTTCCGGCCAGCTCCCGTCGGAGCCGCAGAACCGTCACCCCCAGGGCCGTCATCCGCGGATCCTTTGTCTCTGTCCCACTGTTTGTCACCGGCGTCTGCCCCACGCTGCGCAACAAAGCTCTCCCCCTCGCACACCTCCGGGGACGGTCCGCACGACCGTCAGTCGACGGTCAACCACCCAGAGTTGCGGGCAAGTTAACGCCATGACGCGCGGTACGCGCCACTCAAGGGGACGAATTCAGGCCGACGGCTGTACGGGTTCGGTCGCATTGCGCCAAACGGTCATATGGCGGAGGTGTGAGCCGTCTTGGTCCGGGGTACGGGCGATCCCGCATCGGAACACGCCGCTCAGACGCCCCGAACAGCACCGGGCGGGTGCCTCCGGGCCCCGGCCGGGGAGCGCCCGGCGCCGGGCCCGGGTCGCCCGGGGGCCCTTCCGGGGGATGGACGGACGGGGTGGAGACCCGGCATTTCGGCCATGGTGCGACAGAAACGGTCCCTTCGGCGCCGTCTTGTTCTCACCCGGGCAGACCAACGTCAGGGCTATCACGGGGTGAATTCGGGGCATCGGACTTGACATTCCGGTGACCGAGCGTCATCGGTCCGCTGCGGAGACGGGATCAGAAGCAGAAACGGAAGCGCGGGCGGAAGGGTGCCGGGTAAGAGCGCCGGGGCCACCGCACAGGACGCACACGGACGCACACGACGGAGGGCGGTACATCCGATGACCCCAGCGGAGACATCCGGCGCGGCCGGGAGCGCCTCCGGCCCCGCGACCGTCGCCGGACTGCTGCTCGCGGCCGGCGGCGGGCGGCGGCTGGGCGGCCGGCCCAAGGCGCTGCTGCCACACCGTGGCGCCCCCCTGGTCGAGCACGCCGTCCGGGCCCTGCGGGAGGGCGGCTGCCACCCCGTGCATGTGGTCCTGGGCGCGGCGGCCGACCGGGTGCGGGCCACCGCCGACCTCAGCGGCTGTGTGGTCGTGGAGAACCCGGCATGGGCGCTGGGCATGGGCTCGTCGCTGCGGGCGGGGCTGGCGTCGCTGGCCGCGTCGGGCGCCGACGCGGCCCTGGTGGCCCTGGTGGACCAGCCGGGGGTGGGAGCGGCGGCGGTGGCCCGGGTCCGTGCCGCGTACCGCTCCCGTACCGCACTGGCGGCGGCCGGGTACGACGGTCTGCGCGGCCATCCGGTGCTCATCGGCGCCGACCGCTGGGAGGGGGTCGCGGCCGGCGCCCAGGGCGACCGGGGCGCCCGCGCCTATCTGCGGTGGCACACCGCCGCGCTCCAGCTGGTGGAGTGCGGCGACATCGCCGACCCCCACGACATCGACACCCCCGCCGACCTCGACCGCCTGACCCCGTAGCGCGGACGACCGACGACCGGCGACCGGCAACCGGCGCCCCGTGGCCGGTCACCACCCTTGCACTTCCACCATGAGGAAACTAACGTCCGCACAACAGAAATACCCCGATCGATCGCTCCCTCCCCGGGCCCCCGGGCTCCCTGGCCCCGCCGCCCCGCAGCCGAAGGAAGTGACCGCTCATGACCGCACCAGCGCCGTCCCGGCCGGCCGTCGTCACCGGCCCGCCGCTGCCCCGGCAGGACGAGATCCTGACCGAACCGGCCCTGGTCTTCCTGGCCGAGCTGCACCGGCGCTTCACCCCGCGCCGGGCGGAACTCCTGGCCCGGCGGGCCGAGCGCCGCGCGGAGATCTCCCGTACCGGAACGCTCGACTTCCTCCCCGCCACCGCGGCGATCCGCGCCGACGACTCCTGGCGGGTCGCCCCCGCCCCCGCCGCCCTCCAGGACCGGCGGGTCGAGATCACCGGCCCCACCGACCGCAGGTCGACGGTCAACGCCCTCAACTCCGGGGCCCGCGTCTGGCTGGCGGACTTCGAGGACGCCTCCGCGCCCACCTGGGAGAACGTCATCACCGGCCAGCTGAACCTGAGCGACGCGTACCACCGGAGGATCGACTTCACCGACGAGCGCACCGGAAAGCCGTACACCCTGCGCCCCGACGCCGAACTGGCCACCGTCGTACTGCGCCCACGCGGCTGGCATCTGCCGGAGCGCCATCTCCAGGGACCCGACGGCGGCGATCTGCCCGGCGCCCTGGTCGACTTCGGACTCTCCTTCTTCCACCACACCCGCCCGCTGCTCACCCTCGGCAAGGGCCCCTACTTCTATCTGCCGAAGCTGGAGTCCCATCAGGAGGCACGGCTCTGGAACGATGTCTTCCTCTTCGCCCAGGAGTATCTGGGCCTCCCCCGGGGCACCGTCCGCGCCACCGTGCTCATCGAGACCATCACCGCCGCCTATGAGATGGAGGAGATCCTGTACGAGCTGCGCGAACACGCCTCCGGGCTGAACGCGGGCCGCTGGGACTATCTCTTCTCGCTCATCAAGAACTTCCGTGACGGCGGGCCGCGCTTTGTCCTCCCCGACCGCAACGCGGTCACCATGACCGCCCCGTTCATGCGCGCGTACACCGAACTGCTGGTGCGCACCTGCCACCAGCGGGGTGCGCACGCCATCGGCGGGATGTCCGCCTTCATCCCGTCCCGCCGTGACCCCGAGGTCAACCGGGTCGCCTTCGAGAAGGTCCGCGCCGACAAGGACCGTGAGGCGGCCGACGGCTTCGACGGCTCCTGGGTGGCCCACCCCGATCTCGTCCCCCTCGCGCTGGCCTCCTTCGACGCCGTCCTCGGCGAGCGGCCGCACCAGAAGGACCGGCTGCGCGAGGAGGTCTCGGTGGCCCCGGGCGATCTCATCGCCCTCGACACCCTGGACGCCCGCCCGACCGGCGCGGGGCTGCGCAACGCCGTCCAGGTCGGGATCCGTTACATCGAGGCATGGCTGCGGGGCGTGGGCGCGGTCGCCATCTTCCATCTGATGGAGGACGCCGCCACCGCCGAGATCTCCCGTTCCCAGATCTGGCAGTGGACCCACACCGGTGTCGTCCTGGAGAACGGCGAGCGGGTCACCCCGGAGCTGGTCCGCGCCCTCGCCTCGGCCGAACTCGACGCGCTCCGCGACGCGCTGGGCGAGGAGGCCTTCGCCGCCGGGCGCTGGCGGCAGGCCCACGATCTGCTGCTGAAGGTCGCACTGGACGAGCGGTACGAGGAGTTCCTCACCCTGCCCGCCTATGAGCTGCTCACCGGCCGACCCCACCGGACTCCCCCGGCCCTCTGAGCCCCGCGCATCCCGGCATCCTCCCCCGCCGGACGCCGCCCGGCTGCCATGATGCGGCCATGACGGAACTGCGAGCCGCCGTCGTGGGCGGCAGCATCGGGGGGTGTGCGGCGGCGCTCGCCCTGCACCGGGCGGGTGTCCGGGACATCACCGTGTACGAGCGGACCGAGGGCGACCTCGCCGAACGGGGGGTCGGGGTCGCCGTCCTCGAACCCCTCGGCCGGGAGCTGACCACGGCGGGATATCTGGCCCCGGACACCCCCTGGGCCCCGATCTCCCGCCGTCGCTGGTACGTCAGGGGCGCGGGGGGACCGCTGGGACGCCTGATCCACACCGAGGAACCCTTCGCCCTGCGCGCCTACACCTGGGGGGCGCTCTGGCGGGGTCTGCGCGCCTCGCTCCGGGGCCGGGCCGACGTCCGCACGGGGGCCACCGTCCACTCCGTCATCCCGGCGGCGGGCGATGCCCTCCCGGGCGCCGAGGTCCGTACGGCGGCGGGGACCCGCCACCACTCCCTGGTGATCGGCGCGGACGGCTATCGCTCGGTGGTGCGCGAGGCCGTGAGCCCCGGGGTACGTCCCTCGTACGCGGGGTACTGGGCCTGGCGCGGCGCCTACCCGGAGCACCGGCTGCCCGGCGCGGCGCGCTGGGAGCGGGAGACGGCGGCGTATGTGGTCTTCGACGGCGGCCATCTGGTGGTCTACCGGATCCCGGACGGCACCGGCGGACTCCGGGTCAACTGGGTCCTCTACACCGCCCCGCCGCCGGAGCTGGAGCGGCCGGGGCCCGAGCCGGGCAGTCTGCCGCCCGGCACCCTCGGCTCCCGCCCGTACGCCCATCTCACCGCGCTGGCGGCGGAGCGGCTGCCGCCGTTCTGGGCGGAGGTGATCGGCCGGACCGACCCCGGGGAGCTGTTCGTCCAGCCGCTGTACGACTTCACCGCCGAGCCCGGGGTCAGCGGGGCGGTCGCCCTCCTCGGGGACGCGGCCACGGTGGCCCGTCCGCACACCAGCGCGGGGGCGGTCAAGGCCCTCCAGGACGCGCTGGCCCTGGAGACCGCGCTGCGCCATGCGACGGACGGGACGGACGGGACGGCGGAGGTCGGCGGACGGGCGGGGGCGCTACGGGCCGACCGGGCGCTGCGGGCCGACCGGGCGCTGCGGGCCGACCGGGCGGTGGGGGCGCTGCGGGCGTACGACACCGTCCGGGCCGCCCGGGGCCGGGCCCTGGTCGGTCTCGGACGGCGGCTGGGGCGGGCCCTGGTGGAGACCCCCGAGGACTGGTCCACCGTCGACGACGCGGGGCTGGCGTCGATCTGGGCCCGCGCGGACGCCGCCGGACTCTTCGGCGGACGGACCGGCTGACGGACCGGCTGACCCCGGCCCGCCTTCAAGGAGTCAGCGCACGGCGCTGATCCTGCCGGGTCCGCCCTCCAGCGTGCGGCGCCGGTACAGCTCCGCGATGTCCTCCTGGAGGACGTCCTTGATCTCCTTGCCGGTCCTGCGCCAGCCGAAGAACTCGCTGACCTGCCGGATCAGTTCGGCCTCCGTCATACCGGGGCACTCCTCGGCGATCCGGTGGAGGGCCAGACGGCGTTCGGCGGGGGCGATGTGCGCGATCTTCCGGGCGGCCGGGTCGCTGGTGGGGAAGCGGGCCCGCAGGGGCTCGCGCTCCGTCAGATCGTAGAAGTCGCCGTCCGCCGTGGCCGTCCCGGAGCGGACCAGGGCGCGGGCGACCGCGTCGACGTTCTGCCGGATCCTGGCCCCGGCCCGGCCGACGTTCCACGCCTCCCGCGCCCGCTGGACGAGGAGGTCGGTGTGGATGGGGCCCTCGGCGCCGAGGATCTGGGTCAGCACCTTCCGCAGCGCCGGGCGGGCCTCCTGGGTGTGCAGTTCATACCGGGGTGTCACCTCGACGGAGCTGGTCGTATAGGCGGTCGCCCAGTCACGGGCCGCCTCGGTGTCCACCGGTACCCGCTCCGGCTCGGGCTCGGGGACGGCCCCCGCCGCCGGGGTTTCCAGGGTGTCCAGGGTGGGCAGGGGCAGCGGACGTTCGGCGACCGCTTTCTCCACCGCCTCCCGCAGCCGCTGCTCGGCGGCGGCACGATGGCGGTACCAGTCGGTGCCCCAGATGCGGTGCAGCCGCCAGCCGAGCCCGGTGAGCACCTCCTCGCGGAGCCGGTCACGGTCGCGGGCCGCCTTGGACGAGTGGTACATGGCGCCGTCGCACTCGATGCCGAGGGCGAAGCTGCCGGGCAGCTCGGGATGGCGCAGCCCGAGGTCGATCCGGTACCCCGCGACGCCGACCTGGGGCTGGACGGTATGGCCCCAGCCCCGGAGGACGGCGAGGACGGACTCCTCGAAGGGGCTGTCGGGTTCGGCGTCGGTCAGGAGCACATCGCGGGCGAGGACCGAGGGGCCGTGCTCCGCGTACTCCAGATAGCGCTTCAGATGCTGGACGCTCTCGTTGGGGCTGTCGGCGAGGGCCCCGCCGGTGAAGGAGGCGACGACCTCCATCCGGTGGCGGGCCCGGGTGACGGCGACATTGAGCCGGCGCCAGCCGCCCTTCTTGTTGATGGGGCCGAAGTTCAGTCCGGTGATCCCGCGCTCGTCCGGCCCGTACCCCACGGACATGATCATCACATCGCGCTCGTCGCCCTGGACGGATTCGAGGTTCTTGACGAAGAAGCCGTCCAGGCGGTCCTCGGTGAACCGCTGGTCGAGGTCGGGCCTGGCGATCCTGGCCTGCTGGACGGCGAGGTCGATGGCGGCGGCCTGGGCCTGGGAGAGCGCCACCACACCGAGGGTGCGGCCGGGGCGGGTGTCGAAGTGGTGGATGACCCGGCGGGCGACGTACTCCGCCTCGATCCGGTTGTCCCGCTGTCCGCCCCGGTCGTACACCCCGGCGACGGGGAGGAAGGAGACCCCCACATCGTCGCCCTCCTCCACCGCGCCCGGGAAGGTGATCATCGAATTGCTGTAGAACGCGCGGTTGCTGAAGGTGATGAGGTTCTCGTGCCGGCTGCGGTAGTGCCAGCGCAGCGGAAGCTCCCGCAGCGCCCCGGCCTTGCAGGCGTGGAGCAGCGACTCGAAGGAGTCGGGGACCTCCTCGTCGTACTCGTCGGCGTCGTCGTCCACGGTGGAGTCGAAGAACGAGGTGGGGGGCAGCTGCTTGTCGTCCCCGGCGACGACGAGGGTGCCGCCCCGGTAGACGCAGTTGACGGCGTCGCCGGGGCGCACCTGGGACGCCTCGTCGAAGATCACCACATCGAAGGTGAAGTCCGGCGGCAGGAACTGGCTGACGGTGAGCGGGCTCATCATGAAGCAGGGCTTGACCGCGCGGACGACCTCGCCGGTACGGGCGAGGAGTTCCCGTACCGGGAGGTGGCGGGTCTTCTTCTCGGCCTCACGGGTGATCAGGGCCGCCGCTCCGCCGCCGAATCTGCGGGGGCGGCGCTCGTTGCACGCCTCGATCACGGCGCCCCGGGCCGCCGTCACCAGCCGCCGGTCGGCCTCCTGGAAGTCGGTGACCCGGGCGTCGAGGTCCTCGGCGCGGGCGTTCCGCAGCCGGGTGTCGGTGGCGAGCAGATCGTCGGCCCAGGTGCGCAGCAGGGCCTGTTCGACCACATCGGGGAGCCGGGCGGGATCGACGCCGCGTTCGGCCGCCGAGGTGACCAGGGTCTCGGCGCCGTGGCGGGTGAGGACGGCGAGGGCGTCGCGGTGGGCGTGCCACTCCTCGGGGCCGCCGGGGTCGGCGTGCAGCTCCTCGATGACCAGCCGGGCCCGTTCGAAGGTGCCCAGCAGGGACGGGGAGAGACGGCCGGCCCGGGAGGGTTCGAAGAGTCCGAGGAGTTCGGTGACGGAGGCGGACCAGCGGGCGGTGCGGCGCTCGGCGAGGGCGCACCAGCCGGCCAGGGAGCGCCGGATGTTCCCGGCGAGCAGCGCGGGGAGCGGGTCGGCGGGGGTGCCGTGGGCGAGGGTTCCGGCGAGGCGGGACAGGGCGGCGGGGTCGGGGACGAGGGCGGCGATCCGGTCGGCGGCGGCGAGGGCCTCGGTGAGGGCGGGCAGCTCACCGGGGGTGTGCGGGGTCCAGTGGCCGAGGAGGTCGCGGTGGTGGGCGGCGAGCCTGCCGGCCTCGGCGGCGGCCCGGTGCCAGGCGAGTGCCTGGGGCAGCCGGCCGGGGATCGACCCCTGCCAGGCGCCGTCGCGGGTGAGGGCGGTCAGGGTGGCGCGGTCGGCCTTGTAGCCGGCGGTGAGCCGGGCGAACAGACCGTAACCGGCGAAGCGTTCGACCAGTTCGGGGAGGTCCTCGGTGAGCGGGACGCGGTCGCCGAAGAGGTCCTCGGCGGCGGAGCGGGCGGCCTGCTCGTCGTCGAGGGCGCGGCGCAGTTCCCCGGCGGCGGCATGGGCGCGGGCGCGGACATCGGGGTCGAACCAGGCGCGCTCGGGCCGGTGGGGGGCCTCGGTGAGGTCGGCCAGCCCGCAGAGGGCGAGGGCGGCCCGGGGGTCGTCGGCGGGGGCGAGGCGGAGGGCGTCGGCGAGCTGGGCGAGGGCTTCCGTCACCTCTTCGGGGAGGGTGTCGGTCCCGGCGGCCCCGGTCGTACCGTCCGCCGTCCCGTCCGCTGTGCCGTCCGCCGTCCCGGGTGTTCCCGACGCCCCGGGTGTTCCCGACGCCCCGGGTGTTCCCGACGCCCCGGTGGGGAGCTGTTCCCGGAGGATACGGACCGTCTCCAGGGCCTCCCGCGCGGAGCGGGGCTCCGCCAGCGCGCCGGGGAAGGGCCGCCGCTCCAGCGCGGTACGGAGGGAGTCCAGGGCGTCATGGGCCTCGGCGACCACCCGGGGTGCGTCACCCGCGACGAGTCCGCGCCAGGGGAAGGCGTCCCCCTCGACGGCGGGCCGCCAGGCGCGGCCGAGGGCACGGGCCGCGGTCAGGACGTCCTGGAGCCCCGCCGCGCTCAGCTCCCGGGCGGCGCGGGCGCTGCTCGCGGGCAGCGGAAGGCGCTCCGTACCGGACTGTTCGAGCCGGACGAGACGGCCGAGGACATCGTGGAGGGTACGGCCGAGGGGGTCCCGGGTGATGTTCATGGCGGCGGCGTAGGCGGAGAGCCCGGTCCGCAGGGCGCGGGCCCGGTCCCGCTCGTGGCGGGCGGCGCCGGTGGCGGGGACCTCGGTGGTGAGGACCCGGGCGAGTTCGGTGGCGACCGCCTTCTTGGCGGTGTCGCCGCTGTGCAGCGCCAGGACGAAGTCGCCGAGGCCGACGCCCCGGAGGCGGTTGCGGACCACATCGAGGGCCGCGGCCTTCTCACTGACGAAGAGGACGCTGCGGCCCGCGTGCATCAGCGCGGCGATCATATTGGTGATGGTCTGGCTCTTGCCGGTGCCGGGCGGGCCGCTCATCACGAAGGAGCGGCCGTCGAGGGCGGCGGCGACGCACTGGCGCTGGGAGGCGTCGGCGTCCAGGACCAGCGGGGTCTCCTCGGGGAGCTGGACCTCGTCGATCCGGTCCGCCTCGGGGGGTTCGAAGCCGATGAGGTCGTCGGGGAGTCCGGCGTCGGGGCCGAGGGCCAGGGCGCGGATCAGCGGATGGGCGAGGATGCGCTCCTCGTTCTGCTGGAGGTCCTGGTACATGGCCTCCCGGTGGGAGGCGAAGAGGCCGAGGACGGTACGGTCCGCCACGCGCCAGCCCGGCCGGCCGGCGGCGGTCGCCCGGGCGGCGGCGAGGACCCCCTCCGGGTCGGTGACCTCGGCGCCGGAGACGGCGGTCCAGTCGATGCCCAGGCGCTCCATCTTCACGGCGAGGGCGGGGTTGTGGGTGCGTTCCTGCCCCTCGGCGAGCCGCAGCCGCCAGCGGCGGTCGCGCTCCCGGCGGAGTTCGACGGGGACCAGCAGCAGCGGGGCCGAGCTGCTCTCCTGGGCGCCGCCCTCGGTCCAGTCGAGCATGCCGACGCCGAGCCAGAGGATCCACAGACCGTACTCGTTGTACATCTGGGCGGACTTCTGGCGCAGCTGGTGGAGGGCGGCGTCGAGGGATGCCTGGGTGGCCTTGTGGGTGACCAGGCCGGGGCGGGTCGCACGGGCCGCCGTCCGGCCGGCTGCCGTGCGGCCGGCCCCGTCGGGGGTGCCGCCGGAGACATCGGCGGAGGTGCCACCGGGGCCGTCGCCGGAGCCGTCGTCGGGAGCGGTCACGGGGGCGAACTCCCAGCCCTTGACCAGCCCGGGCAGGAGCTGCGCGGCGCCCGGAGAGGTCAGCTCCAGGCTGGCGCGGGTGTGGCGGAAGTTCAGCAGCCGGTTGCGGCCGCCGAGATCGACCAGGGTGGTCCGCCAGCCGCTGAGAACGGCCCGGAGGCGATCGGCCGCCGGGTCGGACCCGGCGGTGGCACGCGCGCGGGGATCGGGGGCGGCGGACATGGAACCTCCTGGCAGACGAACACACCGGGAGTCCCGTCGTACACAGCCCCCCTGCCCTCTGCTTATCAGCCCGGCGGGGGTCGGCACAGCCGAGGGCGGAATTGCGATATGTACTTGTTGTGAAGGCCGGGGCCACCGGGGCCGGCCGGTCGCCGCGGCGGTTCCCGGCGACGGTCCCCGGCGGCGGGGCCGGCGGGCCGGAGCGACCGGCCGGCCCCGGACCGGATCAGCGGACGACGACCGTGCGCTGCGCCGAGAAGTCGCCCCACTTGCCGTCGGGGAGCTTGGCCCGGAGCTTGACGCTGTAGCGGGTGCCCGGCGGATCGGTGACCGTCATGGTGTACGTGGCGGTGTCGCCCTTGGGCATCGCGCCCCAGATGATGGTGGTGGCGGGCTTGCCGTTGAGATACAGCTCATGGGACTCGATCGCGCCGTCCGCCTTGGGCGGCTTCCAGCTGAGGACGATGCTGCCCTTCTCGGCGGTGGCCTTCAGCGCGGTGGGGGCGGTGCTGGGCCCGTCCCCCTTCCCGGCGGGGGTGGTCAGGTCCACATCGTTGCTGTCGGCGGAGGAGTTCTCGGCGGCGTCCCGGGCACGGACGGTGAAGGTGTAGACGGTGCCGGGGCGCAGTCCGGTGACCTTCGCGGTGGTCTCGGTCCCGGCGACGCTGTGGATCCGGGAGCCCTCCTGGTAGATGTCGTACGAGGTCACCGCGGTGTTGTCGGTGGCGGCCCGCCAGCTGAGGCCCACGGCCCGGTCGCCGTCCAGGGTGCCCTTGAGCCCACTGGGGTCGGTGGGGGGCTTGTGGTCCTCGGGGGTGGGGGCCGGGGTGGTGACGGTGATGACGGGGCTGGGCTTGGAGAGATTGCCCGCCTTGTCCTTGGCGCGCACGGTGAAGCTGTAGTCGGTACGGGGCTTGAGGCCGTCCACGTCGACCATGGTCTTGGTGGCGGGCAGGGACTTCACCTTCTTGTCCGCCTGGAACACCTCATAGCCGGTGACGGCCTCGTTGTCGGTCGCCGCCTGCCACATGACATGGACGGAGGTGGCGCTGCCCGCCTGGGCGGTGACATCGGTCGGCGTGGTGGGGGCCTTGCCGTCCTGGTCCTGGTCGTCACCGCCGCCGCAGGCGGTGAGAACGAGGACGCCCAGAACGGCCAGCGCGGGAAATGTGGGGGGACGCTGCACGGGTGGGACCTCCGTGAGGGAACTGGAATGGTCCAGACCTATATGGCATATGTGGGTCCGCGCGGCAAGCCTTTCCGGGGGACCGGCGACCCGTTCACCCCTTGTGACCCGATTCAACCCGCACCCTGGACCTCATCCCCGTACCCCATCCCCGTATCCAGGCCCCCTGCTTCGGCACGCACGGGGCGAGCGGTCAGCCGAGTGCCGCCCCCACCAGAAGAAAGCCACAGATCAGCACGGCGAGCACCACCAACAGCGGCCAGACGAACCGGAGATAGCGGTCATAGCCCACCTTGGCGAGGGCCACCCCGCCGATGGTCACGGCGGTCGTCGGCACCCAGAGGTTCATCCAGCCGCTCGCCGACTGCCATGCGGTCACCACCAGGGAACGGGGCACCCCCGCGAAGTCCGCCAGCGGCGCCAGGATCGGCATGGCCAGCGTGGCATGGCCCGAGGTGGAGGGGATCAGAAACGCCAGCGGCAGATTGACCAGGAAGACCAGGATCGCGAAGACCCCCGACGAGGTGCCCCGGACCACGCCCTCGATGGAGTGGAGCACGGTATCGGTCACCCGGGCGTTGTTCATGATGACGGTGACCCCCCGGGCGAGCACGATGACCAGCGCCGGGGTCAGGAACTCCGCCGCGCCCCGGACCACGGTGGCGCTCAGCCGCTGCTCCCCGAAGCGGGCCACCAGGCCGACCACCACCGCGGCCACCAGAAAGAGGGCGGACAGCTCGGGGAAGGACCAGCCCAGTTCAAAGGTGTACGGCTCGGCGGCCGCGTCCCCGGTCAGCGCACCGGCCCAGGGGACGACGGAGAAGATCATGAAGGTGAAGACCAGGACGACCAGGGCGAGTACGGTCCGGTGGAGCCGGGTGAGCGGCGGCGGCTCGGCGGCCCCGGCTCGCGCGTGCTCACGGTCGCCGGGGAGAAAGCCGCTCAGGGAACGGCCCGGGTCCGCCCGTACCCGCCGGGCGTAGCGGACGACATAGGCGATGGTGACCGACGTCAGTACCACCCACATGGCGGCGCGCAGGGCGATGCCGTCGCCGAGGGAGATCCCCGCGGCGGCGGAGGCGACGCCGGTGGAGAAGGGGTTGACGGTGGAGCAGAGCACGCCGACGCCCGCGCCGAGGATGATGGTGCCGGTGGCGACCATCCGGTCGTAGCCGAGGGCAAGCATCAGCGGCACGATCAGCCCGTAGAAGCCGAGGGTCTCCTCGGCGAACCCCTCGACCGTACCGAGCAGGGCGAAGACCGCCATCACGCCGGTGATCAGCAGGGCGCCCCGGGTGCGCAGCCGGTGGGCGAGGCGGGCGATGCCGAGGTCCAGGGCGCCGGTGGCGAAGACCACGGTGATGAAGGCGCCGATGGCGAGGACGAAGAGGAAGATGCCCGCACTGCCGTACAGCTCCCCGGTGAGGGTGGGCCCGACCAGGCCGGTCTCCTGGTCGCGGATGCCGTAGAGCCCGTTGACCGGCGAGAGGAAGAGGTCGCCCAGCCGGTCGGTGAGGCTCTGTCCGGTCTCGACCCGGTGATAGGTGCCCTCGACGGGTGCGCCGTCGGGGCCGCGGTCGTAGGCGCCGGGCGGGATGAGGAAGGCCAGCGCCCAGACGGCGAGGGTGACCAGGACCAGGACGGTGAGCGCGCTGGGGAAGGCGAACCGGGGCCCGGCCTCCGTGCCGGGACCCGCTCCGCCGGACACCGGTTCCATCGCCGAACCCCGCTCTGCCGACCGTGCGCTCTGCCCTCACCAGAGCACAGGGCGGCCCGTGCCGCATGCCGGGTCACCCATCGGCGGCACCGGGGCGTATCCGTACGGGGATTCGGCGGATGGACCGGTTCCACGCAATCTGGGCCCCGGTACGGCGTGTATCCGACGGTTTCCCCCGGCCCTCGCCCCGGATCGCTACGTTTCCAACGACATCCGGAATTGTCCGCCGTTCCCGGCCCTTGGGGAGATCATGTCCGCGACCGATGAGTACCTGGTCAACAACGAGGCGTACGCCGCCGGATTCTCCGGCCCGCTGTCCCTGCCGCCGGCTCGTCGGCTGGCCGTCGTCACCTGCATGGATGCCCGTATGAACGTCTATGCGATGCTCGGGCTGCGGGAGGGGGACGCCCATGTGATCCGGAACGCGGGCGGAGTGGTCACCGAGGACACCATCCGCTCCCTCGCCATCAGTCAGCGGCTGCTGGGCACCCGGCGGATCATGCTGATCCATCACACCGACTGCGGCATGCTCACCTTCACCGACGATGCCTTCAAGCGGGAGATCGAGCAGGAGACCGGGCTCCGCCCGTGGTGGGCGCCGGAGGCCTTCCCCGATCTGGAGGAGGATGTGCGGCAGTCGATGCGCCGGGTGGAGTGCAATCCCTTCCTTCCCCACACCGACGCGGTGCGCGGCTTTGTCTTCGATGTGGCGACGGGGCTGCTGACCGAGGTGAAGTGAGGGCGGGGTGAAGTGAGGGCGGGGACACGGCACTCCGGGCGGGCCGCGGGGACACGGCGCTGGGGTCGGACGGCGGGGACACCGGGAATGGCGTGAACTCGCCGCCCCTCCAGGGTTTTCGGCATGGACGGCGCGGGACAGGAAATACCGCCCCCCGAGCGCCGTAACGACGAACTTCCTCTGGAGGTACGGTGTCCACCCCCCATCGGCGTCCCCGCCGCCCGTCCGTGTCCCGGCTCCTGCTGGGCGCGGCGCTGATCGCCACACCCCTGATCGTGGTCGCCGCCGCCACCCTTCCCGGCTCGCCGGAGGCGGGCGGCTCCCCCGTACGTTCCGCGCTGACCGCCTCGGCGGACCGGGCCGCCGGGCCGGACCTGGACGACCCCGCCAAGAAGGAGATCGCCATGCAACTGGTCTCCAGCGCGGAGAACTCCAGCCTCGACTGGAAGGCCCAGTACGGCTACATCGAGGACATCCGCGACGGCCGCGGCTACACGGCGGGAATCATCGGCTTCTGCTCCGGCACCGGGGACATGCTGGATCTGGTCGAGCTGTACACCCGGCGCGCGCCGGGCAATGTCCTCGCCCGCTATCTGCCCGCCCTGCGCGCGGTGGACGGCTCCGACTCGCACCAGGGGCTCGATCCCCACTATCCCCGGGACTAGCGGAAGGCGGCCCAGGACCCGGCCTTCAAGGCGGCGCAGAACGACGAGCGGGACCGGGTCTACTTCAACCCCGCCGTCCAGCGCGGGAGGAGCGACGGACTGGGCGCGCTCGGCCAGTTCATCTACTACGACGCCCTGGTCATGCACGGGGACGGCGGGGACCCGGCGGCCTTCGGCAGCATCCGGCGGCGGGCCCTGGCCAAGGCGAGGCCACCGGCCCAGGGCGGCACCGAGAAGACCTATCTCAACGCCTTCCTCGACGCCCGGGTCTGGGCGATGAAGCAGGAGGCGGCGCACGAGGACACCAGCCGGGTGGACACCGCCCAGCGGGTCTTCGTCCGGGAGAACAACTTCGAGCTGCGGACCCCGCTGGCGTGGAAGGTGTACGGGGACAGTTTCCGTATCGCCTGACGCGGGGCAGGGGGTGTCACTCCCGTGGCCCGCGCTGCGGGGGTGTCACTCCCCGTGCCCCGGTACGGGGGTGACACGCCCGGGCCCGGTACGGGGTGTCACTCCCCGGCGGCGAGCCGGGCCAGCCGCCGGGCCTCGCTCCGGGTGGTACGGGCCAGGGCCTCCTCGTCCACGGTGGTGAGACGGCCGTCCTCGACCACGGGCCGCCCCTGGACCAGCGAGAGGGTGACCGGCGCGGGGGCCCCGAGGACCAGCGCGGCCACCGGGTCGGCGATGGAGGCATGGGCGAGGGTGTCCATCCGCCACAGGACCAGATCGGCGAGCTTCCCCGCCTCCAGGGAGCCGATGGCGTCGGCCCGCCCGAGGACCCGGGCGCCCCCCTGGGTGCCCAGCCACAGGGCCCGCCGGGCGGTCAGGGCCTTCTCCCGGTGGGGTCCGAGCCGGCTGACGAGCACCGCGTTGCGCAGCTCGGTATGGAGTTCGCCCGCCTCGTTGGAGGCGGTGCCGTCCACCCCCAGGCCGACGGGGACGCCCGCCCGCAGCAGATCGGGGACCGGTGCGATGCCCGCGCCCAGCCGGGCGTTGGAGGAGGGGCAGTGGGCGACGCCGGTGCCGGTACGGGCGAAGGCGGCGATGTCCCGGTCGTCCATATGGACACAGTGCGCCATCCACACATCGGGGCCGAGCCAGCCGGTGTCGGCGAAGTAGTCGGTCGGTCCCTTGCCGAACCGCTCGACGCAGAACCGCTCCTCCTCGACCGTCTCCGACCCGTGGGTGTGCAGCCGGACCCCCTTGCGGCGGGCCAGCTCGGCTCCCCTGCGCAGGAGTTCGGTGCTGACCGAGAAGGGGGAGCAGGGGGCGACGGCGATCCGGGTCATCGCCGCGAAGGAGGGGTCGTGGTGGCGGTCGATGGTCTCCTCGGTGGCGGCGAGCGCCCCTTCCAGACTCTCCACGGCGAAGTCCGGGGGGAGCCCGCCGGCGGACTCGCCCAGATCCATGGAGCCCCGCGCCAGGGTGAACCGGATCCCCAGGGAACGGGCGGCGGCGACGATCGTCCCGGAGAGATCGCCCGCTCCCCGGGGATGGATGTAGTGGTGGTCCATGGCGGTGGTGACCCCGCCCCGGGCCATCATGGCGAGGGAGCCCTCCGCCGCCGCGCGGACCATGGGCTCGTCGATCCGGGCCCAGGTGGGGTAGAGGGCGACCAGCCAGTCGAAGAGACGGTGGTCGGTGGCGAGGCCCCGGGTGAGCCACTGGTAGAAGTGGTGATGGGTGTTGACCAGGCCGGGTGTGGCGAGATGACCGGTGGCGTCGATCCTGCGGACGACCCGCTCAAGACCGGCGGGGGCGGGTCCGGCGCCGACGGACTCGATCAGCTGACCGGCGACCACGACATGGCCGTCGGTGTACTCGGTGCCGTCCGCGTCCACGGTCGCGATGGCGCAGTGCTCGATGACGGTACGGGGGGTGGCGGCCATGGCGGTCCTCGATTCTCTCCGGCCGAACCGGCTGTGTCCGGTCTCTCCGGCCGAACCGGCTCTGTCCGGTCCCTCCGGCGCGGACGGGGCGTCAGAGGTCCAGGGGGTCGGCCGGGATCAGCGCCTCGGCGCCGTCCCGGAGCACGGTCGCCTCGATCAGCCCGTACGGGCGGTCGGCGGCGAGATAGACCTCGTGGTCGTTGCTGAGGCCGAACGGCTCCAGATCCACCAGGAAGTGATGGTTGTTCGGCAGGGAGAGACGTATCTCGTCGATGAGGTCGTCGCCCTCGATCACCCGGGTGCCCATCCCGTACAGGGTCTGCTGGAGGGAGCGCGAGTAGGTCTCCGCGAACGCCCGGAGGAGATGGGTGCGGGCCCGGTCCCAGGCGGTGTCCCAGTCGGGTGCGGGCCCGTCGTCGTCCGCGTCCCAGCGGTAGCGCCAGCGCGCGGAGACATCGGTGGCGAGGATCCGGTCGTACGCCTCCTTCAGGGTGGTGTACCGGTCCTTGATGTACCCATGGAACTCGGAGTGGGTGGAGTTGAGGACGGTGAGCCCCTGGAGCCCGGAGACGATCCGCCAGCGCTCGCCGTCATGGGTGACCTCGCAGAACCGGGTCTCCTGGCCCTTGCGGACGAAGGAGTGCGCCGGACCGCCGGGGTCGGCCGTCGCTATGCGCTCCCAGGCGTACTCCTCGATCCGGATCCGCGCCCGGTGGATGGGCTCCTGGGAGGTGACGAAGTGCCGGGCGAGCAGGATGCCGAACTCCTCGGCGGAGTCGACACCGTGCTCCCTGGCGAAGGCGTACACCGTGTTCTTGGTGGTGTCGGTCGGCAGGACATGGGCGTTGGAGCCGTGGTAGTGGACATCCTCCAGATCGCCGGAGAGGGCGATGGAGACACTCAGGTCCTTGATGTGGTGGGTGGTTCCCTCACGGACGACCCTGACGACACGGTTCTCCGCCTTGCCGTACTGGTTCTGTCCGAGAACCGTGGTCCGGGCGGTCGTCGCGCTGCTGGCGCCCTTGGCGGTCCCGGCGCTCCTGGCAGTGCCGGCCATGGTGGATCAGCTCCCTCGGTAGACGGCGTAGCCGAACGGGCTGAGCAGCAGGGGAATGTGGTGGTGCTCCCCCGGGGCGACGGCGAAGGCGACGGACACCTCGGGGAAGAAGGGGGCCGCCCCGGTGCGCCCGGCCAGATGGTCCCCGGTGGTGAAGTCCAGCCGGGCGTGGGTGGTCCCCGGCGGCAGCGGCGGGAGGTCCCGGCAGCGGCCGTCGCGGTCGGTGGTGGAGCGGCCCGCCTCCCGCCAGGGGGCGCCGGGGCCCCGGCGGGCGAGCAGGGTGACGGGGACATCCGGCGCGGGGCGTCCGGCGCTGGTGTCGAGGATGTGGGTGGAGACGGAGGCGGTGACCGGCCGGTCCGGGGCCCCGCCGGGGGCAGTGTCGGTGACGGTGGACTGCTGCTCCGGAGCCCCGGCGGGGGCGGTGGCGGGGCCGATGAGCCGGGTGAGCCGGATGCGGTGGATGGCGCGGAGTTCGGCCCGGACGGTCTCCCGCTCCCGTTCGGGCGGATGGCCCAGCCGGGTACGGAGGGCGTCCCTCATCTCCGCACCGGTCAGCCCGGTGGCGCAGATGAGGAAGACCTGGCCGAAGACGGTGCGGTACTCCTCGTTGAGCGCGGCCAGTTCGGCCCTGAGGGTGGCGTCGGCCCCGGCCGTACCGCTCTGCTCGCGGGCGGACACCGGATCGTCCGCGCGGGGCCGGCCGATCGGCGGATGACCCGCCAGGGCCTCGGCGAGATCGTCGGCGGTCAGCTCCGCCAGCGCGGTGTCGGCGGCGGCCAGCAGGGCCCCGCCGTCGGGCCAGGGCCGTGCGGCGAGCACGGTGTCGACCCAGGCCCGGCTGGTGCACACGGTGTGCAGGGCGGCCCTGGCCTCGTCGGGGGCGGCGGTGTTGAGGCGGGTCAGCCCGGAGGGCGGCGGGGCGGACGGACTCGTGGTCACGGGAGACCTCCGTGGCTTCTCGCACGGCGCCGGACGGACCGCGCCGGAACGGGCTGCGCACAGCTAACGCCGTCACCACCACAACGTCAACACTTTGTTGAAAAATGGCGAACGGCCGTGTCGCCGCCGGGACATGGCCCCCGAACCACCCCGGGCCGGACGGCCGCTCAGCCCTCCCGGGCGGCGTTCTCCCTGTTCAGATAGTTGTAAATAGTGAAGCGGCTGACCCCGAGGGCGCCCGCCACGGTCTCCACCCCATGCCGTACGGCGAAGGCTCCCCGGGCCTCCAGCGTGCGCACGACGACCTGTTTGGCCCTGCGGTCCAGCGCGGACAGGGGCATGCCATGACTGCGCTCCAGCGCGGCCAGGATGCGATCGAGGGAGCCCGAGAGCGGAGGGAGGCGTACCGCCATCACCCGCTCGCCCTCCCAGTGGAGCACCACATCGTCCGGGCCCGCCCGGTCGGGGGTGAGCGGCTCCGCGCCGAGGGCGTCCACCAGCGGCCGGACCGCGCGGGCCAGCGGGTGTTCCGCCACCGGCGCCGGGGCCGCCCCGGGCCGCTCACCCGGGGTCGTCACCCCCGTACCGCCCCTCTCCTCCACCAGGTTGACCTGGAGCGAGACCCGGGTGGCCCCCGCCTCCAGGCTGCGGCGCAGCACCGCGCCGACGGCGTCGAGCACCTCGGCGGCGCCGCCCTCCGCCATGGTGCCGAAGGGCCCCACATCCACCGTGTCCAGGGCGCCGGTACGGACCGCCTCGCGTGCGGCGACCGCATGGGCGGGCGGCTCGTCCAGGTCGAAGGGCTCGGTCGTGAACTCCACTCTCCATCGCACGGGGTCAACCTAACGCGGTCCCCGGACTCCCCCTCCCCGCTGGGCGGAGCGGCTGTCCGCCCGTCGCTGCGGAGGGGCGCATATGGCGTCATCGCGTCAAAGATTGGCGCAACTCATTCGCTCCGGCGGCGCCCTTGGTGGACGATGGACCCCGACAAGGGCGAGACAGGGTGGGAGAGTCATGTCCAGAGCCGTCCCGGTGCGCTGTCCGTCCTGCCTGTACGAGCATCTGTTCGTGGCACCGGCCTATCCCTGTGTCTGTGGCCGGCCGGTGTCGCCTCCGCTGCTGCCAGGGGCCCGACCGGAGCGGGTGGTCAGCCGTTCCTGGGACGACGAGTGGGTCCAGGTGTGCTGTACGGGCTGCGGTCGGCGCGACCACTGGCCGCAGCCGGAACTCGGCTGTCCGTGCGGGGTGTCGCTGCGGATACCGGTACGCCCGATGGATCTTCCCCCGCCGCTCGCCGGGCCGGGGGCCGCCGCACGGGAGGAGGCTCCCCCGGAGCGGGGGCCGCTGGCGGCGGGGCCGCCGTCGCACATTCCGCTGCCGCGCACGGCACGGGCGCCCCGGCCCTCCTTCCGCCCGCCGGCCATCCGCACCCCCCGGGACGCCGTGACGGTGGCCGAGTCCTATCTGCGCTGGCTGGGCTTTCCCTCGCCGAGCCGGGCGGACGACCTCGGGGACCCGGACACCCCGGGGATCCGTGACTCCCCGAACTCCCCGAACTCCCCGAACTTCCATGACTCCCTGGACATCCTCGACGCCCAGGAGATCGAGGACGCCCCGGCCCCCCGGGCGGACGGGCGGCCCCCGGGGACGGCGGACGGCTGGACGGCGGACGGCGGGAGAGGGGCCGACGGGACATGGACCGGCGGGACGGGGGCCGGGCCATCGGAGGAAGGTGGGACGGACGACGGCGGGACGGACGGCGAGCCGGTGACCCTGTACGGCCGGGGGCTCGTCGCCCGGATCGACCCCACGCCCCGGCCGGTCGATCTGCGGGCCGTCGAATGCCTCTGGCTGAGCGGTCTCACCTCGTCCTCCGCGATGGCCTTCTTCTCGCTCGGTGGGTACGCGGACGACGCCCGGCAGCGCGCCGACGAGCTGGGCGTGCCGCTCTTCACCCTGGACCGGGTCGGCGGCCCCCGCCCGGTGAACGGCCCGGCGGCGGAGCTGGTCTCCACCGGGGCGTCGTCCTAGATCCTGCGGAAGCCCTGCCTCTGTGGAGGAAAACCCCTGGTCAGACGGGACCCACCGGGTGGGATACTGCGTCCGTGCAGATCCGACCGGCCACCGCGGCAGACCTTCCCCGGCTCCAGGAGATCGAACGGGCGGCGGGCGAGCCCTTCCGCTCCCTCGGCATGGCGGCCATCGCCGACGACGAGCCGCCGTCCCTCGCCGTCCTGGAGGAGTTCCGCGCCGCCGGGGGCGCCTGGGTCCACGTGGACGACGACGGCCGGGTCCTCGCCTATCTCCTCCATGAGGAGGTGGACGGCGCCGCCCATGTGGAGCAGGTGTCGGTCCATCCGGACGGCGCCCGCCGGGGGCTCGGCGCCGCTCTGATCGAGCGGCTGGCCGGGCACGCCCGCGCCCGGGGCGTCGCGGCCCTCACCCTGACCACCTTCGCCGAGGTGCCGTGGAACGCCCCGTACTACACCCGGCTGGGCTTCCGGACCCTGGCCGAGGACGAGCTGACCGAGGGACTGCGGGCGATCCGCCGGACCGAGCGGGAGCTGGGCCTCGACCGCTGGCCCCGGGTCTGTATGCGCCGGGAGCCGTGACCGCCGCCCGGTGGATCCCGAGGATGCCGCGGGAGCACCCCGGTCGGCCGTGACGCCGCCGGGGCCCGACCGCCGCGCTCAGCGCTCCGCGTACCGCTCCCGCAGCTCCACCTTGCGCACCTTGCCGCTCACCGTCATCGGGAAGGCGTCCAGGATCTCCACTCTGCGCGGGATCTTGTAGTGCGCCAGCCGGTCCCGGCAGAAGGCGGTGATCTCCTCCAGGCCCGGCGGATCGGCGGGGTCGCGCGGCACCACACAGGCGAGGATCTCCTCCCCGTACCGCTCGTCGGGAACCCCCACGACCTGGACATCGGAGATCTTGGGATGGCGGTGGAGGAACTCCTCGATCTCCCGGGGATAGATGTTCTCCCCACCCCGGATGATCATGTCCTTGATCCGGCCGACGATCTGGACATAGCCGTCCTCGCGCATCACCGCCAGATCCCCGGTGTGCATCCACCGGCCGCTGTCCACCGCCTCGGCCGTCCGCTCCGGCTCGTCCCAGTACCCGAGCATCACCCCGTACCCCCGGGTGCACAGTTCACCGGGCTCGCCCCGGCCCACGGTCACCCCGCTGGCCGGGTCGATCACCTTGACCTCGACATGGGGCAGCACCCGGCCGACCGTTCCGGTGCGGCGCTCCAGATCGTCCTGGCGGCGGGTCTGGGTGGAGACGGGCGAGGTCTCGGTCATCCCGTAGCAGATCGACACCTCGGCCATGTGCATCTCGGCGACGACCCGCTTCATCACCTCCACCGGGCAGGGGGATCCGGCCATGATGCCCGTACGCAGCGAGCTGAGGTCGTACCCGGCGAAGTCGGGCAGATCCAGCTCGGCGATGAACATCGTGGGCACCCCGTAGAGGGAGGTGCACCGCTCCTCCTCGACCGCGCGCAGGGTGGCGGCGGGGTCGAAGGAGGGGGCGGGGATCACTATGCACGCCCCGTGCGAGGTGGCCGCGAGATTGCCCATGACCATGCCGAAGCAGTGGTAGAACGGCACCGGTATGCATATCCGGTCCCGTTCGGTGTAGCCGAGCGTCTCCCCCACGAAGTACCCGTTGTTGAGGATGTTGTGGTGGGAGAGGGTGGCGCCCTTGGCGAATCCGGTGGTGCCGGAGGTGTACTGGATATTGACCGGATCGTCGACGGAGAGCGCGGCCTCCCGGGCGGCGGGCTCCCCGGCCGGTACGGTCCGCGCCGCCGCCAGCAGGGTCTCCCAGCTGTCGTCGCCGATGTAGTGGACGGAGCGGAGCGCGGGACAGTCCGCGCGGACCTCCTCCACCAGGGCGCGGTAGTCGCTGGTCCGGTGGGCGAGGGAGGCACAGAGCACCGACACCCCGGACTGGCGCAGGACATGGGCGAGTTCATGGGCGCGATAGGCGGGGTTGATATTGACCATGACGGCGCCGATCCGGGCGGTGGCGTACTGCACCAGCACCCACTCCGGGCAGTTGACGGCCCAGATCCCGACCCGGTCGCCCCGGGCGACGCCGATCCCGATGAAGGCGCGGGCGAGTTCGTCGACGGCGGCCCCGAAGGCGGCATAGGTCCAGCGCGGCCCGCCGCCCGCGACCACCAGCGCCTCCCGGTCCGGGTGGGCGGCGACGGCGCGGTCGAGGTTGCGGCCGATGGTGTCCCCGAGCAGGGGCACGGTGCCGGTGCCGTGGTCGTAGGAGAGCGGGATGCCCGCACCAGCACCCTCACCCGCACTCGTACCCGTACCCGTACCCGTCCTTATGTTCGCGCTCATGTCAGATCCCCCTCGTGGTACTCGGCGGTCGAACCCTTGGCCGTACGTTCGCGCAACTCGATCCGGCGGATCTTCCCGGAGACGGTCTTGGGCAGCTCGGCGAACTCGATCCGGCGTACCCGCTTGTAGGGGGCGAGGACCGCGCGGGAGTGGGCGAAGAGCGCCCTGGCCGTCTCCGGGCCCGGCTCCCAGCCCTCCGCGAGCACGATGTACGCCTTGGGGACGGCGAGCCGCAGCGCGTCGGGGGCGGGGACCACGGCCGCCTCGGCGACCGCCTCGTGCTCCAGCAGCGCGCTCTCCAGCTCGAACGGCGAGATCTTGTAGTCCGATGCCTTGAACACATCGTCGGCGCGGCCGATGTAGGTGAGATAGCCGTCGGCGTCCCGGGTGGCGATGTCCCCGGTGCGGTACCAGCCGCCCGCCATCGCCTCCGCCGTGCGCTCCGGGTCGCCGTGGTAGCCGGTCATCAGCCCGGCCGGCGGACGGCCGGACAGATCGAGGGCGATCTCGCCCTCCCCGGCGCCGGGCGCGCCGGTCACCGGGTCCAGCAGCGCCACCCGGTAGCCGGGGCTGGGACGGCCCATGGAACCCGCCTTCAGCAGCTGTCCCGGGGTGTTGGCGACCTGGACGGCGGTCTCGGTCTGGCCGAAGCCGTCCCGGACCGTCACCCCCCACTCCCGCCGTACCGTCTCGATGACCTCGGGGTTCAGCGGTTCACCCGCCGCGACCACCTCACGCGGCGGGGTGCTCAGCTGCCCCAGATCGGCCTGGATCAGCATCCGCCACACCGTCGGCGGGGCACAGAAGGAGGTGACCTCGGCCCGGTCCATCGCGGCCATCAGCCGGGCGGCGTCGAAGCGCCGGTAGTTGTGGACCATGACGGTCGCCTCCGCGTTCCACGGGGCGAACAGGTTCGACCAGGCGTGCTTGGCCCAGCCCGGCGATGAGATGTTGAGATGGACATCGCCGGGGCGCAGCCCGATCCAGTACATCGTGGCCAGATGGCCGATGGGGTACGAGGTGTGGGTGTGCTCCACGAGTTTGGGGCGGTCGGTGGTACCGGAGGTGAAGTACAGCATCAGCGGGTCATCGGATCGGGTGATCCCGTCGGGGCGGAATCCGGGCTCCGCGCCATAGGCGTCGGCGTACGGGATCCAGCCCCGGGGAGTCTCCCCGCCGACCGAGATCCGTGTCCAGTCTCCGGGCACCGAGGCGAACTTGGCGGTGTCCTCGTCGCGGGCGAGGACATGGGAGGCCCGTCCGCGCTCCACCCGGTCCCGCAGATCCAGCGGGCCGAGCAGCGGGGTCGCGGGGATGACGACGGCGCGCAGCTTCATGGCGGCGAGGGCCGTCTCCCACAGTTCGCGCTGGTTGCCGAGCATGACGAGCATGCGGTCACCTGGCCCGACGCCCCGGTCACGGAGCCAGCCGGCGACCCGGTCGGAGCGTTCGGACAGTTCGGCGAAGGAGAGCCGTTCGGTGGTGCCGTCCTCCTCGACGAGATGCAGCGCGGTGCGGTCGTTGCCCCGGGCGATGACATCGAACCAGTCGAGGGCCCAGTTGAAGCGGGTGGGGCGGGGCCAGACGAACCCGTCGTACGCGCGCCGGTAGTCCTCCCGGTGTCGCAGCAGGAAGTCCCGGGCCGCCCGGAATTCCCCGGTCGCGCTGCCAGCCGTCATACGCCCTCCTCATTGCCTCGGCACTCAGTAGCATCGTGTAATCAGTGACGTAGGTCTCACCACCCCCGATCGGGGGGGTGGCCCCCCGCCGACGGCCGCCGCAGCGGACAGCGAGCGGGTGGCGGGGTGACCGGAGGGAGTGCGACGTGTCCGAGCCGGCCGAAGCGGTGGAGATGCGGGCGGCGCTGCTGCGGCTGCGCCGGTCGACGGGGATCCCGATCGCGTTCGGGGGGCTGCTGGGCGAGGCCCAGCGGCTGCGGATCGCCCAGCTCAGCGGGGCGCGGACGAGCGCGCTCCAGGGGCTGTCGATCTGTGCGGGCAATGGCCTGGGCGGGAAGTCGATAGCGCTCTCCCGGCCGTGCGCGGTGACGGATTATCACGAGGCGCGGCACATCAGCCATGAGTACGACGCCCCGGTGCTGGCCGAGGGGCTGCGGTCGGTCCTGGCGGTGCCGGTGGTGGTGCGGCGCAAGGTACGGGGGGTGCTGTACGGGGCGCTGAGACGGCCCGTTCCGCTCGGCGACCGCACCTTCGACGAGGCGGTGGCGGCGGCCCGGGATGTGGAACAGGCGCTGGTGGTCCGGGAGGAGGTACAGGGGCTGCTGTCGATCGCCCGGGAGCCGAGGGTGGGCCCGGCGGTCTGGGAGGAGGTCCGCGAGGTCCATGGCGAGCTGCGGGCGCTGGCGCCCCGGGTGAGCGATCCCGTGCTGCGCGGGCAGCTCCTGGCGGTCTGCGGACGGCTGGCGGCGGCGGGGGCGACGGCGCACACCCGCTCCGGGCCGCCCTGGGGCGGGGAGTCGGGGGCGCGGGCGGCGGGGGGCGCGGTGGCACTCGCCCCCCGGGAGATCGATGTGCTGGCGTGTGTCGCCGCCGGGTCCACGAACGCGGCGGCGGCGGAGCGGCTGGGGCTGCGCCCGGAGACCGTCAAGGGGTATCTGCGGGCGGCGATGCGGAAGCTGGGGGCGCACACCCGGCTGGAGGCGGTGGTGGCGGCGCGCCGGGTGGGCCTGCTGCCGTAGGGCCGGGCGGGGCCTGCTGCCGTAGAGGCTGTGCGGGGGCCTCTGCGGGGTGGCCCGCTCGCGCCCGTATGACAGGGTGCGGTCATGGACGGATCCGACGGACACCCGGAGCTGTGCGCGTTCCTGGCGGCGCTCCGCCCCGGCCTGCGGCTGTCGGGGACCGTGGCGGCGATCGAGCGGTTCGGGGTGTTCGTGGCGCTGGAGGAGGGGCCGGACCATCCGCTCTTCCCGGGCGTCGGCTTTGTCGCCCTTCCCGATCTGTCCTGGCACCACTTCGGGAAACCGGAGGAAGCGGTACGGGTCGGGCAGCGGGTGACCGGTGAGTTCCTGTACTTCGACACCTGGAATCTGGAGGCCAGGCTCTCGCTGCGGGCCCTGGTGCCGGATCCCTTCCAGGCGTTCGCGGACCGGGTGGCGGTGGGGCGGACGCTGCGCGGCCGGGTGACGCTGCGGGCGGCGATCGGGGTGTTCGTCGAGGTCGGGGAGGGGGTCGAGGGGCTGATCCCGGCGCCCTGGACGGCGGGGGCGGGCTCCTCCGTACCCGGTACGGCCGGTACGGGGCCTTCCGCGCCCGGTGCGCCCGGTGCCATGCCTTCGGTGCCCGATCCGGCGGCGGCGCTCCGGCCCGGGGACGAGGTCACCGTCGTCGTCACGGAGATCGACCGGGAGCGCCGCCGACTGGTCCTCGCCCGGTGACCCCGCCGGGTCCGTCGCCCGTACGGTCCGACTCTCCCCGCCGGTCCGTCACCCGTACGGTCCGGTCCCCCGGCCGGGTCCGTCACCCGTACGGCGCCCGTCGGCGCTAGGGGGGCGTCAAAGAGCGGGCCCGGACGATCAGCGGCGCGTCATGGAGCCCCCCACCGGGCCGGACGCGGGCCTACCTTCGAGGAACCGGCGGGCGCGTGCTCTCCCCAGCGGTTCCCGCCGGCCCCCGCTGTGGGCCGCCTCCGCACGGCGGCCCACAGGCCGGCGCACGCGTGACCGCGACCGGTGAACGTACGGCTCAGGTGGAGGAAGACGAAGACATGGACACACTCACCCGCGAGGCCCCGGCCACGGGCAGCGGCACGGACACCGACCTCGGCGCGGAGACCGCGGACCCCGACGAACCCCGCCCGGCGGGGCCCCTGTACGTACCGGTCCGGCTCGGCTCCGCCGGTGGCCGTCAGCTGTGTTTCGTACGGACCCCGCTGGGTGTGCGCACCGCCGTCGGGTTCACCAGTGAGGAGCGGCTGAGGGCGGTCCTCGGCCGCCGCCAGCGGTGGATCAGGCTCGCGGAGCCCGCGCTCCGCTCCCTGGCCGAGCCCCTGGGGGTGACCACCGTGACGGTGGATCCCCAGCTCGGCGCCCCGGCCCCGGAGTCCGTACCGCACCGGAGCCCGGTCCTGCCCTGTGCGCGCCGGACCCCGCTCGCCCCCGAGGCCGCCCGCCGGGCGCCCGGGACACCCGCCGGGCTCTCCCGGACCCCGGCCGGGCCGGTCCCCGTGCTCCACCCCTTCCCCTCCCCCAACTGAGATCCCTGCCACGACCCCTGCCACGGACCCTGCCGCGACTCCCGCGATGGCCCGTGACGTTCCCCGACCGACGCACTCCCCTGGACAGAGGTGTACGGATGACGGCGGTACCCGCGCTTCCCTTGTCGTTGCCCGATCGGCCGGCCGCCCCCTCGGCCCGGCCCGTCGCCGCCCTGCCCCTGGTGCCGGAGGCGGGCACGGCGGTGGGCGGCGTCCCCCTGCTGGAACTGGCCGAGCGGTACGGCACCCCGCTCCATGTCCTCGACGAGGACGAGGTGCGCTCCCGGGCACGGGCCTGGCGGCGGGCGCTGCCGGACGCCGAGGTGGTGTACGCGGCCGGGACGTTCCTGTGCCGCGCGGTCGTGGACTGGATGGCCGAGGAGGGCCTGGGCCTCGCCGTCCGCTCGGCGGGCGAGCTGGAACTCGCGGCGGCCCGGGGCTTTCCGGTGGACCGGATCGTGCTGCACGGCAGCGCCAAGTCCCCGCAGGATCTGCGGACCGCGCTGCGGCTGGGCGTGGGCCGGATCGTCATCGAGTCGGGCGGCGAGATCGCCCGGCTCGCGGCACAGGTGCCGGGCCCGGAGGCGCAGCAGGTGATGGTGCGGGTGCTGCCGGACATCGAGCCGACCGGCGGCGCGGACCGGACGTTCGGCCTCGCCGTCGCCGGGGGCGACGCGGAGGAGGCGGTGGCCCGGGTACTGGGCCTGCCCTCGCTGGAGCTGGTGGGCCTCCACTGCCGTCCGGGCACCCGGACCGCGTCGCCGGAGCGGTATGTCCGGACGGTACGACGGCTGGTCGCGATGCTGGCCCGGATCCGGGACCGGCACGGGATCGCCCTGCCGGAGCTGGATCTCGGCGGGGGCTTCGCGGTGTCGGGTCCGCCCGGGGATCCGGCGCCCGCCCCGGCGGTGTACGGGCGCCGGATCCATGACGAACTGGTGCGCTCCTGCGCCGGGTACGACTACCCCGTGCCCCGGCTGACGGTGGAGCCGGGGCGCTCGCTCATGGCCCCGGCGGGGGTCGCCCTCTATCGGGTGCTGGCGGTGAAGCGCGGCGGGGGCAGGGTGCTCGCGGCGGTCGACGGTGGTACGGGTGACCGGCCGGGGGCCGCGCTCCGGGGCACCTCCGTACGCCGGGTCGGGCGGGCGTCCTCGGCCCCGCCCCGGGTGACGACCGTCGTCGGGCGGGACGGCGGCGCGGGCGATGTGCTCGCCGACGCGGTCGAGCTGCCGGAGGATCTGCGGCCCGGCGATGTGCTGGCGGTGCCCGTGTCCGGCGGATGTCCCGTACCGATGGCGTCCCCGGTGGTGGCGGTGCGCGGGGGGTGGTCACGGCTGCTGGTCCGGCGGGAGACCTTCGAGGACCACCGGCGCCGGGACATCGGTCTGTAGTCCCTCGCGGGGCTCGGGGCCGGGTCGGTTTGTTGTGTGCCCGGCCCCGGGCGCTCAGCCCCGCCCGGTCCCGAACCGCACCGTGTGCGCCCCGCCCGGGGCCAGGATGCCCAGGGTGTGCTCCGCCTCCCCGGCCAGCGCCTCGCGCTCCGCCGGGGCCGGCGGCTCGAACGGCCGCACGGTGAGGGTGGTCGTCCCGCCGCTCTCCTCGATCCCCCAGGTCCCGGCGAGGAAGCCGTCGAGCAGAAAGGTGGGGTGCGACTGGTTGCCGGTCCAGGTGAGCCGCCGGTACTCGTCCCGGGGCACCACCCGCCGCCGGTCGGCGTGGGAGAGCAGCAGATTGTCGAACTCGGGCAGGAAGCGCGGCGGGGCGGGCGTCGCGGCGTCGGGCCGGGGCGCTTCGGGCAGGTCGAAGAGTTCGGTCCCGTACTCGTCCCGGAAGACCAGGAGCCGGGGCCGCAGCCCCTCGAAGACCGCCCTCATCCGGGTGAGCCCGGACCAGGTCTGCATGTCCTTCACCGAGGCGGGCCCGAAGGCGGCCAGATAGCGCCGTACGGTCTCCTCGGCACCGGCCTCCGGCACCCGGTCCGCCGCCTCCGCTCCGAACCAGTGCTCGGCGGTGGTCAGGGCGACCTGTCCGCTCCGCCCCCAGAGCCCTCGCGGGGTGACCTGGACCAGGGGCAGCAGACAGCGGGCGGCGACCGAGAGCGCGAAGGGGTCGGCGTCCGGCCAGTGCGCGGTCAGCTCCTCCCGGAGCCCCTTCATGGTCCGGGGCTCCTCCTCGACCAGCTCCCGGACGATCCGGGCGAGCCGCTCCGGATCGACACCGGTGAGCCCCTTGCGGAACATCCGCAGCTCCCGGTCGGGCCCGCCGCGCTGGACCAGGGGCCGCAGTGCGAGGCAGTCGGCGGCGGTGTGGGTGTGGACGGTGGAGCGCAGGGTGACCATCCGGGCGACCTCACGGGAGGCCATCAGCGCGGACAGCTCCCCGGGGTCGAAGGCGTCCAGCCGGGCGGCGAGGGCGAGATAGGGCGGCTTGACGTTCTGCGCCTGGAGCCCGACGAGATGCCCGACGGCACCCGCGACCGACAGCTCGGCGCGGGGCACCCGGCGCAGCAGCAGCTGCCGGGCGAGGGTGGCCCGGTTGAGGGCGCGGGCGGTGAGAACCGGGGGCGTGGTGACCATGGGGCCACGCTAGCGATAATCGCGGACAGTTTCTGTCCGCGATTCACCCGCGCCCCCGCCCGGTACCACCGCCCGCGTCCCCGCCGGTATCCCCGCTGGTGTCCCGTCTCGCGACCCCTCCCCGTCATGCCCGGTTCATCCGCCCCCGATATCCTGCCCGGCGTACGGTTGTCCCGGCAGATCGCCGGGGAAGGAGGTGAGTGCCGCGATGTCGCTGTATCCCCGGCGCCACCCCTGGCGCCGCCGCCCCGAACCGACGGCGGGCGGCCCCGTCCGCCCCGGCACCCCCGAAACCCCCCAGCCCCCCGCCGGCGCCCCCGCCGACCGGGACAGCGTGGTCGAGGCCGTCCTCTACCGGGACGGCCGCCGGGTCTCCGAGCCGGACTCCCTGGCCGAGACCTACCGCCAGCTGCACGCCCACCCCGACGGCATGGCCTGGATCGGCCTCCACCGTCCCACCTCCGACGAGCTGCTCTCCCTGGCCGCCGAGTTCGATCTCCATGAACTCGCCGTCGAGGACGCCCTGGAGGCCCATCAGCGCCCCAAGCTGGAGCGGTACGGGGACACCCTCTTCGTGGTGCTGCGCGCCGCCCGCTATCTCGACGCCCAGGAGGAAGTGGACTTCGGCGAACTCCATGTCTTCCTCGGCAAGGACTTCCTCATCACCGTCCGCCACAGCGAGGCCCCCGACCTCTCCGCCGTCCGCCACCGTATGGAGGAGACCCCGGAACTCCTCGCCCTGGGCCCGGAGGCGGTCCTGTACGCGATCCTCGACGCCGTGGTCGACGGCTACGCCCCGGTCGTCGCGGGCGTCCAGAACGACATCGACGAGATCGAGACCGAGGTCTTCGGCGGCGACCCCGCCGTCTCCCGCCGTATCTACGAACTCGCCCGCGAGATGGTCGAGTTCCAGCGCGCCGCCAGCCCTCTGGTCGGCATGCTCAACGGCCTGATGGCGGGCTTCACCAAGTACGGCACCGACGAGGAACTCCAGAGCCACCTCCGCGACGTCGCCGACCATGTCACCCACACCAGCGAACGCGTCGACGGCTTCCGCCAGGCCCTCGCCGACATCCTCACGGTCAACGCGACCCTGGTCACCCAGCAGCAGAACGCCGAGATGCGGGCCCTCGCCGAGGCCGGTTTCGAACAGAACGAGGAGATCAAGAAGATCTCCAGCTGGGCCGCCATCCTGTTTGCACCCACACTCGTGGGAACCATCTACGGCATGAACTTCGAGGTCATGCCGGAACTCCACTGGGCGGCGGGCTACCCGTTCGCGATCCTTCTGATGGCGGTGGTCTGTACAAGCCTGTACGTCATCTTCAAGAAGCGCGACTGGCTGTAGATAGCAGGCAAGAGCCTCTCCAACACCGCTCGGACGAGGCACGAACGTGCTACGCCAATGGCGCTCACGTGGCCGGCATCATCATGCTCGGCAGCCTGCTGGAAGGCGTTATGGTCCAAGTGGTCCGCGAACGCGACGCCTCACGCCTCGGCAGCACGTCAGCGGACAAGGTAACTCTGGACACTTTGATCAGAACCTGCCACGTCGCCGCGTGGATCGGTGCAGACGTCGAGCGCTTCTGCCACGAGCTGCGCAGGTATCGCAACTTCGTCCATCCGCGACAAGAGATCCGGGATGCCCACACCCCGGACCGCGACACTCTGAACATGTGCTGGCCCGTGGTCGAGGCGGTCCTGAACGACCTCGCCGCCTCCCAGCCGAAGGCGAGCGCGCCAAAGCCAACCGCCTCGCCCACCCGACCCGCACCCCGACCATCGTTAGCAGTAAGGCCAGCGCACCGGCCCTGACGCCGAGGCGAGGTTGGTTCGGCTACACCCCTGCGAGAAAGAGCAGGTCCGGCTCCCGAAGCTGCAAGCAGGGGTTCCGTACCAGCTGACGGCAAGGAGAGCCTCCCGCCACAAGGACGAGCCCGCAATGAAGCATTCGTGCTTCCTCAACGTGTGTGGACACAGCGGGTCGGTATCGAGCCGTAGCTGCAGCCGATGTTTGCTCATCAGAGCCTTCTGTGTTCCAGCATCTCATCGCGGTGCTGTCTGCCCCCTCCCGTGCTCAGGGGGGCAGACACTCTGCAAATCGCGCGCAAGGAAGCTCTTTGATCACTGCTCCGATGAGGATTGGCCAGCACAGGACAGTCGTGCTGACAACAGGTAAGGTCGGGCAGCATTCTGTGACGCTCCCGCAGGGCCATGCAGGCGCCCGTCGACTGCAGTGGTCTCGGTCTGCAGAACGTGAGCTCGCCGGCCCTGCTTAGCGTGAGACAATCATGAACGTTCAGCGCGTGCTGGCAGCGACGGGCAGAGCTACCCGCAGTTGCAGGCCTTCAGGGACTCGGATCTCAACAGCCCACCCGCGCGTCAGAAACTCGACAACGCCGAACGAACGCCCACGTGCGTCCGAGCGCTCTCACCCAATCTTGGTACAGAAGTATCCAGCCTTCTTGACATGAGCGTCAAGATAACTCCCCTTACTAAACGCAGCCATCAACCCTGCGAACACCGATTCCGGAACCCCCGCGTACTGATAGATATGACCGCTGGTGAACTGCACTTCCAGAGTGCTGGACAGTGGGTCGTAGCCAACAGAAGCCAGGTTGGACGAGACGACGGATGTACGCAGCATGGGCATCCCCTGGATCGGCCGCTAGCCGCAAGCAGCTACCGGTTGGGCGGACGAACTCCGCTCATTGCGCTGGGCTGGCAGCCTACGACACTCACGCCGGCGTCTTCCTGTCAATCACGAAATCTCTCGGCACCCCAGCAGTGGGCCAGATGACCAGACCGGGTTTCCCAGCTTGCCAGCTGGGCTCCCACCTACCTGTACCTCGCCAGCGCGTGAGTGCCACGGACGCCGCCCCTGACCGCACGCCGAGCATTCCGTCATATCAGATGCGGAACGCTCCGCCGGGGGCTCTGAGGTCCTAGGATGGTGCATCCGAGACGCTTGATGCGGCCATACGTTCCGCAGCGTCAAATCAGCTGCCCGGACGATCGGTGGCACAAGGGCGTGGAGTGGTCGAACAGCGGTGCACCTGAACAGTCTTTCGGTGAGTGGCTTCCGGTCGCTCCAGAGCGTTGCCAACATTCCAGTGAGCAAGCCAACTATCTTGGCCGGCCACAACGATGGCGGCAAGAGCGCCCTACTACACGCCCTCGGTCTCCTCGCAGGGACCCAGGGCATGATCGATGCCGATCGTAGTTACCTCAGCGGCACAGACCCGGGCAAGAAGAATGCCCTCGAACGCTGCGACGAGACCTTCGTGACCGGAGAGTTCACTCTGGACGAATGGGAACAGCAAGAGTTCGACCTGCCCTCGCAGGTGCGTCTACGACGCCACGTGGACGCTGATCTGAACTCGTCGTTGGAGGTCTGGGACGCTCTGCCGGACGATGACCGGCTGAGAGACCTGAGCCAGTACCTCCTGCCGGGCTTGAAGGAGCTCGCCGTCGAGTTCGGCATCAAGGCCGCCACGCCCACACCGAAGAAGGCCGACTTCGAGAGGTGCTTGCGAAACTATGGGCGTCTCCACTCTCAGAAGCAGGGGTGGCTGTCGGCTCCTGCAGGGCTGCATCGACGCATGCCCCGGGTCCTAGTCTTTGACGGAAAGGCCGCCCGGCCCGAGGATGCCGTCAAGACTGCACTTACCAGCAAGTTCCAGGCACACATGGCGGACCCAGAGCTGCAGGGCAAGTTGCAGGCCGTCGAGGATGACGTCAAGGAACGTCTCCGTGTCGACGCCAAGTCCCTGTGCGACCACATCAAGGAGCGCTGTCCAGATCTCGCTGATGTCGATGTTGATCCCGACATCTCGTTCCAACACGGCTTCCGTGGGGCGCCACTACGTATCTCCCGCGTCAAGGGCGAGTCGGTAGGCCTGGATCGATCAGGTCTGGGCAGCAACCGACGCGTGTCACTTGCCGTATGGGAGTGGACCAGTGAACTCCTGGCAGCCGAGGAGGTTGAAGCGGTAGCACAGGCTACAGCTGCCAACGACGATACCCAGGCCTCGCCAACCCCCGTGCAGACCATCGTCATCTATGACGAACCGGACACTCACCTCGACTATCACCATCAGCGCAAGGTCATGCAGCTAATTCGTACGCAGGCCGAGATCCCACACGTCAGCGTCATGGTCGCCACTCATTCGATGAACTTGATCGATGGTGTCGACATCTCGGATGTTGTCCACCTCCGACTGGAGAACCACCGCACCGTCGCCGAGCGGATCGGCGCCGACGAGGTCGGCCAAGCGATCGACTTGCACCTGGGTAAGATCGCAGTGGCCCTGGGGCTGAGAAACTCGGTTCTCCTACACGAGCGCTGCTTCCTGGCAGTGGAGGGTGACACCGAGCAGCGGGCCTTTCCGCTCCTCTTCCGGCTATGCGAAGGACTCTCTCTGCAGGCAGCGGGTGTCGCCCTATGGGCCTGTTTCAACAACGAGGGTGCCCTGCACCTCGCACGCTACCTCGTCAAGCATGATCGTGCATTCATGCTGGTCGTCGATGCCGACAGTCGCACTCTCCCCAAGAGCATCTTCAAGGAGCCCAAGCTGCGAGAGCACTTTGGTCCGGATGTCGCCGACTATGTGAAGTTCATTGGCGAGACCGGCGATGACGGAACCGAGGACGTCGCGGAACTTGAAGCACTGTTCCCCGACGAGCTCTGGGCGGCCGTCGCCAACGAGGTATGGCCCAGAAACGACGGGTTGTGGGTCGATGAAGACTTCACCAAGCTGCGGAGTGACAAGAAGTTCAGTCAGGCTGTGGAGGAAATGCTGCAGACCGGCAGCAACGTGGGGCCTGGCGGAAAGCCGGACATGATGTACAGGTTCTCCATGGCTCTAACGGATCGCCAGCAGGTACCTGAGCAACTCCGGAAGGTGTTCGCTCAGGTCAGGAAGCTAGCTGCGTAGGAGGATCTGCCGGGTCCGCTTCTGCAGGCCCGGCAGCGCGCCGTCGTCGGGCAAGCATTCGCTCCTTGCGCTGCTCCAACGTTGGCACCTCCCACTTGTGCCACCCGACGGGCGGCTTCCATCGTTGCATGTGTTCACGCTCATTCACTCCGCACCAGCGACATCCGCTGGGCTCGGGAAAGAGCAGGTCAGACTCCCTGTCCGGTTTGGACATAGTTCCTCCCTCACCTGCATCCATTCTTCCCCCACCCACTGACATCAGCACTCAGCCAGCGGCCATACAGGCGAGGCCCTGCGGACGAGCTATAGGCAGCGCCTAAGCACAGAGGTGGCCTGCGTCCGTGTCGACATCGCTGGGCTCCGGCCAGCGTGATCACCCATGAGCCAGCCCCTCGTCGTCGGCACCTGGATACAGCGGCCGACGGCATCACTCCCCGTCCGTGCTCCCGTGCACCCCGAGAGCGGGAGCACATCGAGCCAGTCTCCGCCAACCACACTGCCTGCCAACAGATACCGGGAAGCGATCAGCTCGGGCGCAGCCTCCGGATGCATACGGCCAGCGTCAGCGCGAGGCTGCGCGGTACTGCCTGTTCCTCCGGCGCCATGCACCGTCAGCAACGCTGCCGCACCCGCGCGGCGAAGAACAAAACATCGTCGACGACGCCCAGCTGCTCAGTGTGCTGCCCCGCTGAAACAGCGAGTCACCCGACGACAACGTCTTCTACACGTCCAGCAGGTACGGGACCGGATACTCATTCGCGAGCAGCGTACGCCCAGACGTCTTCAGGAAGCTCTTGATGCAGTTTCCACAACACGCTCATAGGTCGATCGCCCTGATGCTCAACGTAGTCAGCCGGGCCGAGAAGCACCCAAGGTTCTGCGGCTCCGGTGATCGAGCGCCGATGACGTCGAACGAACAGCAGGACGTGTGAGGCAGGAGACCGATAGCGAATCCCGGTTGGCGAACCTGCCGTTGTCCGCGTCGGAGAATCCCAGCAGAACAGCGACGTGCTGAGAGCGAAGTCGCCATGCTGTCCCCCCGCGGAGGGACCCTCGTCAGCAAAGAGGGAAGCGTTGATTGGCTCCTTGTCCACGGTGATGAAGAGTGCATCCGCGTTGAGGTTCCGGCACCACTTGGCACCTTCGCGGAAGTGTCCGGGAAGGCGTCCTCGCAGCTCGGATTCGCCCAGTCCAGTAAGGATCTCCTCGCGCGTGTATGAGGCATGGATATGCAAGGGCAGCGCTCCTGCCTCTGGTAGGCGCAGCTGCGGTCCAGCCACTCGCGATGGTCGGCCGAGTGCCAGTACGTCCCTGAGCTCGTGACGCACTGCCCGTAGGGCCTGCAGCGTGTCGAGGCCCTCCTGGTAGGTGTCGAACTTCGCCAAGGGCCATAGGTTGAACAGCAGCATCCGGGCGTACGCCTGCACGTCGGGTTCGAGTTGCGCGTAGGGCGGTAGGTCGTCGCCCAGCAGAGTCCGGTACGCGGTCAGACGTGAAGGATCATCCACGTGAAGGAACGATGGAACACGTCGGAGTAGAGCCGTCTCGTCCTCGGACACCGGCCCCTCCGCGAGACCGGCCCGGCGCAGGATCTGCGTCCAGGAGGTGCCAGTTCGATACACATCCCCGAGTGGACGGGCACTGGCTTCCAGAAATCTACGGAGATCCTGATGACCGTATTCGATTGCTTCCTGCAGGAGCCGCAGCTGGGTTGGGACCTCGACCACTCTGTTAATTTCCTGGAAGGTGGCTTCATCCAGGTTGGCGCCCAGAAAGTGCTCGACGCCCGCGAAGAACTGCTGGGGTGTCTCTACTCGGAGTTCAGCCCCGCTACGCATGTGCAGCTCTTCTGCAAGGAGAGGCCATGGACGCGGCCCCCGCCCCGGCTCCGCCGGCTCGTACCAGTCGTCCTTCGTATCTGCCGAGACGAAGAGGACTCGAGTATGGGCACCGATCCCAGCGTGCTCGATCACCTCTTCCCACAGGAGGTAGTCGCCTGCTGACCGCAGGGGAGTGTCTTTGTCCCTGTCCGAAAAGCCGGGCGGTATGCGATTCGGATATCGGTACGATGCCGCCTCCTCGACCCGACGACGGATGGCCTCCGACCCGGGATGTGGCGCGATGCGTTCCCCGAAAAGTTCCGCAACACTCTGGAGAACCAGATCATCTACACCAAGAGTGGATGGCTTCAGATCGTGGGTCTTGAGATCTTGGATGTGGGTAAGCAGTTCCTCGCGCCAGGCCGCGAGGAGGTTGTCTATGGCCTTGTCGCTGATACTCGTACCGAGAGCGTCCGCCGCCGCCTGATCCCGACCGTAGCGCATCAGCAGATCCTGAACCTGGCGCCTGGCTGCGAGGACAGCTTGCCGTGCTTCACCGATCTTCTGATTCACAGCGCCTGGTGCAGCCTTAAGCGCCTTGGCTCGACTGTCGAGGACACGGTGACGGCCCCGTACGAACTCCAAGCCCACCTGGTGCGGCAACCACAAACGCGGCTTGACACGCCTCAACGCCGCCAAGACCTCTTCCCGGGCTTTCGGCGTGTACTCGTAGAGACTCAGCAGCGCATTCGAATCCAGGACGATGAGTCCGTGGGTGAAGAACTCGGTACGCCGGGTGTCGGACTCTCCCCCCAGCCACGCCCGGAACTGCCGCAGCAAGGGAAGCTCTCCCTGATGCTCCACCTCCGACTCTCTCCCCCCATAAGAACCAAACTTGCCGGATCCCGTCCCCGTCGAAAGCGCAGTTCAGTCACCGTAGCCCGCAAGGGCCTCACCTCGGCCCAGGGCTTCGAGTTGGGCGAAGAGGGCGCCAAGTAGCCTCGTGGGACCAGTACGTCCAACAGTAACCCTCCGCCATCCCACCCCGGGCAACCCCTCCTCCGCGCGGAGGGACTCTCCTCTCTCGACATGCCGACGGCCCCGTAATATCGCTGCGCCACCTCCCTCTGCGCTGATGCCTCGCATCCCTTCTGTGAGCCGGTCGTCTCCAAGAAGGCGACCCCCTGGCCTGCGGCACTCCGCCTCGGAGCAATCCGAGGCTGGGGAGAATGAAGCCCCGTTGGGGAGCGACTGGGGAGGATCGGCCGTACAAACGGGCAGCACCATGAGAGGGCCGGACAGGCGGATCGTCGCAGGTCAGGCCGCCTGCAGAGCCAGTTTCCACAGGTCAGCGGTGTGAGGGTGACGACTTCAAGAAGATCTCCAGCTGGGCCGCCATCCTCTTCGCCCCGACCCTGGTCGGGACGGTGTACGGGATGAACTTCGAGAACATGCCGGAGCTGGGCTGGACCTTCGGCTACCCGTTCGCGGTCCTGCTGATGGCGATGGTCTGCGTCAGCCTGTACGTGGTCTTCAAGCGCCGCGACTGGCTCTGAGCGGGACCACCGCCGGCCTCAGCAGACCGTGAGCAGCTCGTCCAGCGAGGGCTCCGTCACCGTGAGCGGGGTGTCGTCCGGGGTGCAGACGGCGATGTAGTAGTCGTCGTGGTGGGTGGTCTGCCGCAGGAAGGGGCGGGGGTCCAGGGAGCCGCGGAGGATGCGGGGGCGGGGGTCGGGGGGTGCGACGCTGAAGGAGTTCAGCGGGACGGTGAGGCCCCGGCCGAGGTACTTCACATAGCTCTCCTTGAGGGTCCAGATCCGGACCAGCCGACGGGGGCGTTCGGCGGGTGGGGCGGCGGAGACGAAGGCGTACTCGTCCGGGGCGAAACGGTGGGAGATATCGGTCGCGCCCGCGCTGATGTGTTCGATGTCCACACCGATCTCCGAGGTGCCGGTGGCGCACACCACCCAGTTCCCGGCGTGGGACAGATTGAAGTGCACATCGGGGCGGTCCACCAGGAAGGGCTTCCCCTGGGTGTTCTTCGCCGTGGTCAGCTCATCGGCCGTGAGCCCGTGGCGCAGGATCAGGGCATGGCGCAGCAGCACCCCGGCGGTCAGACAGCGCTTCCGGTCCGCGACCAGGGGGAAGAGCGCGGCGCGCTCCCGCCGGTCGGGGGGTACCGACCGGCGGAAGCGGGCCGGCGCGGTGTCCGGCAGCCGGGAGATGTCGAAGGCTGTGACCGTGGACACCGCGGCGTCCTCAGCCGTGGGCGCGGTCGTCGTGCGGGGCGCCCAGGGCGGCCGTGACATCCCGCAGCTGCCACAGCTTCTGGATCCTGGACTCCATGAGCGACGCCATCTCGGCCCGGTGCTCCTCCAGGAAGAAGTGCCCGCCGGAGAACTCGAACACCTCCAGCGGAAGGTCGGTGTAGTGCTCCCAGGGGCCGATGGTGACGGCGTCGTCCCGGCCCTCCATGAGGACGATCGGGCAGCGCAGCTTCTCCCGGGCGGTGTCGAGATAGCCGCCCATCAGCCGCAGGTCCGCCTCGATGGTGGGGGCGAGGTACTTCATGAAGCTCGCGTCCCGCAGGATCTCCTCGCTCACCCCGCCGTACTGCCGCAGCACATCGTGGAATCCGGCGGCGGTGTCCAGCTCCTCCACCCGCTTGAAACGGGCGTCGCACGGGGCCGAGGAGCCCGAGCTGAAGTAGACCAGCGGGGGGTTGCCGAGGCGCTCCTGGCAGAGCTTGGCCACCTCGTAACCGATGACACTGCCCATGCTGTGGCCCCAGATGGCGTACGTCCCCCGGAACACATCGAGGAACTCCTCGAAGATGTCCCGCGCCAGCAGCTGGACGGAGGCGGGCATGGGGGTCGCCAGTCTCCGTTCGCGGAAGGGGTACTGGACGGTCTGGAGATCGACAGCGTCCTGGAAGGCGTACTTCCACTTGCCGTAGTACAGCGCGCCCGAGCCGGCGTGCGGAAAGCACACGACCGGAACCTTGTTCATACCGCCCATGCCGGGCCTCCTCATGCCTTCTCGATGGAACGCGCACCGCTGATGGTGTCGTCCCGTGTCAGGAACCGGACTTCCTCGTCCAGGATTCCGATGATGTCCTCGGGCCCGTCCACCCATGCGCACATGAGGACCAGGTCCAGGCGTCCGTTGCCGGTCTTCGCCATGCCGTAGCAGTCGGCGAAGCCGCCCTTGTCCTGATCGGCGGCGAGCTGCTCCAGGGTCATGTCCCAGATCGCGTCGTACTCGTCCTCCACCGTGCCGGCGAAGTTGAAGACGCAGGGGGCCTTGCCCATGACCTCCCTGGTCACCGCGGTCACCTTGCGGTACGCGAGGGCGGAGCGCAGATCGTGGACGAGGTCGAGGAAGCCGATGTTGTGCCGGTTCATCAGCCGGATCCGGTCGCCGACGACCGCCGCCGGGTCCTCGTCGGCGTCCCGTTCCCCGGAGATCACGACCGGCAGGGTGTCCAGGGCCATCCCCATGACCTCGGAGTAGTCCTTGTCCCCGAGGCTCCGGGAGCGGACGACCAGCTCGGCCGCGACCTCGTCCACGTCCAGCAGACGGGCGACGACCCGGGCGTACAGCCGCAGCGCCAGCGAGAACGGCTCGGGTTCCGGGGAGCCGTCCGCCCGGAGGGCGGTCAGGTCGACGGAGTAACGGACCTGCTGGGTCCGGCCGTTCGCACGGGGGGCCGACCGCTCCTTGATGACCTGGGTGGTACGGGCGTACCGCTCCAGCTCGAAGGCCTCCACGATCCCGTCGGCGGTGATGTCCACGGGACCGGAGTGGATCCGCCGCTGGAGGTGCCGGTAGCTGAGCGCCGTGGGCATCGCCCGGGTGGTCCCGTCCAGCAACTCCCGGTAGCGCTGGAGCAGATCCGTGCGGAAGGTCTGGCCGGAGGCCGCGTCGAAGACCGAGTGGTCGAAGCGGAAGAGCAGGTCGTAGGAGCGCTCGTGGTACTTGAGGAGCGCGACCTCGTACAGGGGCCGGTCGAGGAAGTCGCGGTCCAGCTCCCAGGCGCGCTGGGCCAGCGCGGTGCGCCACTCCTCCTGCCGCCGGGGGTCCAGTCCGGACAGGTCGACGCGCGGCAGCTCCAGCGCCGCCGGGGCCTCGAACTCCTTCCACCGCAGCCGGCCGAGGGAGCGGAAGACAAAGCTCCGCAGCAGGCCGTGGCGCCCGATCACATCGCACAGGGCCCGCTGGAGGACATCGGCGTCCACCGGCTCCCGCAGCTCGATCAGATAGAGCTGGAGGCGGTCCTCGCTCGCGAAGTGGTGCTTCTGCATGCCGCCGAGCGGATAGGTCCACTTCACCGGCCGGGCGGCGATCGACCTCCGCAGCTCCTCGCGGCAGCGGTCGATCTCCCGCACGGCCGCCGCCAGAGCGCGGTCGTCCGCCGCCGGAGCTCGGTCGTCCGCCGCCGGATCCCCGATCCCCGGGGCGGCGGAGTCGCCGTCGGCCGGATGCTCCTCCCGCAGCTCGGCGACGCTCTCGGGCGACGCGGCCTCCACACCGGCGGGGGTCACCGACCGGGTGAGGAAGCCCGCCAGGCCGTCGACGGTCGGATGGTTGTAGACATCGCCGGGCAGGATCTTGTGGCCCTGCTCCTCCAGGACGCTCAGGAAGCGGATCAGGCGGACCGAGTCCAGCCCGAGGTCGAAGATGTCCTCCCGGGTGCCGACCCGGTCGAAGCCGAGCAGATTGACCAGCTCGCGCTCCATCAGCGCGGCGAGGGACTGCCGTTCGCCACCGGCCGCCGGGGTCTCCTCCCCGGTGGCCGAGGGGCCGGCCGGGGGGAGGGCCAGCGGGTCGAGACCGTGGTAGGCCGTGCCGATGTCCGACTCGCCCAGCTGCTGGAGCAGTCGCAGCGGCGAGGGGTCACCGTCCAGGAGCGGGGCGGACGAGTAGAGCCTCGGCACCCCCGTCTCCCGGTCGATCAGGGCGTTCTCGGCGAACCAGTGGGTGACCCCGGCGTCCCAGCCCTGCCGGTCGAGGACCGGCCGGGAGAGGACATGACAGGGGATGCCGCGCTCCCGGCCCGCCTCCCGGAGCAGATCGAGCAGGGCGCGCCGGTCGGCGGGGCTCCCCTGGCCGGCCTGTGCCGGGGTGTCCAGGAGGACGATCCCGTCGATCTCCGCGAGCCCGCGCACCCGGGTGGCGAGCGCCTGGGCCACCTCGGCCCAGGTCTCCCCGGTCACCTCGGGCAGGACCGTGACCCGTCCGTCCCCCGGCGTCCCGCTGTCGGGTACGGGGTCCGTGGCCGGGCCGAAGGGCAGCACGATGTACGGGGAACGCCCCTCGGCCGCCTCCGCCAGCAGCGGGGCGAGGTCGCCGGTCCGGCAGAGGACCGCCGTCCGCCCGGTACGGCCGGCCGACACACCCCCCGGGCCGTGCAGCGGCACCATCAGGGGGGCGAGACGCTGTCCGTCCTCATAGCGGACGGCCGCCTCCTCCGGCCGCTCCGCAGCCAGCTCCCGGGAGAGACCGGCGCCCCAGGCGGCCCGGCCCCGGCGGCCCGTGAGCGGCGCGTCGCACCGTACCGCCCGTACCCGTACACCGGGGAACTCATGGTTCAGACCGAGGATCCGGGGCAGGAAGCCGGCCCGGTTCCGCAGGGCGTCCACGGTGTCCAGGACGACGACGTCCGGGGTGCCGGGGTCCTTCATCCCGGGGACGACGGCGCAGAGCCCCCGTACCAGACGGTCGAGGGACGCGGGGTCCTCGCGGTGGACGAGGAAGGTGTCCCCCACGAGGGCGTGCTCCTCCAGATCGGCCACCAGCCGCTTCAGGTCGTCCTCGTGGTCCGCGCGGACCACCGCGCCCGACGGCCCGTCGAAGCGGTACTCCGGGCCGAAGGTGACGAACAGCGCCCGCCAGTGCGGGATCCCGTCCAGGACCCGGCCGAGGCGGGGGGCGTCATCGGTGAGGACCACCAGCACCCGCGGCTTCGGCTTCCCGGTGGCGGCCGGGAGCATGGTCCGGGACCAGACCATCCGGTGCGCGGCCGGGGACAGCCCCGGGGCCGCGTGACCGAGGGCGGCACGGGCCGGCCGGGTCTCCGCCGGGGCGATGCCCTCGGCGGCGGGGTCCAGGATGCGGTGGAACTCGGTGACATCGACCGGGTACGCGGTCCGGTCGAACGGATAGAGCGGAAGGTGCAGCTTGCGGGCGCCGCGTCCCTGGTGGAACGCCTTCCAGTCGAGGGCGCACCCCGCCTCCCACAGCCGCTTGACCGCACGCGCCAGATGCTCGTCGTCCGACACCTCCTCCATCCGGTGCCGCAGCATGTTGACGGAGACGACCCCCGTACCGCGTCCGATGGTCCGGACGAACGACGAGAGCGACTTGCCGGGGCCCACCTCCACGAAGAGGGTCTCGCCGCGCGCCAGGATCGTCTCGACACCGGCCTTGAAGCGGACCGCCTGCCGGATCTGGGTGCAGTAGTACTCCGGGTCCGTGGCCTGCTCGGCGGTGATCCAGGTGCCGGTCACATTGGAGACATACGGAATCCTCGGCGGCTGGAAGGTGACCGTCGCTATCACCGCGCGGAACTCGTCCAGCATGCCGTCCATGAAGCGGGAGTGGGCGGCGTGGGCGAGATCCTTCACCCGGGTGAAGCCGATGCCCCCTTCGGTGCAGCGCCGCTCGAACTCGATCACATCGGCGACGGCCCCGGAGACGGTGCAGTCCTCCGGGCTGTTCACCGCCGCGAGGGTCAGCTCCTCCGGCAGCAGCGCCCCGACCTGCTCCTCGGAGGCCTTCACCGAGGTCATCGCGCCCTCGGGGGTCGCACTCATCAGGCTGCCCCGGGCCTCCACCAGCCGGACGCCGTCGGCCAGCGAGAAGACCCCGGCGACACAGGCCGCCGCCAGCTCACCGGTGCTGTGGCCGATCAGTCCCCTCGGCTTCACACCCCAGCCGATCAGGGTCTTCGCCAGGGAGTACTCCAGCATGAAGAGGATCAGCTGCGTCGTCTCCATGGAGTTCATGCGCTTCTCGGTCTCGGCGCCGTCGCCGAAGAAGACCTCGCGGGGGGCCGTGTTGCCCCGCTCCTCGGCGAGGGAGAAGCACTCTTCGAGGTGGCCCCGGAAGGCCTCCTCGGTCGCATGGAGATCGCGGGCCATGCGCAGATGCTGGGAGCCGGTGCCGCTGAAGAGGAAGTGGATGTCCCGGCGGGTGTTCTTCCCGAGGTGGACCGGCTCCTCCCCCGCGTCCAGCGACTCCTGGAGGCGGTCGCGCAGCCCGCGGGCGTCCTGGAACTCCACGGCGTAGCGGTGGCCGAGCTGCCGCTGGCGGTTCTGGAGCGTCCAGGCCAGATCGCCGCCGTCGGTGTCCGGGTGGGCGGCGAGATGGGCGACGAAGTTCCGCTTGATCCGCTCCAGCGCCTCGGCGGAGGAGGCCGCCGCGACAAAGGTGTGGTGGCGGCGGGGGTTCCGGGCGGCGGGGGCGGCGGCGGGCGCCTCCTCCAGGACCACATGGGCGTTGGTCCCGCCGATGCCGAACGCGCTCACGCCCACGCGCAGCGGCGCGCCCGTGCCCTCGCGGGCCCGCTCCTCCTTCCGCGCCACCACATAGAACGGGGTGTCGTTCAGGCCGAGGTTGGGGTTGGGCTCGGTGAAGTGCAGGCTGCGCGGGATCGTCCGGTTCTCCACGATCTTGCATGCCTTGATCAGCGAGGCGACGCCCGCGGCGGCGTCCAGATGGCCGATGCTGGCCTTCAGCGAGCCGAGGCCGACGGTGCGGGGCGCGGCGCTGCCGAACGCCTTGCGCAGCGCCTCGACCTCGATGGGGTCGCCGAGCGCGGTGCCGGTGCCATGGGTCTCGACATAGGCCACCTCGGAGGGCTTGACGCCCGCGACCCGGTGGGCCTTGCGGATCACCTCGGCCTGGCCCTCGATGCTGGGCGCGGTGTAGCCGACCTTGCGGTCACCGTCGTTGTTGACCGCCGAGCCCTTGAGCACCGCGTAGATGTGGTCGCCGTCCCGGAGGGCGGTCTCCAGCCGCTTGAGGACCACGGCTCCGGCGCCATTGCCCTCGACGGTGCCGGCGGCGTCCTTGTCGAACGCCCGGCAGCTGCCGTCCGGCGAATGGATCATGTTCTCCTGGTAGAGGTAGCCGCGCCGGTGCGGAAGGGTCAGCCCGCTGCCGCCGGCCACCGCGATCTGGCAGGCGCCGGTCCAGAGATAGCGGCAGGCCATGTCGATGGCGACCAGGGAGGTCGAGCAGGCGGTGTTGAGGGAGAGCGCCGGGCCCTTGAGGTCGAGGGCGTAGGCGATCCGGGTGGCGGCGAAGTCCTTGTCGTTCAGCTGCATCCCGGCGAACATCACGCCCGACCGGAGGATGGAGGTGCGCAGCGTGTGCGTCTCCCAGGGGAGGTTGTTGGTCGCCCCGAGGAAGAGGCCGATGGATTCGCCGCGGCCGTCCGCCGAGTATCCGGCGTCCTCCAGGGCGTGGAAGACCTCCTCGTGGAGGGCGCGGACCTGGGGGTCGAGCACGGCGGCGTCGGCGGGGGTGTAGTTGAAGAACGTCGAGTCGAAGTTCTCCAGGTCGGGGAAGACGCCCCGGGCCCGTACATAGTTCTCGTGGCCGAACTCCTCCGGGGTCACGCCCGAGGCGAGGAGTTCCTCGTCGGTGAAGCGGGAGACCGCGTCGACGCCGTCCACCAGGCCGGCCCAGAACCGGTCGATGTCCGTGGCGCCCGGGAACCGTCCGGACATGCCGATGACGGCCAGCTCAAGGCCGGTGTACCGGCGTTCCTTGCCCTTGCGTTCAGACACGGTCGTCATGTCCTTCTTCGTCGTCTGCGTCGTCGTCATAGCCGTCACCGAAGTCACCGAAGCCGCCGTCACCGTCACTGTCGTCGTCGCCGAAGTGACGGAGCAGTGCACCGGCCCGGAAGGCGGCCTGCTCCTCCTCTTCCTCTTCCTCGGTGGGGCCGTCGGGCTCCTCCTCGGCGCTGCCGGCCGGGGCTTCGAGCCAGGCGGCCAGCGAGGAGATGGTCGTGTACTCGAAGAAGAGCGGCAGCGGCACCTCCCGGCCGAGCGCCTTGCGCAGCCGGTTGCTGATGGCGACCAGATTGAGGGAGTTGATCCCGGTGTCGAAGAAGTTCCGGTCGATGTCGATGTCCACCCCGGGGAGGATGTCCATCGCGATGTCCAGGAGGGTCCGCTCCATGGCGGAGAGCTGCCGGGCCGGGGCCTGCGGGGCGGCTGCGGTACGGGACTCCACGGCAGTGGCGGTACGGGGGGCCGCGCCCTGCTCCGCCAGCCGGTGGAGGTCGACCTTGCCGCTCTTGTTGAGCGGGAAGGTGTCCACCTGGATCAGCGTGGCGGGGATCAGATAGCCGGCGACCTGGGTAGCCAGCGCCTCCCGTACGACCTGGGCCGGGAGTTCACCGGTGGCGAGGTAGTACCCGCGCAGGCTCTTGACCCCGTTCTCGTCCACCGCGATCACCACGGCGTCGATGATCCGGTCGACCGACCGCAGCAGGGCCTGGACCTCGCCGAGTTCGACCCGGAAGCCGCTGATCTTGACCTGGTCGTCGGTGCGCCCGATGTAGTCCAGGGTGCCGTCCGGCCACTGGCGGGTCAGATCGCCCGTACGGTAGAGGCGCTCACCGGGCAGCTGGGGGACGGTGACGAACTTCTCGCGGTTCAGCTCCGGCCGCTGGTGGTAGCCGGGCGACACCCCGGCGCCGCCGAGGCAGAGTTCGCCGATGGCGCCCGGGGGCAGGGGGTTGAGGCCGTTGTCGAGGACATGGGCCGTGGTGTGGTTGAGCACCCGGCCGATGGGGACCCGGTCCCGTCGCAGATCCTCGCGGCGGATGGGGTGGGCCGTGGAGAACACCGTGTTCTCGGTGGGGCCGTAGAAGTTGGTGATCCGCAGCCCGGGGCAGGCGTCCAGCACCTTCTCGGTGTGCTGGATCGACAGCACACTGCCGCCGATGAGGAGCTGCCGGAGCGGGGCGAACATCCCCGGGTCGCCCTCGGCGAGCTGCTGGAAGAGGGGGGTGGTGAGCCAGAGGGCCTGCGGCCGGTGCTCGGTGATCAGGGCGTGCAGCCGGCCGCCGTCGAGGATGTCGACCTCGTCGGGGAGGACCAGGGTGCCGCCGAAGAGCAGCGTCCCCCAGATCTCGAAGGTGCAGGCGTCGAAGGCGGGCGAGCTGGTCATGACGACGGTCTGCCCGTCGCCGTAGTCGAAGAAGTCCTGGCCGGTGAAGAGCCGCAGGACATTCCGGTGGGTGATGGAGCAGCCCTTGGGGTTTCCGGTGGACCCGGAGGTGTACATCACATAGGCGACGGCGTCGCTCCCGCCCCGGTGCCGGGGGAACGCCGGGACCTCTCCGTCCGGTTCGTCGATGACCAGGAGTTCGGCGCTGGCCGGTGCCTGGCCGGTGAAGGCGGCGACGGTGGCGAGATGCCGTACCCCGGCGTCGGCGAGGACGTACTCGATGCGCGGGGTCGCGTCCTTGGTGTCGACGGGGACGTAGTGGCTGCCGTTCTTCATCAGGCCGAGCATCGCCACGATCAGCTCGGGGCGGCGGTCGGCGAGCACCCCGACGCCGGTGCCGGGGGCGATGCCGAGGTCCTTCAGCCGCCCGGCGACCGCGTCGGACCAGCGGTCGATCTCCCGGTAGGTGTACGCCCTGCCCTGGTGGACGACGGCGGTACGGTCGCCGTGGGTGCGGACGATCCCGTCGAAGACCTCCACGAGGGAGGAGTCCAGGAACGCGGCGGAGTCCGGGGAGACCGCCGGGGCCGGGTGGATGCCGGGGTCACCGATGGCGATGTTCCGGACGGGGGTGTGCGGGTCCGCCACGGCGGCGGCGAGGACCCGGACCAGGCCGGACTCCAGGGCCTCCATCAGCGCCGACGGGTACAGGTCGGCGTTGTAGGTGAAGGTGACATGGAAGGACGCCCCGGGGTTGACCACGACATTGAAGTCGTAGTCGGTCCGCTCGAAGACCTCGACACCGGTGAAGCGGAGGCCCTCGTCGTCGGCGCCGAAGCTCTGGAGCTGCTCCGACAGCGGGTAGTTCTCGAAGGCGAGGACATGGTTGAGCAGATCGTTCTTCAGCCGGGTGGCGCCCTGGACCTCGTAGAGCGGGTAGTACTGGTACGGGCTGGCCCGGCGGTAGGCGTCCCGGACGCTCCGGCAGAGATCGGTGAAGTCGGTGCCGTCCCCGGTCGTCACCCGGACGGGCTGGGTGTTGACGAACAGGCCGACCATGTCCTCGATGCCGTCCAGCTCGACGCCCCGGCCGGAGACCACACTGCCGAAGACCACGTCGTCGGTGTAGTTGAACTTCTGGAGGACCACGCCCCAGGCCGCCTGGAACACGGCGTTCTGGGTGACCTCGGTGCGCTGCGCGAGCCGCTTGAGCCCGTCGTGGAGAGTGTCCGGGAGGGTGAAGCGGTGGGTGGCGGGCCGGTAGCCGTCGCCGCTCCGGCTGGTGGGGAGCACCGCCGCCCGCTCGTAGCCGTCCAGCTCATCGGCCCAGTAGCGGTGGGCGTCCGCGCCGCGCTGCCGCTCGTACCAGGCGAAGTAGTCGCGGTACGGGCGGGTCTCCCGGCGCTGCTGGAGCGATCCGGTGCGGACGAGTTCGTCGTAGTAGCCGAAGAGCGTCCCGAAGAGCGGGCCCAGGGACCAGCCGTCCAGGATGATGTGGTGGAAGGTGAAGACGAAGTGCCACCGCTCCCCACCGGTCTCGATCAGGGTCGCCCGCAGCAGGACGTCCTTGCTCAGGTCGAAACCCCTGGCGCGGTCGGCCGTCTTGAAGTCGGCGACGGCCCGCTCGGTGTCAGGGCTCCCGGTGAGGTCCAGGAGATCGAGTGCGGGCGCCCACTCCTTGAGGACGACCTGGTAGGGGTCGTCGGTGTTGCGGAAGGAGAAGACGGACCGCAGGACGCTGTAGTGCCGGGAGAGGGCGGCGAGCGCCGTCCGCATATGGCCGGCGTTCATCTCCCCGGTGCCGGTGAAGTCGAACTGCTCGACATAGGCGTCCGATGCGGAGTCGACCGCGTAGTTGAAGAACATGCCCTTCTGCATCGCGGCGAGGCCGGATATCGACTCGATGTTGTCTTTGTCAACCATGAAAGGAATCTCCGTGCTGGTGTTCGGTGCCGGTGGCCGGTGCGGTGGCCGGAAGGGGGTTCCGGCCACCGCACGGGAGACGAGCTAGATCTCGCCGAAGAGGTCGTCCAGGATGTCGTCGACGACCTCCCGGCGGATGGACGACGTGCGGAAGGCCCGTCGTTCACCGGCGGTCAAGGCGTCGCGGACCTCGTGGAAGGCCGTTCTGATCGCCGTGGTGATCGCGGGTCCGGCGCCGCCGGTCCGCCAGGTCTCCGGATAGCGCACCTCGAAGACCACGGCGTTCCCGGTCCGGTGCACGGTGATGTCCAGGACATACGGCGACCGGTGTGCCTCGTCGGTGGTGATGTCCATCGGCAGATGGGTGATCGCGACCTCGCCACCGCTGTCCTGACCACCCAGATAGTTGAAGCTGATCTGCGGACGGAGGCCTTCGAGCGCCGCCCGGTCCTCCTCCGGTGCGCCGTCGAACCGCAGCAGGGGGCCGAAGCCGAACCCCTTGTCGGGCAGTTCCTCGAAGGAGCGCCGCACCGAGGCGACGGTGTCCTCCACCCCCCGCTCGACCTCGATCAGATGGGGGAAGGTGGTGGTGAACCAGCCCACCGTACGGCTCACATCGTGGTCGCCGGTGACCGCTTCGCGGCCATGGCCCTCCATGGTGACCAGGATCCGGTCCCGGCCGGTCACCGAGGCGAGCGCCCGGCCCACGACGGCGACCAGGGTCTGGGCCGGGCCCGCGCCCTGGCTCTCCCGGGCCGCGTCGAGGAGCCGGACACCGTCCGTCTCCTCCAGGCGGATCAGCTCGGCGACGGTCTCGCCCCGGGCGACCTCGTTCTCCTCGAAGAGCCTGCCGGAACCGCCGGTGCGGCGGGCCAGCCCCGTCCAGTACGGGAGCTGCGGGCGGAAGCCGCCCTCCTCGGTGTACCGGCGCAGATCGGCCGTCCATGCCGGGAAGGACAGGGTCTTCGGCGGAAGACCGGCCTCCGGGTCGGCGGCGCAGGCGATCAGGTCCTCGACCAGGATCCCCCAGGAGACCACGTCCACGGCGAGATGGTGGATGGCGACGGCGAACTGCCGCCCCTCCTCCCCCACCCCGGCGGCGAGGGCGACGGCGGGGCCGCCCTGGAGGTCCACCCGTGACTGGAGTTCCGTCAGATAGCGGGTGAGGTCGTCCCCGGAGAGTCCGTCCGGTGCCGTCTCGGCGTGGATCAGCGAGGGCGCGCCGGGGTCGCGGAGCCGCAGCCCGCCCCGGACGTCGATCTCCACCCGCAGCATGTCGTGGTAGCCGACGAGCTGTTCGGCGGCGTGCGCCAGACGGTCGCGGGAGAGCGGTTCGTCCAGGGTGACCAGCAGGCTCTGGTTGTACCGGAGCTTGTGGTGGTCGGCGACGGCGAGGAAGGCGTGCTGGATCGGGCCGGGGACGACCGGGCCGGAGAGCGGCCCCTGGTCATGGGTCCCGGCTTCGGAGCGGATGAAGGCCGTGGCCGACGCGGCCTGGGCCAGCGCCCGGATCGTCTGGTGCTCCAGCAGATCCATGACGCGGATCGTGATGCCGTACTCCTTGAGCTTGGCCACGATCTGGATCGCCTTGATGGAGTCGCCGCCCAGGGCGAAGAGGTTGGCGTCGATGTCCGCCACCTCGATGCCGAGGACATGGGACCAGGCGTCGGCCATCCGCCGCTGGAGTTCACCGGACGGGCGGGCCGCCGCGGCCTGCGGGATGGCGTGCGGCTCGGGCAGGGCCGAGGTGTCGACCTTGCCGTTCTTGTTCAGCCGGACCTCGTCGGTGGCGACGATGAACGACGGGACCATATAGCCGGGCAGCCGCCGGACCAGCGCGGCGCGCAGCCGGGAGCCGTCCTCCTCAGCGCCGGCCCCTTCGGCGTACCGCACCCAGAGGCAGAGGCTCCGGCCGCCGGTGCCGGTCTCGTGCACCGCGGCATGGGCCCAGCGCACATAGGGCTCCTGGAGCGCGGCGTCGGCGATCTCGGTCGGTTCGATGCGGTAGCCCCGCAGCTTGACCTGCTGATCGATACGGCCGTGGTAGTAGAGGAGACCGTTGCTCTTGAAGGCGGCGAGGTCGCCGGTCCGATAGAGCCGCTCGCCGGGGACGGCCGGGGACTCCACGAACCGTTCGGCGGTCAGCTCGGGCTGGTTGAGATAGCCGTCGGCCAGGCCGGAGCCGCCGATGTACAGCTCACCGACCGCGCCGATGGGCTGCGGCCTCAGCTCCTCGTCCAGCACCCAGAGGGAGGTACCGGTGATGGCGCGGCCGATGGGGACGGTGTCCTGGTCGTCCAGCCGGTCGAAGACATGGACGGCGGCGAAGACGGTGGTCTCCGTCGGTCCGTAGCCATTGGCGATCCTGCCGGGTCCGAGCAGGTCGTACGCCTTCCGCAGATGGACGGGGGAGGCCGCCTCGCCGCCGCAGACGATCTGGCGGACACCGGTGAGCGCGGCGGGGACCATGTCGACCAGGGTGTTGAACATCGACATGGTGATGAAGAACCGGGTGACCCCGTGACGCTCGATGGTGGCCCCGAGCCGCTCCACGTCCAGCACGGTCTCCTGGTCCGTGATCACGAGCGAGGCGCCATTGGTCAGCGCTCCGTACATGTCGTAGACGGAGCCGTCGAAGGAGTAGTCGGAGAGCAGCAGGAAGGTGTCGTCGGGTCCGGCGTCGGCGAAGCTCGCCCGGTGGGCCACGCGCAGCACACCCCGCTGCCGGATCAGGGCGCCCTTGGGCACCCCGGTGGTCCCGGAGGTGTACATGACGTAGATCGGGTCGTCGGCGCCGCTGGGCAGGGCGGGGTCGGCCGTCTCCCGGGTGCTCTCCATGCACTGCTGGAGGTCCAGGACCCGCAGGCGCGCGGAGGCGAGCCGCTGGGCGTCGGGCAGCCGGGCGGTAGTGGCGAGGAGGACCCCGGCGCCGGAGTCGTCCAGCATCACCTGGAGGCGTTCGGCCGGGAAGCCGGTGTTGAGCGGGACGTAGTGGCAGCCCGCCTTGAGGACCCCGAGCACGGCGGTGACCATGTCGAAGGAGCGGTCCATGAGGAGGGCGACCGGTGATCCCGGGGTGACCCCCTGCCGGATCAGGCCGTGGGCGACCCGGTTGGCCCGCCGGTTGAGTTCGCCGTACGTCAGCCGTGCGTCCCCGGTGATCAGGGCCGTACGGTCCGGGTGGGTCCCGGCCTGCCGCTCGAAGAGCCGGACGACGCTCCCGGTCCCGGGTGCGGCGGCCGGGCCCTGGGCGTTGCGCCGGATCAGCTCGGTCTCCCGGGCGGGGATGAGCGCCAGGCCCTCGACGGATTCGTCGTCCCGGGAGGCGAGAACGGAGCGGAGCAGCTCCTCGTAGCGCTCGGCGTAGAGACCGATCGTCTCCGGCCCGAAGAGCGCGGTGGAGTACTCCCACTTCAGCAGGGTGCCGTCGGCGGTCTCCCGGGTGCTGAGGGTGAGGTCGTACTTGGCGCTGCCGTTGTCGAAGAGGACCAGGCGCTCGCCGCCCATGCCCATGTCGACGTTCTGGTGCACGAAGCAGACATCGAAGAGGGGACGCCGGCCGGGCTCGCGCGGCGGGTCGATCTCCTCGATCAGATACTCCAGCGGATAGCCCTGGTGCGCGAAGGCGCCGAGCACGGTCGACTTCAGTCCGCCGAAGTAGGCGCCGACGCCGGTCCCGGGTTCGGTGGTGATCCGCAGCGGCAGGGTGTTGACGAACATGCCGATGAGGTCCTGGTACGTCAGGTCCGGGCGGCCCATGACGGGGGCGCCGATGACCAGGTCGCGCTGGCCGCTCAGCCGGGAGAGCAGCTGCTGGAACACCCCGAGGTAGAGCATGTACGGGGTGATGTCGTGCTCGCGCGCCCAGCGCTTGGCGGCGGCGGTGGTCCGCTCGTCGAGGGTGGTGAAGAGCGTCGCCCCCGCACCGGTCAGGGCATCGGTCCGCCGCCGGTCGGTGGTGAGCTGGAGGACCGGCACCTCGTCGGGGAAGCGGTCGGCCCAGTACTCCTGGTGGGCGACGAGACCGGCCCGGTCCTGGCGGTCGAGCAGCTCTCCGAAGGCGGTGCGGTAGCCCTTCGGCAGCGGCGGGAGCACGGCGCCCTCGGAGACTGCGGCCAGCTCGCGGAAGAGGACTCCCATGGAGGCGCCGTCGGTGACGATGTGGTGCATATCGATCGCCAGGCAGCTCACCCCGTCGTCGAAGGCGAAGCAGGCGACCCGGAACAGCGGTCCGGTGTCGATCCGGAACGGGCGGACGAAGTCCTTCATCTCCGCGCGGGCCCGGGTCTCGTGGTCCTCGCCCGGGGCGGGGGCGGGGAGCCGCCGGTGTTCGACACTGACCGGGGCCTGGGCGTGGACCCGCTGGACGGGCTCCCCGTCGACCAGGTGGAAGGTCGAGCGGAGGCTGTCGTGGCGTGCCACCAGGGTGCGCAGCGCGGTCTCCAGACCGGCCACGTCCAGCGGCTCCCGCCGGATGGTCAGACCGCCCTCGTTGTACGCCACCGAGTCCTCGTTGCGCTGACTCGCGAAGTACACGCTCCGCTGGGCGGCGGTGAGGGGCAGCTCGTACTCCTCGGCCGGCTCCGTGCCGGAGGGGCCGGAGGTACCGGACGGACCCGGGCCGGAGGTGTTGGAGGGGCCCGGTCCCGGGAGGTCGCCCAGCAGCGACCGGACCCGCTCGTCGGTGAGTCCGTACATCCGCACGACCGTGTCGGCGAAGTCGTCGAAGACCCGGTCGGCCAGCAGGGTGGCGGCGGGGACCTCCAGACCGAACTCGGCGTTGAGTATCTGGGTGATCTTCAGCGAGGAGATGGAGTCCCCGCCCAGGGCGAAGAAGTCGTCCGTGGCCGAGATCATGGGGAACCCCAGGACCTCGGACCAGATCCAGGCGATCACCCGGCGGGCGGGCGGGGCGTCCTCCTCACCGGTGAGCCGCGAGGGCGAACCCAGGATGTTCTCGTCCTCGGCCTCGTCGGGCGCGGCGGCGTCCACGGCGGTGCGCGGGCGCACGCTCTCGTCCCAGAGCCGCGCCCGGTCGAAGAGCTGGGGCGGCAGCGACACCCGGCGGACGTCCGTCTCCCGGTAGAGACCCGCGAAGGGCTTCGGCCGGGCGGTGAGATAGCCGGTGACGGCCTCCGCCAGCGGCCGGAACCGCTCCGGCAGATCCGTCCCGGCGGCGGACTCCGCGCCGCGCAGCACCACGGGGCCGCCGTCCGCGTGAGCCGCCGCCTCCTCGCGGGAGCGCAGCAGCCGGGTCAGCCCCTCGCGGAGCGCTTCACGGCTGTCGCAGAGGACGACCGCCCGGACGGGCTGGTGCTCCCGGCCCGTCTGGAGGGTGCGGCAGATGTCGTCGAGGCGGTACCCGGGACGGTCGTCCAGGGCGGCCAGCTGGAGCGCCACGGTCTCGGCGAACAGCTCCTCGTTCCGTGCGGAGACGGGGTAGAGGTGCACCCCCGCGCACTCCGGACGGTCGGTCCGGGCGGGCGGCTCCTCCAGGACGACATGGCAGTTCGTCCCGCTCAGGCTGAAGCTGCTCACCCCGGCCCGGCGGGGTGTCTCGGCCGTCTTCCACGGCTGGGTGCGGTCGTTGACGTAGACCGGGGACCCGGTGAGGTCGAGCAGTTCGTTGGGGACGTCGAAGTGGAGCGTCGGCGGGATCAGCTCACGGTCGAAGCAGAGCATGACCTTGATCAGCGACGCCAGTCCGGCGGCGCCGACCGTATGCCCGATATTGGTCTTCACCGAGCCCAGACCGCAGAACTGCCTCTTGCCGGTGAACTCGGCGAAGGCGCTGGTGAGGCCCTTGATCTCGATCGGGTCGCCGAGGGCGGTCCCGGTGCCGTGCGCCTCGATGTAGGAGAGCGACTCCGGGGCGATCCCGGCCCGCTTCCAGGCGTCGACCAGGAGTTCCTTCTGGGCGCGGGCGCTGGGGGCGGTCAGGCCGTTGCTCTTGCCGTCGTTGTTGACCGCGCTGCCGAGGACCACTCCGTAGATCTGGTCCCCGTCGGCGAGGGCGCGGGCGAGGGGCTTGATGAACACCCCGGCCACGCCCTCGCTCCACACCGTGCCGTTGGCGGCGGTGTCGAAGGCCCGGACCCGGCAGTCGTCGGACTCGGCGCCGTCGCCGATGCTCGTCGGCGCGAGCAGCAGATTGATCGCCGCGACAAAGGCGGTGTCGCAGTCGCCCTGCCGCAGGGACTTCATCGCCGCGTCCAGGGCGACCAGGCCGGAGGAGCAGCCGGTGTCGATGACGGTGGCCGGTCCGCGCAGGTTCAGATGGTACGAGAGCCTGCTGGCGAGGATGCCGGACCACGATCCGGTGAAGGCCGAGAAGCCGCTCTCCGCGAGGAACGGAAGGTACGAGGTGCTCAGCCGGTGGGTGTGGTCGTTGCCGACGAAGATGCCGGCCCGGGTGCCGTACAGCTCGCTCTTGGAGTAGCCGGCGTCCTCCGCCGTCTCCACCAGGACTTCCATCAGATTGCGGTGGTACGGGTCGATCTCCGTCGCGGTCTGCGGCGGAATGCCGAAGTACTCCGCGTCGAAGAGGTCGATCCGGTCCAGGTAGCCGCCCTTGCGCAGCACCGAGGTGGTGTCGACGCGCCGGAGGTCCTCCTCCCGGTGGGCCGGGAAGTCGCCGACATGCTCCCGGCCTTCGAGGAGATTGCTCCAGAACCGCTCCTTGTCGGGGGCGCCGGGGAAGCGGCAGGCGATGCCCACGACCGCGATCGGCTCGTTCCGCCTGTCCTGCTTGTTCCGGTCCCCCTGCCCCTCCTGCCTGTCCTGCTGGGGCTTGCCGATGGCCTTGATGAACTCCTTGGCCTGGGCGACGTCGAGCCGCTCCTGCTTGACCTCCATCAGGAGGTACTTCAGCAGCTGCTTGGTGATGTCCGGACTCGATGACATCGTCACTCCTCCCCGCTGCCGTCGGCCTCGGCGAAGAGGCTCGCCAGCTCCGCGTCGCCGATCTCGTCCAGGGCCTCCTGGAGGGACTGGTCGGCGCCGGGGGCGGCCTGCTCCTCCACCTGGCCCGCGTCGTCCGCGTCGTCAGCCGTGGGCAGCTGCTCGTCGACATAGCCGGCGAGATCCGTGACCGTGGCGTACGAGAAGAGGTCGGCGATGTCGACCGCTCCCGGGTACGCCTCGTCCACCAGGGACAGCAGCTGTGCCGTCATCAGCGAATTGCCGCCCAGGTCCTGGAAGCTGGCATGGGCGTCGATCTCGGTGAGGCCGAGGACGGCCCCGTAGATCCCGGCCACCCGCAGCTGGGTCGGGGTGGGGTCGGACTGGCCGGTGAGCCGGACCTCGCCGCCGCCGTCGGAGCCGGCCGCGCTCTCCGCTCCGGCACGCTCCAGGGCGGCCTCCACCTCGGGGCGCAGCCGGAAGGGCAGCTCTCCCAGGTAGTCCTTGAGCACCCGGAGGTTGGGGACGGAGGGGATGGCGTCGGTGGCCGGGTGGTCGATGAAGTGGGCGAGCCAGGCCAGCCCGTCCCGCACCGAGACCGGGGCGAACGGCGCGTCGTCGGCGCCGATGCCGTAGTCGACGGCCATGCCGACCTCGGACCAGGAGGGCCAGTTGACCGACAGCGCGCGTACGCCCTGGGCCCGCGCCCGGACGGCGAGGGAGTCCATGAAGGCGTTGGCGGCGCAGTAGTCGCCCTGTCCCCGGCCGCCGGTGAGGGCGGTGATGGAGGAGAAGAAGACCAGGAACGCGCCCGGGTGGTCCCGTACCAGCTCCAGCAGGGCGGCGGAGCCGTCCACCTTCGCGGCGAGCACGGCGTCGAAGACGGCCCGCTCCTTGGTGGCGAGGAACCCGTCACCGGCGATCCCGGCGGCGTGCACGATCCCGTCGAGGGCGACCCCCTCGGCCAGCAGCCGCGCACCCAGGGCGCGCACCTCGTCGGCCCGGGAGACATCGCAGGTCAGATATTCGGCGACGGCGAGTTCCCGCACCCGGTCGGCGGTGGCCGGGTCCAGGGAGCGCCGGCCGAGCAGCAGCACCCGGGCGGCGCCCTGCCGGGCCATCTCCTCGGCGACGCTGAGCCCGAGGCCGCCGGCCCCGCCGGTGACCAGGAAGGTCCCGCCCCGGTACGGCTCGCGGTCGGTCGCGGGCTCCGCCTCGGCGAAGCGCAGCTCGCGGATGTACGTGCCCGAGGCGCGCACCGCCCTCGGCAGCGCGGACCGGCCGGTGAGGCACTCCCGTACCACGGTGTCGGGGTCCAGCCCGTCTCCCGCGTCGATCACGTCCACCGGGAGGTGTTCCTGCCCGATCACCAGGGCGAGCGCGGCGGTGGCGGCGGCGTACGGGTCGGCGCCGGGGGTGTCGTCCCCGACCTGCCAGGCGTTGCGGCCCAGGACCTTGAGGCCGAGGGCGGGCTTGACGCGGTGGGCGAGCATGCCCCGGTAGAGGGCGAAGAGGGCGTCCACCCCGTAGGCGCGCCGCTCCTCGTGGCTCAGGCCCTCGTCCGCTGTGTCCTCGGTGGCGTGGCCGGTGGCGAAGAGCACGCCCTGGACGCGCTCCTCGCGGAGGCGCTCGCAGAGCAGGCGGATGCCGTCCTCGTCGGCGGCGAAGGTGTCCCGGGCGGGGTCGGTGACGGTGTCCAGGTAGCAGGGGACGACCCGGTGGCCCCGGCCCTTGACCGCGTCGGCCAGATCGCGGGCGGCCCCGGTGTCCCGGGCGACGACGGCCCAGACGGCGTCGGTGGGCACGGTGGTCCCGGTGGTCCCGGTCGGCTCCTCGGCGGGGGCGGGTACCCAGCCGACTTCGAGGAAGCGGCGGGGGCCCTCCAGGGAGAAGCGCTCCCAGTCGACCTTCTTGACGGTGTAGTCGGTGATCCGGGCGAAGATCCGGCCGTCGGGGCCGACGAGGTCCACGTCATAGGTGATCGTCTCGCCGTCGCGGCTGTCGTCGCGCACGGTGCGGATCAGTGTGTGGCAGGTCTCGGGCATCGGCCCGTGGAGGACAAAGCTCTTGTACAGATACGGCAGGAAGGTGTGCCCGCTGTTCTGCGAGAGGAGGTTGACCGCGTTGTCCAGCTTGGCCGGGTGCAGACCGTAGACCGCGGTCTCGGCGTCGACGCCCTCCGGGAGCCGCAGCAGCGCCAGCGCCCGTCCCTCGGACTCCTGGGTCCACAGTCCGCGGACGGAGTCCCAGCGGGGACCGAACTGGAAGACACCGGTATCGGTCTCGGCGATGTACGGGTCCACGACCTCGGTCGCCGCGCGGCGCTCCGCGTCGAGGTCGACCGGCGCCTCGGGGGCGGCCCCGTCGAACGGGCCGACCCGGCCCTCGACATGGGTGACCCAGTCGCCGCCGCGGCCGCTCATCACCTGAAAGGACCAGCCGCCGGCGGCCCGCTCCAGACGGGTGCGCACGGTGACGGCCTCGGTCTCCTCCACCGCGAGGGGGGTGAGGAAGAAGACGTTCTCGAACCGGGTGCCGGGGGCGTTCTCCACGGCGGCGAAGGCCGCGCGGGCCATCTCCAGATAGGTGGTGCCGGGGACCACGGCGTGGTGGTCGATCCGGTGGTCCGCCAGCACCCAGTGGGTGTCCACGGAGAGCGTGCCCTCGAAGACCACCGCGGTCTCCGAGCGGCTGATCTCGGCGCCGAGCAGCGGGTGCGGGGGACGGGTCCCGCCGAAGCCCTGGACCCGGGTACGCATCGGCTTGGCCCAGTGGCGGGTCTTCTCGAAGGGGTACGTGGGCAGCGGCACCCGGCGGCGGGCCTCGCCCTCGTACTGCCGCGCGAAGTCGACGGAGGCACCCCGGACATAGGCGGTGGCGATCTCCGGGAGGACCGCCGGGTCGCCCTGCGAGCGGTACGCGGTGAGCTGCGCGTCGGCCGCCTCCGCGAGCCTGCGGGCCGCCTGGGCGGTGATGTCGCCGGCGTCCCGCGTGGTCTTCTTGTCACTGACGACGGTGTGCCGCCCGGAGAAGACGCCCCGGCCCTCGTCGGTGCCGGGGCCCTCGCGCCGGACCCGGTCGATCGCCTCGGCGAGCTGCGCCTTGCTCGATGCGACGATCAGCAGCCGGTGCTCGTAGTGGCCGCGCCCGGCGGTGGAGGTGAAGCAGATGTCGGCGAGCGACCAGGGGCACTCCCCCGCGAGCATCGAGGCGTAGCCATCGAGCAGTTCGCGCAGGGCGTCCTCGGTCCTGCCACTGACCGTGAAGCAGTAACGGGCCTGGTGGGCGGGCTCGCTGGTGTAGCGGGGCGCCTCCTCCAGGACCAGATGGCAGTTGGTGCGGATGAAGCCGAACGAGCTGATGCCGGCGCGCCGGGGCTCGCCACCGGTCTCCCAGGGGGTCAGCCGGTCGTTGACGTAGAGCGGACCGCCGGTGAAGTCGATGTACGGGTTGGGCACATCGAAGTTGCCCGACGGGGCCAGCGTCGCGGTCTCCAGCGACTTCACGACCTTGGCGACCGAGGCGACACCGGAGGCGGCGACGAGATGACCGGTCGTCGTCTTCAGCGAGCCGATGCCGCAGAACTGACGGCGGGCGGTGTGCCTGCGGAAGGCGTTGGTGAGGCCCTTGATCTCGATGGGGTCGCCGAGGACCGTGCCGGTGCCGTGCGCCTCGATGTAGGAGATCGTCTCCGGTGCGATACCGGCCTTGGCCCAGGCGTCGAGGATGACCCGCTCCTGCATCAGCGCGTCGGGCGCGGTGATGCTGGTGGAGGTGCCGTCGTTGTTGACGGCGGAGCCCTTGATGACGGCGCGGATGTGGTCGCGGTCGGCGAGCGCGCGGCGGAGCGGCTTCAGCACGACGATGCCCGCACCCTCGCCCCACAGGGTGCCGTTGGCGCCCGCGTCGAAGGTGCGCACGGCGCTGTCCCGGGACTCCACGCTCCCCAGCGACATGCTGGACAGATACTCGGCCTTGACCTCGCCGCCCTGGGAGATGTTGATCCCGCCGGCGAGGGCCATGTCGCACTCGCCGAGCAGCAGCGACTGGATGGCCTGGTGGACGGTGACCGCGCCCGCGGAGCAGGCGGTGTCGGTCATCAGCGAGGGGCCCTTGAGGTCCAGCTGGTAGGAGATCCGGCTGGCCACCAGACCCTCCCAGGAGCCCGACAGCTGCATCGGGTGGTTCTCGGAGAGCATGCGGTAGTACGAGTAGTTCGTCTGGTCACGGCCCAGGAACACCCCGGTCCGCGATCCCTTGACGCTCTCGCCGCCGTATCCGGCGTTCTCCAGGGCCTCCATGGCTACTTCCAGCGCGATGCGCTGGTTGGGGTCCATGTAGTCGGCCTCCAGCGGCGGAATGCCGAAGTACCGGGCGTCGAAGTGGTCGATCCGGTCCAGATATCCGCTCGGGGCGTGGATCCGGTCCATATCGGCCTCGTCGATCGCGGCGCCGAGGATCAGTTCCGTGTAATACGGATTCCGCAGGATGTCGTACATCTCGGCCTTGCGGGCCTGTGGGAAGTCCCGGATGGACTGCTGTCCCACCCGGAGGAATTCCCAGAATTGATCGACGCTGGTCGCCGCGGCGAAGCGCCCGGCGAGTCCGATGACGGCGATGTCCTGGTGGGTACGGGCCTCCGACAGCTCCAGCAGGAGCTTCTTGGCGTCGTCCCTGCCGAGCTGCTTGTTGGCGACCTGCGAAAGGATGAATGCCTTCACATTTTCCATGTGACGTCCAATGTCTAGATGAAGCGCTGGGATTCGTCTGCCAGGACCACGCCCTGCTCGGCCAGGTCCAGCAGTCGGTCGATGTCTCCGTCGTCCGGCCCGATGACGGGCGGCCCGATCACGGGCGGTGCGGTCACGACGGGGGCCGGTTCGACACCGAGTTTCTCCTTGATGCACCCCACTTGGGCGGCAATGGTCGTGTACCGGAACAGATCGGCGACATCCATCAGTCCGGGATAGCGGTCGTCGTAGAGCTTCAGCATCTGCGATATGAGGAGGGAATTTCCGCCGAGATCGACGAAGTGGTCATGGGCGTCGATCTCGGGGACATCGAGGGTGTCCGCCCAGATCTCCGCGATGGCCTGCTCGACCTCGCCCACGTCCTCCAGTCCGTAGAGCACCACCGCGCGCCCGCCCGGTGTGCCGGGCCGCCGGTCGCCCTCGGTACGGGCCGGGGCCGTCGGCTTCCGCATCCGGCCGGGCATCAGCACCACCGGGTGCTCCTCCCAGGCCATCAGCCGCTCCAGCAGGCCGACCGCCTCGTCGGTGCCCAGCGGCGGGAAGAGGTCGTCCTCGGAGACGGCGTTCAGCCGCATCGCCATCCCGGTCTCGCGCCAGGCGGGCCACTGGATGCTCAGCGCCGGCAGACCGGCCCGGACGCGGTACCGCGCCAGGCTGTCCAGGACGAGGTTGGCGGCCGTGTAGTCGGCCTGTCCGGCGGCCAGATCGAGGCCGGAGATGCTGGAGAACACGATGAAGTGGTCCAGCTCGTCGGCGAGGGTGGCCTCATGGAGATGGACGGCGCCCAGGGCCTTCGGCCGGTAGACGCTGCGGAAGGTGTCGGCGCTCTTGGTGTGCAGATAGCCGATACCGGGCCGCCCGGCGAGATGGAGCACGGTGGAGATCCTGCCGTGCCGCTCGCGGATGGCGGCGACGGTCTTCTCGACCGCCTCCCGGTCCTCCAGCGGGAGCCGGACGATCTCAAAGCCCGCCAGCTCCTCCCGGAGCCGCTCCCACTCGGCGGTGAGCTGCGGCTCGCGCGGGGTGTCGCCGGAGACCGAGCCCAGCAGAACGATCCTGCGGGCGCCCCGGCGGGCCAGATCCCGGGCCACGGCGGTGCCGAGACCGCCGGTGCCGCCCGAGATCACGGTCACCCCGTCGGTGACCGGTACCCCGGCCCCCTCGGCGGCGGCCGGCGGTATCGCGCACTTGGTGAGGTGGGGCTCGTACGGCTGTCCGGCGCGGTAGGCGAGGAACGGCGGCCGGCCGGTGCTCCGGGCCTCGGCCACGATCCGCTCGGGAGCGGTGTGCTCGTCGCCGTCGAGGACGCGGATACCGAGGCCGGTGTACTCCAGTGCCGCGATCCGCATCAGGCCCACCACCCCGGCCTGGCCGGGGTCGACGGCGCTCTCGTCGCCGGTGACGGCGAGGGCGTGCCGGGTCAGGACCGACAGCCCGGCCGCGAAGTCGGGGCGCTGCTCCGCGATCAGCGTGAGCAGGGCGAGGGAGGCGTCCACCGGTCCGGTCACCCGGTCGGCGAGCGACCCCGCGGTCCCCGTGCCCCGGGCCGACAGCAGGCCGAAGGCGAAGCGGCGGTCCCCGCCGAGCCGTTCGTCGGCCGCCCCGTCCTGGGCGGATGCGATGTGGACCGGGTCGTAACCGGCCGTCCGCACCTCCTGGAGCAGGCCCTCCAGCGCGTCGCCGAAGTCCCCGGCGAGCAGTACGGCGCCCTGCCCCGGAGCGGCGGCCTCCGGCTGACTCGTCCGCCGGTACACCTCGGTGTGGCCGAACTCCCCGGTCCCGGCGAGATCGAGACCGGCCGCCGACTTGATGCAGTAGTTCTCCACCGTCAGCACGGTCCGTCCCGCCGTGTCGGCCACGGTCACATCGAAGACATACAGCTCGCCGTCGATGGACTCGGGGCGCTTGCGGAAGTGGGTCAGGACATGGGCCGGCAGCCGCCCGTGGACCGTCAGCAGACCGTAGGAGAAGGGCAGATAGAGCCGCTCCTCGTCGTAGAGGGTGTTGGGCGCGTTGATCAGGGCGTCCAGCAGCGCCGGGTGGAGGTGGTAGTCACCGGTCTCCTCCCGGTACGCCGCCGGCAGCTCGTGCTCGTACAGGATCTCGGTGGCGTCGTCGTCCGCCGCGCCGTGCACCACACTGCGGGTCCAGCGCTCGCCGATGACCAGGCCATTGGCGATGTCGACGGCGTCGTCCAGCCGGAGTTCCCGGGTCATCCGCCGCCGGATGCCCGCGAGATCGAGCGGGGCGGGGGGCGCGGGCACGGCACCGTGGACCAGTTCGGCGGTCGCGTTGCGCACCCAGGGACCGTCCGCGGGCCGGGTCGCGATGGTGACCTGGCTGGTCTCACCCCGGGGCTCCACGATGACATGGGCCTCGGCGTCCTCGCCGTCGGCGACCGCGAGGGGCAGCTCGAAGCGGATGTTCCGCAGGGCCAGCTCCGGGCCGTGGCCGAGCCGCTGAGCGGTCTCCACGACCATCTCGACCAGCCCGGTCCCCGGCAGCACGCTGACCCCGTGGATCCGGTGGTCGGCCAGCTCCCACATGGTCGCCGGATCCAGCCGGGACACACTGATGTCCCGGTCCCAGGCGCGCAGCAGCCGCGCGCCGTCGGTGAGCCCGGCCCGGCGGGGCCGTGCGGGCGCCTCGATCCAGCACCGGGTCCGCTCGAACGGATAGGTGGGCAGCGGGATCCGCCGGGCGTCCGGGGACGCGGCGCGCCGCCAGTCGATCTCGGCACCCCGGGCGTAGAGGGAGCCGAGGAGCCGCCGGGCCGCCCGGTCCGCCGCGCCGCCGGCGAGGAGGGCGGCCGCCCGCTCGCTCAGCCCGTCGCGCTCGGCCTCGGTGAGGGCCCGGGGGTCACTGGTCGCGGTCCGCTCCGGCACCAGCCGGAGCTCGCCGTACGCCAGGTCCGACGCCGGGTCCGCCTGCTCGTCCCCGGCGGGTCCGGGGTGCGCTTCCGGGGCGGACGCGCTGTCCGTTACGGGGCCCCGCGCCGCGAGGAAACCGTCGAGCAGCGCCAGCAGCTCCGTACGGCTCCCGAAGGTGAACGCGGCCCGCACCGGGTGGTGCGGACGCCCGGCCGACGCGGTGTGGGTGAGATCGGCGAGGTCCGGCTCGTGGTCGGCGAGGAAGGAGCGGTAGCGCTCCACCAGCCGGTGCAGACCCCGTGCGTCACGGGCGCTCAGCGGCAGCAGGAAGGACTCCCCCGCCGACTCCCGGGTACGCTCCCGCGCCGGAAGGGGGTCCGCGCCGCGCACCACCAGATGGCAGTTGGTCCCGCTCAGCCCGAAGCTGTTGATGCCCGCGTACAGCGTCTCCGCCGGGTCGTCGGACCAGGGCACCGTGGTGTCGTTCACATAGACGGGCGTCTGCGGGAAGGTGATGTTCGGGTTGGGCTCCTCGAAGTGGAGGCTCGCGGGCAGGGTCCGCCGCTTCAGCGACATCACCAGCTTGGCGAGACCCGCCAGGCCGGACGCGTTGTCCATGTGCCCGATATTGGTCTTGACCGTACCGATGGCACAGAACTGCTTGCGCGAGGTCTGCCGGGAGAAGGCCCGCTCGATACCGCTGATCTCGATCGGGTCGCCGAGCCGGGTGGCCGTGCCGTGCGCCTCGATACAGCTGATCCGCTCGGCGTCGACCCCGGCGTCGTTGAGGGCCGCCTCGATCAGATCGGCCTGGGCCTCGGAGTTGGGGGCCGTGATGCCGTTGGAGGCACCGTCCTGGTTGACGGCGCCGCCCATGATGACGGCATGGATGGGGTCGCCGTCCCGGCGGGCGCGGTCGAGGTCCTTGAGGACGAAGACGAAGCAGCCCTCGGCGGGGCGGGTGCCCTCGCCCTTGCGGTCGAAGGTCCGGGTGCGGCCGTCCGGGGACGAGGTGTCCTGGATGTCCTTGAAGCCGATGCCGGAGGCATCCGCCTCGACCGGCACCAGATCGGTGTTGACCGCGCCGACCAGCGCCATCGTGCACTCACCGCGCTGGATGGCCCGGAAGGCGGTGTACGCCGCCACCAGACCGGAGGAGCAGGCCGTGTCGATGACCATCGACGGACCCTTGAGGTCCAGCAGATACGCGATCCTGCTCCCGGTGATCGACTTCACATTGCCGGCCACCGCGATCTCCGGGGCCTCGGGGGCGACCGCCTGGATGACCGTGCGGTAGTCGTCGCCGAAGTCCCCCGAGAGCCCCGCGTAGACCCCGACCCGCTCGCCGTGGATCTCCTGGTTGAGCACACCGGCGTCCTCCAGGGCGGCCCATGCCGTCTCCAGGAAGATCCGCTGGTTGGGGTCGATCGTCTTGGCCTCCTGCGGGGAGAGCGAGAAGAACCGGTAGTCGAATTCGGCCACGGAACGCATCCGGGTGCCGCCGATGTAGCGCTCCTCCGCCACCGGCGCGGTCACCCCTCGGGCGGCGAGATACGCCGCGACATCGGCGCGCCGCTCCGGCGACAGCGGGGAGCGGCCCTCCCCGCCGCGCAGGACCATCGCCCAGAACTCGTCCAGGTTCTCCGCCTCGCCCGCCCGGCCGCTCATGCCGATGATGGCGACCGGGCCGGGGGCCTGCGGTGAACGGGCGTGGGTGATCAGGGCGTCGTTGTCCTCGGGCAGGTCCGTGAGGTCCAGATCCCCGAGACCGAGCAAAGGCTTCATCCGGTCGGCGCTCCCGTGCTCGTCTCCAGGCCCGCCCCGCCGGTCCGCCGCAGGATCGACGCGATCCGCTCCCGCTGCTCCGGCTCGGGGACGCGCTTGGTCGTCATGATGGTGCCGAGCAGCTCCAGCGCGGTGCGCCGCTGCTCCTCGGTGACCTCGTCCTTGTCCAGTCGGCCCAGCTCCTGGAGCCGGCGGTAGGGGGCGACCACACCGGCGGCGTACGCGTCCTCGTCGAAGTTGCGGTTGCGCGTCGCGGCGGCGGCGCCCATGCAGAGCCCGACCAGGCCGGGCTCGCGGCGCTTCCGCTCGATGAACCGGTCGAGCGCGGCGAGGGCCTCCTCGGTCCCCTCGTCCAGGCTGTGGACGGTGTCACCGCCGACGGCGCCCGCGATCAGCTTCTTGAGCACCTGCTTCGGCCCGGCCTCGATCCACAGGCCGACCTCGCGCTCGGCCAGCGCGGCGACGACCGTGCTCCAGCGGACCGGGCTCGTCAGCTGGACGGCGAGCGCGTCCCTGATCTCCTGGGCGCTCCCGTACACCCGGCCGGTGACGGTGCTGTACACCGGGACGGCCGGGTCCCGGACGTCGATCTCCTCGATCACCCGGGTGTAGGCGGCGACCGCGCCCTCCATATAGGTGCTGTGGAAGGCCCCGGCCACATTGAGCCGGACGACCTTGCAGCCCCGGTCCTCCAGATGGGCGGTCATGACCTTCAGCTCGTCCAGCGTCCCGGAGAGCACGGTCTGCCGGTCCGCGTTGTAGTTGGCGACCTGCACCCGGTGGCCGTCGGCGTTGACCTCGGCGACGTACCGCTCGACCTCGGCCACCGGGGTCCCGACGGCGGCGATCATCCCGGTGCTGTTCTCGGTCGCACAGATCTGCATGGCCTCGCCGCGGGCCTTGACCAGGCGGACGGCGTCCTCGAAGTCGAGGGCCCCGGCGGCCAGCAGGGCGGTGATCTCGCCCAGGCTGTGCCCCGCCATCGCGGCGACGGGCACCTTGCGGTCCGCGGAGACGACCTCGTACATGGCGTGGCTCAGTACCAGCAGGGCGACCTGGGCGTGCGAGGTCTTGGTCAGTTCGGCCGTCGGCGCGGTGAAGACCAGCTCCTCCAGCGAGTAGCCGACGATGCCGGACGCCTGCCGGAAGCGGTCCCGGACGCTCTCATGCGCGTCGAACCAGCTTCTGCCCATGCCGGTGAACTGGGACCCCTGCCCCGGAAACACGATCACAAGGTCGTTCACGAGTTGCCCTTTTCCTGTGAGTTGTACTGGTCCGCCTTGGCGGGCGGGTCGCTCAGCATGCCGAGGAGCCTGATGAATCCGTTGAGCAGTCGCTCCACGGCGGCGGAGTCGATCTTCCGCGCGTAGCCGATGGCGACGGTCGACGGGGCGGCGGGGGAATCCACCGCCAGAACGATGTCGAAGTGCCGCAGCAGACCGGCCTCGTCCGGCTGCCGGGTGTCGCACCAGGCGATCGAGGCCCGCCCCTCGGCGTTACGGCCCGAGGTGAAGCGCTCCAGCTCGGTGCGGCCGGCCGTGCCGAGTCCGGAGACGTACTCGTCCACGATCTCCAGCAGATCGGCCTTGCCCGCGAGATCGAGGCGGACCGGGGCGACGCCGTCGGTACCGCGCACGACACAGAGGGTCAGCTCCGCACGGGCCAGCACCTTGCCGAGGGTCAGGGCGAAGGTCGCCGGGAGCAGCTCCTCGGTCCTGCGGTCCGACTCCTTGCGGAGCCGGGCGAGTCCATCGCGGATCCGCTCCGGGAGGACGGCCTCGACCCGGCCGCCGCCCTGGCCCGCCGCCGCGAACCAGGTGTCGGGAAGGACCACTCCGGTCTCGGTGACCGGCCCGTCCGGCTCCCGCCGCGCCAGCTTCTCCTCCAGATGTGTCCGGAGTCGGCCGATCGTGGGGTTGGCGAAGAGATCGCTCACATCCAGCAGCCCGGGGAAGGTCTTCTCCAGCTCGTTCAGCAGCAGCACCAGACTGAAGGAGTTGCCGCCGAGGTCGAAGAAGCTGTCGTCGTACCCGATCGGGATGTCACCGAGCAGCTTCCGCCAGGCGGCGAACAGCTCCTGGTCGACCCCTGGGCGGGCCGCCCCGCCGCGCTCCTCGTCCGGTCGCTCCTCGTCCGGCCGCTCGCCGGCCCGGCGGGCCAGCGCCGGGCGGTCGACCTTGCCACTGGTGGTCATGGGGATCTCCGGAACCTCCGTCAGGGTGGCGGGGATCATGTAGTCCGGCAGGGTCAGCGTGAGGAACTCCCGCAGGGCGGCCGGGTCGACGGGCCCGCCCGGGGCCGCCTGGAAGAAGCCCCGGACGACCTCATGGCCCGGCGAGAGCCGCTGGACGACCGCGGCCGCGGCCGTCACCCGGTCGTGTCCGGCGATGGCCCGCTCGATCTCCTCCAGCTCGATCCGGTAGCCCCGGATCTTCACCTGGTTGTCGATCCGGCCCAGGCAGTGCAGCTCACCGTCGCGCCAGAGGGCCTGGTCACCGCTGAGATAGATCCGGCCCTCGCCGAACGGGTTCTCCCGGAACAGCTCCCGGGTCAGATCCGGCCGGTGGAGATAGCCGGGGGAGACCCCGAGCCCGCCGATCCAGAGGTTCCCCGCCGTGCCCTCCGGCACCGGCCGCAGCTGGTCGTCCAGGACATAGCAGGTGGTGTTGGCGATGGGCGTACCGATGGTCGGCTCCCCGTCGCCGGTCAGCTCCTTGACGCTGGACCAGACGCAGGTCTCCGTCGGCCCGTACACATTGAAGATCTCCAGCGCCTCATGGGCCCGCAGCTGCGGCAGCAGATCCCCGGGGAACGCCTCCCCGCCGACGATCAGCTTCTCCAGCGATCCCAGCGCCTCGAACGCGGCGTCCGTGTCCGAGTGGAGCAGCCGGAGCCGGGTGGGAGTGAGCTGGACGCAGTGGACACCGTTGCGGACGACGAACTCGGCGATCCCCGCCGGGGTCCGTACGTCGTTCTCCTCCGCCACGGCCACGGTGCCGCCGGTGACCAGCGTCAGCAGGGTCTCCAGCAGATAGATGTCGAACGACGGCGTCGTCAGGCAGGCCACCGTGCGCCGCTCGTTCCACCGCAGCGCCTGTTCCATGCCGCGCAGGAAGTTCGCGAGCGACCCGTTGGTCACCATCACGCCCTTGGGCCGGCCGGTGGAGCCGGAGGTGAAGATGGTGTACGCGAGATCGTCCGGGGCGGCGGCCACCGGGGTGACCGGCCCGTCCGGCAGTTCACCGTCGGGCAGCACCAGCGGCCGTGCCCCCAGCTCCAGCCCCGCCACGGCGTCCGCCGTGCAGACGACGGTCGCGGGATCGGCGGTTCCGATGATGTCCCGCAGCCGCGCCACCGGCATCTTGACGTCCATCGGCAGCCAGGAGCAGCCGACCCGGTTGACCGCCAGCATCAGCACGATCAGCTCGGGCGACGGCGGCAGCAGCAGTCCGATGACATCGCCGGGGGCGGCGCCGTGCGCCTGGAGGAAGGCCGCACAGCGGTCCACCCGCCCGGCCAGCTCCGCATAGGTGAGGTCGGTGCCCCGGAACCGGATCGCGGGCTGCTCGGCATGCCGCTCACGGGCCGCCTCGAACAGCTCCTGGAGGGAGGGCAGCTCCGGGACGACCGGTCCGGTCCCCCACTCCAGCAGGCGCTCCCGGTCGCCGTCGGCCGGCGCCGACAGCTCGCCGATGGTCCGGTCCGGATTCTCCACCACCCGGGCCAGCAGGATCCGGAACTGTTCCATCAGCCCGGCGATCCGCTGCTCGCCGTAGACGGTCGAGTAGTTCAGATCGGCGAAGAGCCCGCCGTCCCGCTCGGTCAGTTCGAAGGTGAAGGCGAACATCGAGCCCCGGGCACCGAGGTCGTCGGTGACCGCGCCGGCCTCGCCGAAGCGGTGGGCGCGTCCCTTGGCGTTGGTGTGGATGAACATCGTGTCGAAGAGCGCGTTGTGCCCGTGGTCGCGTGCCAGGTCCAGCTCCTGGACCAGTTCGCTGTACGGGTAGAGCGCATGGTTCATGGCCGCGTGGCTGACCTCCCGTACCTGCCGGAAGAGGTCCGACACCCGGGTGTCGGCGGTGGGCCGGATCCGGAGCGGCAGGGACTCGGCGAACATGCCCACCGTCCGCTCGAAGGAGCCCAGCAGCCGCAGATCCATGGGGACGCCGACACAGAGGTCGTCCTCGCCGGTGGCCTGGGCCAGCAGCAGCGCCCACAGCGACAGATAGAACACCGGCGGGGTCGTCCGCTGCTCACGGATGACGGCCGAGGCCGCCCGGTACAGCTCGCGGTCGATCTCGGTGTAGTAGCGGCGCCCGCCGAAGTCGTTGACCACGGGGTGGGGCGCGTCGGTCGGCAGATTCAGCGGTGCGGGGACCGTCGCGAACTGCTTCAGCCACCACTGGCGGTGCTCGGCGTACTCGGGGCGGCCGGGCGCCTCGGCGAGGGAGCGGACAAAGGTGGCGTAGTCGTCGCCCCCGTCGCCCTCCGCGCCCTCGGTGGATCGGTCGTCCAGCCGGCCGTGGGTGAGATGGGCGGCGAGATCGTCGAAGATGATCTCGACCGAGCGGCCGTCGACCACGATGTGGTGGAACGAGACGATCAGGTGGTGGGTGCCGTCCGGGTCGATGACGATGCCGTACCGCCACAGCGGCGGCTTCGCCAGGTCGAGCGGCCGGTTCAGCACCGCCATGATGTCCTCGGCGCTCAGGCCGGGGTCGTTCCTGCGGTCGAAGAGATGGGACTCGGGGGTGATCTCCGCCGCCACCCGGGCGCGCAGGCCGTCGGCGTCGACCTCATAGCCGCGCCGGAGGTTCGGATGCCGGTCGGCGATGGCCCGGAACGCCTCGGCGACCCGCTCCGGGTCGAGCGGAGCGTCGAAGCGGAGGCTGAAGACGACCTGGTAGGCCTCGTTGCCGCCGCGCATCCGGGAGAGGACATAGACCCGCTCCTCCAGCGAGGTCACCTCGGCGGGACCGTCCTGCCGCCGCTCGACGGCGGTGCCGGGCCCGGCCGCGCCGGTGGTCGCGGGGAGCGCCGCCGTCGAGGTCCGGCGGCGGAAGTCGAAGCCGCCCGCGCGCATCTCCTCCACCGTGGTGCGGATCGCCGCCAGGATGCGGTCCTGGTGCTCCCGGGTGTGGGCGAAGGAGAAGTTGCCCGTCCGCCGCTCCCAGACATACACACCGTGGTGGTTGAGGAGCTTGAAGAAGAGGTTCTGGGTCAGCGAGGTGTGCACCACATCGCGCGGGGCCAGCGGCTCCCACTTGTACATCGAGGCGAAGTGCGCCAGCTTGAGCGGCACTTCCTCGGCGTCGAGGTACGCGTTGACCCGCTGGGCGAACTCGGCGGTGAAGGCGTTGAGTTCGGCGAGCCGCTCGGCCCCCGACTCCTTCAGCCGGGTGAGCACGGCCCGGGACGCCGCCATCGACAGCGGGTGCTTGCAGAACGTACCCGCGAAGAAGGTGGTCCTGGCGGCGGGCCGGGAGTCGTCGGTGTCGGTCCAGGCACCGCCGTCCACGGCGTCGAGGTACGCGGCGCGGCCCGCGACGATGCCGATCGGCATGCCGCCGGCCACCAGCTTCCCGTACAGCGCGATATCGGCCCGGACCCCGAAGTGCTCCTGGGCGCCGCCCACGCCGACCCGGAAGCCGGTGATCATCTCATCGAAGATCAGGGCGATCCCGTGCTCGGTGCAGATCTCGCGCAGCTCGCGCAGGAACTCGGCGGGCTGGAGGTCGGGGTTGCGCGACTGCACCGGCTCGACCAGCACGGCGGCCAGTTCGGGGCCCTGGCGCCGGATCTCCTCCAGGGTGTCCGGGTAGCCGTAGGCGAGGACCACGGTGTTGTCGACCATGGCCTGGGGGACGCCGATGGTGAGCGGGACGGTGGCGACACCGTCCGACTCGGCCAGTACCCCGTCGGAGCTGCCGTGGTACGAGTTGGTGAAGCGGGCGACCCGGTCCCGGCCGCTGACCGCGCGGGCCAGCCGCAGCGACACCATCACGGCCTCGGTGCCGGTGTTGCAGAAGGCGACCCGCTCGGCGCCGGTCATCTCATGGATGAGCCGGGCGACCTCTCCGGCGGTGCTGTTCTGCGGGCCCAGTTCGAAGCCGTGGTCCAGCTGCGCGCGGATGGCGTCCCGGATGAAGTCGGGGTTGTGCCCGAAGATATGGACGCCGTAGCCGATGGCGGTGTCGATGTACTCGTTGCCGTCCAGGTCCCAGAAGGTGGCTCCGCTGGACCGGGCGGAGACGACCGGGTAGACGGTCTCCTTCACGCTCGGGTTGAAGTTCAGCGAGGCGATCCAGTCGGCGAGGGTGCCGCGAAAGGTGTCGGCGTACTCCTTGGAGCGGCGGGTCCTGGCGACATACCGCGCGACGAAGTCCTCGATGAACCGGCTCTGCCGGTCGTTCAGCCGGTCGTCATCGAGGGTGATGTTGTTGTCGTACGAGCCGACTTTCCGCGAGACCGCCGGTGCGGCGCTCCGGGCGGGGGCCGCCGCCGAGGGGGCCTGCGCGACCGGTGCCACGGCCGCGGATGCGGGGGCGGGCGCGGGCGCGCCGCCGCCGAGCAGGGTGAGCTGCTGCTGCATCAGGGCCAGCTGGGTCCGGACCACGGCTTCGAGGCCGGAGGCGGCCGGCCCGTCAGGAAGTGCGGCCGGTACGGGGGCGAGGGCGGCGGGCGTGGCGGCCACGGGGGCCGGGGCGGGCGCGGTGACGACAGGGGCGTCGGCGCGGACGGGGACCTCGGCGGGTGCGGGGGCCTCGGCTCCGCTCTGCTCCAGCGGCTCCTCGGGCCGGTGCTCCTGGACGAAGTCGGTGAGCTGCCCCAGGGTGTGCAGCGACTCGAAGAAGATCTTGATGGGAATGTCGACGGCGAACCGCTTGTCGATCCGCTTGGCCAGCTGGACGAGCATCAGGGAGTCGACGCCCAGCGAGAACAGATCGAGCGCGTCGTCCATGGTGTCCCCGGCGGCGCCGGTGATCTGGCCCAGCGCGCGGGCCAGGAACTCCTGGACGGTCTCCCGTTCGGCGGTCCGGCGGGCGGCCTTCGCCGCCGCCGTGTCGACGGCCGTCCCGGCCCCGGTGGCCCCGGCGCCTGCCGCCTTGTCGATGTCAGGGGACATCAGGTCACTGCCCTCTCCGGTGCGATCTCTGTACCAGATCCGCTGTCTGTCGAACGGCGTGTGGGGAAGTCCGCGGACGAGCTTCCCGGGCGTACCCGGCAGTCCGTCCCGGTCGAGCGTCCTGCCGAGCTTCCAGAGCAGACCGGCGCTCTCCAGGAACTGCCGGACGTCGGAGCGTCCCTTGCGCAGGCTGGGGACGTTCACCACGTCCCGGTGGTCCTGGGCGATCAGCCCGCCGAGCGTCGCCATCGAGGCGACCTCGACGAACACCCGGAAGCCCTGGCCGACCGCGGTGCCGACGGCGTCCCGGAAGAGGACGGGGTCGACCAGATGGCGGCTCCAGTAGGCCGCGTCGACCACCGAATCGGCGGTCACGGGCCGGCCGGTCTGCGCGGAGATCCAGGGGATCTCCGGGGCGGCGAACCGCTGGTCGCGGATCTGCTCGTACAGCTCATCGGCGCCCCGGGCCATCCCCGGCGAGTGGAACGGATGCGAGATCGCCAGGCGTTCCACGAAGATCCGCTTCTTGCGGGCGGCCTTCAGCAGGGCGCCCAGGGCCTCGCCCGCGCCGGAGACGGTGACATTCTCCGCCGCGTTCACGGCGGCCACCGAGACCTCCGGGTGGTCGCCCAGCAGCTCCCCGGCGCGCTCCGGGGAGCAGAGCAGGGTCGCCATCCCGCCGTCGCGGGGGGTGTCCTCCATGACCCGGGCACGGCGCATCACCAGGTCGACCGCCTGGTCACGGCTCATCACCCCGGCGAAGCAGGCCGCCGCGTACTCGCCGATGCTGTGGCCGAGCACGGCCGCGGGGGTGATGCCCAGCGACTGCCAGTAGCGGGCGAGCGCCAGCTCCACTGCGAAGATCATCGGCTGGGTGTACAGCGGTGCGGCGAAGGCGCTCTCGTCCTCCCCGAACATGACATCGAGCAGGGAGATACCGCCCGTGCGGGCGAACGCGCGGTCGAGTTCGTCCAGCTCCCGGCGGAAGGTCCCGGCGTGCTCGTACAGCTCACGGGCCATGCCGGGGTACTGGGTGCCCTGGCCGGAGAAGACGAAGACCTCGCCCGCGGGGGCGGCCGGCAGGGGCTCGTCGCCGTCGAGCGCGGCCCCGACCGAGGCGGGCAGGTCGGTGAGGGCGTCGCAGACCAGCGCCTCGCGGTGGGGCAGCGCACGCCGGCGGCCCAGGGTGTGGGCGACATCGGCGAGCGGCGCGGCGGAGTCCCGGCTCCACTCGGCCAGCTTCTCCAGCGCGGTGCGCAGTACGGTCCGCGAAGGGCCGGAGACGGTGAGCAGCTGGGGGAGGCCGGGCGCGGGCGGGGTGTCGTTCGTCGCCTCGCGCGGGTGGTACTCCTCCACGATGACATGGGCGTTGGTGCCGCTGATGCCCAGGGAGCTGATCCCGGCGCGGCGCTTTCCGCCGGCCGGCTCCCAGGGGATCTCCTCGGCGATGACCTCGATCGGGATGTTCGCCCAGTCGATCATGCGGTTGCCGGTCCGGAAGTGCAGGGTGCCCGGCAGCCGGCCGTGCTCCAGTGAGAGCACCACCTTGCAGAGCGCGGCCATTCCGGCCGCGGACTCCAGATGTCCGAGGTTGGACTTGACGCTGCTGATGGGCAGCTTGGCGGTGCGGTCGGCGAAGACCCGGGCGAGGGCGTTGACCTCCTGGGGGTCCCCGATGGGTGTGCCCGAGCCATGGGTCTCCACATAGGAGATGTCGTCGATGCCGACCCCGGCGTCGGCCAGGGCGGTCTCGATGACATCGGCCTGGGCGGTGCCGCTCGGTACCGTGAAGCCGCCGCTGCGGCCGTTGTGGTTGACGGCGGAGCCGCTGAGGACGGCCAGGACCCGGTCGCCGTCGCGCTCGGCGTCGGAGAGCCGCTTGAGGACGACGACCGCGCCGCCCTCGCTGCGGATGTAGCCGTCGGCGCCGTCGTCGAAGCTGCGGCAGCGTCCGGTCGGGGAGAGGGCGCTCAGCCGGGACCAGGAGAGATGGACCTCGGGGCTGAGGATCAGATTGACACCGGCGGCGACGACCAGGTCGCAGCCGCCCTGCCGCAGTTCCCGCATGCCCAGGTGGACGGCGTAGAGGGACGACGAGCAGGCCGTGTCGATCGCCATGCTGGGGCCGCGGAAGCCATAGACGTACGAGATGCGCCCGGCCGCCGCGTTGGCCATGTTGCCGGTGTAGGTGTACGCCTCCGGGGAGTGCCCCAGGTCGGCGCCGACCTGCTGGTAGTCGTTGTTGTAGATGCCGACGAAGGTGCCGACCCGGCTGTTCTGCCCGGCGGCGAAGGGGTCGATGCCCGCGCCTTCGAACGCCTCCCAGGTCAGTTCGAGGATCAGGCGCTGCTGGGGGTCGAGCAGCTCGGCCTCATGGGGCGAGATCTTGAAGAAGAGGGGGTCGAACCGGTCGACGTCCTTGAGGTAGCCGCCCTGGGAGGTGGTCACCTCGGCGATGTCGAGAGGGCTCTGCCGCCAGCGGTCGGCCGGGATCTCCCCGACCACGTCGATCTGTTCGCTCAGGACCTTCCAGTACCGCTCGGGGCTGTCTATGCCGCCGGGCAGCCGGAAGGACATCCCGATCACCGCGATGGGCTCCGACGGGTCCGGGGCGTTCACCGGGGACGGGGTCCGGTGGGCGGCCGCCCGCCGCTCCACCCGGTTGCCCGTCTCGCGGACCAGGGCCCCGATGGTGGGGTGGTCGATGATGAAGGTGCTCTCCAGCCGGACGTCCAGCTGTCGCTGGAGCCGGTCCTGGAGGGTGACGAGTTCGACCGAGTCGAATCCGAGGTCGAAGAGGCTGGTGTCGTGGTCGTCCGGGCCCACGGTGCGGTCGCCGACGGTCACCTCGCGGGCGGGTTCACCGCGCAGCTCGGCGACGATCAGCGCGCAGACGGCCTCGACGAGTTCACCGGCGTCGGCGAGCGGGTCCCGGGGCAGGGGTACGGCACAGGCCGCCCCCAGGGGTACGCCGTCCGCGGCGGACGCGGCCACGCTGCCCGGGGACGCCGGGATGCCGTGCGATACCGCGACACCCTGGGCGGACGCCTCGGCCAGGGCGGCCCGGAACGCGTCCAGGCCCTGGTGGCCCCGGCGCAGGGTGCCGAGGACGGGGGTGGTGGCGCCGGCGGCCTCGACCGTGGAGCGCATCGCGGTGGTCAGTACCGGGTGGGGGCTCAGCTCGATCAGCGCGGTGTGGCCGTCGGCCAGCAGACCCCGGGTGACCTGCTCGAACAGCATGGCCTGGCGCATATTGCGGTACCAGTACCCGGCGTCCAGCCCACGGGTGGGCAGCGGGCCGCCGGTCACACTGGAGTGGAAGGGGATGTCGCTGTCGCGGCACTCGACCTCGCCGAGGGCGTCCAGCAGCCATTCCCGCTGCTCCTCGGCCTGGGGCGAGTGGCAGGCCAGGGCGAGGGACAGCTGCTGGGCATAGGTGCCCCGGGTACGCAGCTCGGCGACGGTCCGGGTGATGGCGTCGCGGTCCCCGGCGACCACCACCGACCGGGGTGCGAGCACACCCGCGATGCTCAGGGCGGAGCCGTGCGGCGCCAGCAGGGCCTCGGCCTCCTCCCGGGGGAGGGCCAGCAGCGCCATGGCGCCGGGCCCGGTCATCCGTGCCTGGGCCTCGCTCCACAGGGCGATGACCCTGGCCGCCTCCTCCAGGGAGAGCGCTCCGGCGGCACAGGCCGCGGAGACCTCGCCGAGGCTGTAGCCGGCGACGGCGTGCGGCTCGACGCCGTGGGAGCGCCAGAGGTCGGCGAGGGCGAGCTGGATGGCGAAGAGGGCGGGCTCGGAGACATTGGCCCGGTCGTAGACGGAGGGGTCCTCGCTCCGGACCACATCCATGAGCGACCAGCCCACATGGGGGGCGAGGGCGTCCGCGCACTCCCCGAGGCGGCGGGCGAAGACGGGTGATCCGTCCAGCAGTCCGGCCGCCATGCGGGGCCAGACCGATCCCTGTCCGGGGAAGACGAACGCGGGGCGCGCTCCCCCGTCGGCGGTGAAGCCCTTCATCTCTCCCACCCCGGCTCGTTACCGGCGAACTTCTTGTAGCCGTAGTCGGCGATCATCAGTTGCTGGAGCTGGGAGGTGCCTTCGATGATCTCCAGGATCTTCGCCTCCCTGAACAGGCGCTCCGCCGGGTAGCGGTCCCAGCACCCGTTCCCGCCGAGGATCTGTACCGCGTCCGAGGTCACCTGCTGGGCGATGGTGGACGAGAAGTACTTGGCGACATGGGTCTCCATGACCGCGTCGGGGCTGCGTTCCATCCGCAGCCGGCCGGCCCGGCGGCAGAGTTCCCGGGCGGCCCCGACCTGGGTGACGGCGTCCGCGACCATCTTCTGGACCAGCTGATGGGCGCCGATCTTCACCCCGAACTGCTCGCGTCCGGTGGCATAGGTGCACATGACCTCAAGGGCCGCCTGGGCGATGGCGACACCCGCCCAGGCGATGCTGTAGCGGCCGTGGAAGAGGGCGGTGTTGGTGACAAAGCTGAAGCCCACGCCGATGGCCGAAACCAGATTCTCCGCGGGCACCTCCACCTCGGTGAAGGAGATCTCCGCGATGTGGGTCGCGCGATTGCCGAGGAAGCCCGACATCGGCTGGATTTCGACGCCCGCCATGTCCCGTTCGACGAGGAACGCGCTGTTCGTTCCGTTGTCGGTCGCCATCACCAGAAACAGATCGGCGATACCCGCGAAGGAGATCCATTTCTTCCGTCCATTGAGGACGAAGACATCACCCTGCTTGCGGTAGGTGGTGGTGATCGACGCGGCATCGGAGCCGGCTCCCTCCTCGGAGAGGGCGAAGCACCCGATCTTCCGGCCCGTGGCGAGATCGGGGAGGTACTTCTCCTTGAGGCGGTTGGAGGCGCGATCGACCAGCGTCTCGCCCACCAGGGAGGTATGGACCGTCAGCAGCGCCCGGGTCGAGGCGCAGGCCTTGCCGATCGATTCGGTCAGCTCACCGTATTCCAGGGCGTCGAGGCCCTGGCCGCCCCACTTGACCGGGATGGACGCACCGAGGAATCCGGCGTCGGCCATCTGCTGGACGACCTCCCGCGAAAGGATTCCGGTGCGGTCGAACTCGGCCGCGCGGGGCGCTATCTCGGTCCGGGCGAACGCCGCGCCACGGGCGACGACATCGGCCCGGAGTTCCTCACTCGCCCGCTGCATCCGTCAGTTCACCCACCATCGCGGTAATGCGGTTCACCGAGCTGAAGTTCTGCAAAGTGATGCGGTCGTCCGGTACTTCCACCTCGAAGGTGGACTCGATGAAGTCCAGGAGCTGCATGGCGAAGATCGACGTCACGAACCCCTTCTCGAAGATATTGTCCTCGTCCCGGAGTTCGGCGTCCTTCAGTGCGGTCATGTTCGCCCGCACGTACTCCCTGACAGTGACTGCCGTGTCCACTACCGCGCCATTCCCCATGTCCGTGACCGCCTCGCTATGCATCGACTTCGACCTTGATGTATTCCGGATAGTCCTGACGGACGGTGAGATCGTTCTCGTAGACGTAGTCGTCGCCTTCGTGCGACACCACGTGGAAGTTGGCCAGCTGGTACGTCAGCAGCATCTGACGGTTGCGGCTGGTGCGGCGGAAGTCCGCGAAGAGACGACGGTTCTCCTCGGCGGCCCGCTGGACGAGGAAGGAGAGCAGGACCGTTCCCACGCCCTTGGAGACCGTGCGGCAGGACATGAGGAGCAGCTTGATGGTCCACCGGTCGTCCCGCTTCTCCACCAGCGCCATACCGATCTTCCCGTACGAGCCGTAACGGTCGATCAGTTCGCAGACCCAGAGATCGTGGTCCGGGCGGTCCATCAACTCGGTGAGCTGCTCGTACGAGTAGTGGATGCCGGTGGAATTCAGCTGGCTGGTGCGCTTGGTCAATTCCTCCAGGCGCAGCAGATCGTCACCGCCGGCCCGGGAGATGCCGAACACCAGGCCGAGGCTGGTGAGGAATTCCTCCCGGGGGCCCTGGTAGGCGAGTTCGGACTCGCTGCGCCGCTCGTCCTCCAGATACATGTGGCGACGGCGCCTGGCGTCCTCGGTCACCACCTCGGGGGAGAGCCTCGGCAGGTCCGCCAGGGCGAGGTAGTCCTCGGCGTCGACGGTCTCGACCTCGGGGTGGGCGAAGGAGACCTCGTCGCGCTCGAACGGCTGATCGTCGATGAACAGGAAGGTGTCGATGCCGATGTTCAGCTTCCGCTGGATCTCGGCGATCGAGCTGGACTTGCTGTTCCAGTTGATCTGCGGATAGAGGAAGTACTCCGCGAGACCCAGCTCGGTCAGCTTGCGGAAGGCGTCGTCGTGGTTGTTCTTGCTGGCGACCGAGAGCAGGATGCCCCGGGAGTCGAGCGTCCTGATCAGCTCGGCGACACCCGGCTTCAGGGTGACGTCGTCGCCGGCCGAGAGGGTGCCGTGCCAGAGCGTGTCGTCGAGGTCCCAGACGACGCACTTCGCGGCCTTCATGTCCGGTGTCACAGCGAGCCTCCGGCGGCATAGGTGTGGAAGCCCTGGCCGCTCTTCCGCCCCAGCAAGCCTGCGGCGACCATCTTCTTCAGCAGCGGACAGCAGCGGAATTTCGGGTCCTGGAATTCGTCGTAAAGGACCTTCAAGGAGTCGACCACGGTGTCGAGACCGATGAGGTCGGCCGTTTCCAGCGGCCCCATCTTGTGCCCGTAGCCGAGCTTGAAAATGGCGTCGATCTCTTCCGGCCCGGCGACACCGTCCTGCACCAGGAAGGCGGCCTCGTTCATGAAGAGATGGGAGAGGCGGTTCGAGACGAAGCCGGGCATGTCGTTGACGACGATGGGCCGCTTGGTCAGCGATGCCGCGAAGGCCTCCGCCGCCCGCGTCGTCTCGTCGGAGGTGTGGTGTCCGCGAATGACCTCGATGCCCTCGATCAGGGGAACCGGGTTCATGAAGTGCATGCCGATCACACGATCGGGGCGGGGCAGGAGAGCGGCGATACGGGTGATGGAGATACAGCTGGTGTTCACCGCGATCCGTACGCCTTCGGGGAGTACCTCGCGCAGGCTTCGATAGAGCTGCTCCTTGGCGTCGGCATCCTCCACGATGTTCTCGACGATCCAGTCGGCACCGGCGAGATCCGCAGGGGTGTCGGTAAGGCGGATCCGGCCGAGGATCTCATCCGCGCGCCACCCGGAGACGGCCTCCGACATCATGCGGTACTTCCTGACGAGACGACGCATCTGACCGTTCGCCGACGCCAGCACCTCGGGTTCGCTGTCGCAAAGAACCACGTCGTATCCGTGGGCGGCGCAGGTCAGGGCGATGTCCTTGCCCATCACCCCGGCGCCTATTACTCCAACCGTCGCCATGCTCATTACCTCTTGAGTCGCTACCTCATGGGCAGGCATACGCAACGGCCACGTCGACGCGGCGGTGCTCCCCCATGACATGGGGCGACCGCGGTGAGACGTGCGCTGCGGATGCTCAGGAAAAGGGCCGTAGGGCCATAAGTCACAGGTGGCGAACGTCGGTTCCGCATCGGATACCGCGCCACTCATGGAAGAAATGCCTCGACATCAGGCCGGGCCGAACGCCCTGTCTGATCGCTGGACCGTCGGAAGGCATGCCGATGCACCCCTATGTGCTCGGGAAAGAACTGCCCCCTCGGCCGTCCGCGCAGTGTGTTCCCGCGCCGAAGCCGTCGTACCCCCGTCTTGTGCTCGCCTATACCCCCAAAAAATGGCAGCCCAGCAGGGACTGGGCACCACTCCGAATCCGGCGGGGCACCTGCTTGCCGTGCTCACCGTCCGGTGTCAGGGCCGGGGACCGACGCCGTGCTCTTCGCGCCCCGCTGACTCCTGACTACTGGCTGAAATCGTATGTGCGGATCCGGTACAAGTAAAGCCGCTTCCGCTTCTGTCCATCCGGCTAGCCCCCCTGTTCGGCTCCATGGCCACCCGCACAAATCAGCCTGGCGGGGCGGGCGGGGCGGTGCCGGAGGCGGCCGTTCGGGTGCCCGCGGCGGCCGACTCGCGCTGGCACAGCGCGAGTTCGGACCGGGCGCTCCCGCGCCGAATCCACCGTCGGACCATCACGTGATAACGATGAGGTCATGGCTGATACTCCCTCAGGAGACCGTCCCCCTTCGGGACGGTCTCCACCGAGGTCAAGCCATACGGATCAATTGTCCGAGTTCATCGGAGATGGCGTACTCCGGTGCAGATGGCGGCACATTGACGGAACATTGACGGTCTGTCAGTCGACGAAAACGGTCATACCCTCAGCCATCCACCCGAGTTGCACCTCGGCGGGTACCGCCCTCAGGCGTCCGGGGTGTCATGGATGAGCTGGCGCACCCGCTCGACATCCGGCAGGGGCGAGCCCTGGCCGCTCCGCGCCGGTGACGGCTCGTTCGCGGCGCTCGCGGGGGCCACCAGCCGGCGCAGGCCGGTGCGCAGCAGTGCGCTGTCGACGGAGGCGACGCCGCTGAGCGCGAGCACCGACAGGCCCTGGTCGAGCGCGGCCATGAGCTGCGCGACCTCCCCGACCGCGAGATGCTCGCCGGCCGGGCGGCCCTGGGCGGCGACCCGGCCATAGGCGTCGAGGAGCACCTGGACCCGGGCGCGGAGCAGGGGGGTGAGCGCGGAGTCGCGGGCGGCGGTCGCGATGAACTCCAGCATCGCGAGGCCGAAGCCGTGCACCATCTCCGCCGCGTCCCCGTCGGGGGTGTCGGGCGTCCCGTCCGCGACCGCCCCGGGCGCGACCGCCTCGGGTGCGGCGGCTGTCTCGGGTGCGGCGAACGGGTCCCAGTCCGCGCCGCGCAGCGCCTGGAGATTGTGGTCCATCGCCGCGAGGAACAGCTCGGCCTTGCCGCCGAAGTTCGAGTAGACCGCGCCCTTGGAGAACCCTGCCTCGTTGGCGATCCCCTCCAGGCTCGCTCCGTGGTACCCGTCGCGGGCGAACGTCATGAGCGCCGCGACGGTCAGCGCGTCACGGGTCTCCCGCTTCTGCTCGGCGCGGCTTCGCCGCACCCGGGGCACGGATGTCGAGTGGCTTCGGTCCATCCCCCCATCCTAGTTGACGTACCCATGGAATCACGATACCAATGGCACTGCGATACCGGCAGTATCTCAATACCTTCAGTATTTCGTACGGCCGGTGCCCCGATGGATCGGTGACGAGAGGAGCGCCATGGGTGGCGCAGTGCTGGAGATCGAGGACCTCAGCAGAAAGTTCGGCTCGGTCGTCGCGAACGACCGGATCAGCCTGACGGTCAGGCCGGGTGAGGTCGTCGGACTGCTGGGACACAACGGCGCGGGCAAGACCACCCTGGTCTCCCAGGTCGTGGGGCTGCTCCGGCCCGACAGCGGGTCGATCCGGGTGGCCGGGGCGGACGCGATAGCCGACCCGGCGACCGCCCGCCGCTGTGTGGCGCTCCAGGCCCAGGCCCAGGCGCCCATCGACGGTCTGACCCCGCGCGCGGCGATCGAGATCGCCGGCCGGCTGCGCGGCATGTCCCCGGCCGAGGCACGGGCCGCCGTGGCCGTCCTCGCCGACGAGCTGGACATCCATGAGTGGCTGGACCGGCGGGCCATGCCCAACGGCGGCGGACTCTCCGGCGGTGTGCGCCGGCTGACCGCGTTCGCCATGGCGGCGGTCGCGCCGGTGCCGCTGGTCATCCTCGACGAGCCCACCAACGATGTGGACGCGGCCCGGCGGCGGCGCCTGTGGGACACCGTCCGCCGGCTCGGCGACGAGGGCGCGGGCGTCCTGCTCGTCACCCACAATGTCGTGGAGGCCGAACGCGTCGTGGACGAGCTGGTCGTCCTGGACCACGGCAAGGTCGTCGTCGCCGGATCGCCCGCGCAACTCCGCGGGACCGGTGACCAGGATCTGCGGCTGGAACTCTCGCTCCACCCGGGCGGCGACGACCCCACCGAGTCCGCCGCCCCGGTGCCGATCCCGTACACCCGCCGCGTCCGGGCCGGCCGGCGGGTGCTGCTGACCCTCGGCGCCGATGGCGCGGAGGCCGCTGTCGGCTGGGCCGGCTCGCTCCGCGCGAACGGGCTCATCGAGGGCTACGCCCTGGTCCCGTCCAGCATCGAAGACGTCTATCTCGCCGCCACGGGTGCGGCCGCCACCCAGGAGGAAGCCACCCATGTCTGAGGCGACCCTCTCCGCGCCCCCGGCCCGCGCGCCCCGGGGCGTCCCGCCGCGGACCGGCGCCGGAACGATCTACGGAACCCTGCTGCGCTGGACGATGTCGCAGGTCGGCCCGATGCTCCCGCTGGTCCTCATCGTCCAGGCACTGCTGGCCGCGGGCATCATCGTCGGGTTCGGCTTCCTGGTCCCCGATATCACCACGCCCGCCGCCGAGTTCCTCTCCTCGGGCGCCCCCACCGTGCTGCTGATGGTCGTCGGCCTGGTCCTGGTCCCGCAGGGCGTGGCGCAGTCGCGCACCAGCGGCACCTTCACCTATCTGCGGGCGCTGCCCGTGCCGCGTCCGCTGCTGCTGCTCGCCGATCTGACGGTGTGGCTGATCGTGGCACTGCCGGGCATCCCGGTCGCGGTGCTCGTGGCCCAGTGGCGGTACGACCTGAGCTTCGCCATCGACTGGCCGGTGCTGGTGGCCGCCTCCGCGCTGACCGCGGTGATGGCCACCGCGGTGGGCTATGCCATCGCCGTGCTGCTGCCCCCGATGCTGGCCCAGCTCGTCTGCCAGGTGCTGGTCTTCTTCGTGATGCTGTTCTCGCCGATCACCTTCACCGAGGGCCAGCTGCCCGAGTGGTTCCGTTCGGTCCATGAGGTGCTGCCGTTCCAGCCCGCGGGTGATCTGATCCGCTCGGGGCTGCTGTCGGACACCTACAGCGCGAGCGGACAGGATGTCGTCGTCCTGCTGTTCTGGTGCGCGCTCGGTGTCGCCATCAGCGTCCGCGCCCTGGTCCGCCGGGGCTGAGGTCCCGGCCCACCGAGGCCCCGAACCCGCCGGACGGCATGGCCCCGGTGCCCTGGGAATCCCTTTCCCGGGCACCGGGGCCTCGCCGTGTCCGCCCCCCGGCAAGCCCTCGGAGAGCGCCCGGGAAGCCCCCGGGCAGCGCCCGGCGCGTGCCCGAGGAGCGCCGGGCCCCGTCAAGAGGCCCGTTCCCGCCGACTTCCCACCCGGCCCGTCCGTTTCCCGCACCTCACCCGGCCCTCTCCCCCTACGCTGCGAGGACCCCCGAAGAGAAGCCCTGTGAGGAGCCTCGTGATGACCGGTGAACTCCCCTATGGGCCACGCACGTTGACCCATCGCGCCGCCCTCGCGCTGACCGGGATGGCGCCCCGGCTCGTCACCCGTCCGGCGGGACGGCCCCGTACCGTCGCACGGCCCACCGACGCGGTGGTGATCGGCGGCGGGCCGGCCGGTCTCGCGGCCTCCACCGTCCTCGCCGAGCGGGGGGTACGGGTCACCCTGCTGGAGGCCGACGACCGGCTCGGCGGCCGGGTCCGTTCCTGGCCCATGACCCTCCCGGACGGCACCCCCCAGGTCCTGGAGCACGGCTTCCACGGATACTTCCGGCACTACTACACCCTGCGGGCGCTGCTGCGCCGGATCGACCCCGGGCTCTCCTTCCTCACCCGCTCCGACAGCTATCCGGTGATCTCCCGCCGCTGGCCCACCGAGGACTTCGGCCGGCTCCCCCGGCTCCCGCTGCTCAATCTGGCGGCGCTCTCCGCCCGCTCCCCCAGCCTGAGCCTGCGCGGGGTGCGCCCGGCGGACCTCATGAACCTCCTGCCGCTCCTCGGCTTCGACCCGGTCACCACCTACCGCGATCTCGACGACACCCCGGCGGCCGAACTGATCGCCTCGGTGGGCTACCCGGAGCGCACCCAGGTGATGCTGATGCGGTCCTTCACCCGCTCCTTCTTCGACGACGACCGGGAGCTGTCGGCGGCGGAAATGATCATGATGTTCCACGCGTACTTCCTCGCCAACCCCGAAGGACTCCCCTTCGATGTGCTCGACGGCGATCCGACGACAACCCTGTGGAACCCGCTGGCCGACCGGCTCGGCGCACTCGGGGCCGAGGTCCGCACGGGCGCGCCGGTCCGGTCCGTCGAACCGGCGCCGGCCGGCGGGTGGACGGTGACCGGCGCGGACGGCGACCGGCTCACCGCCCGCCATCTGGTCCTCGCCACCGATCTGCCGGCCGCCCAGCGGCTCATCGGCGCCTCCCCCGCCCTCGCCGCGCGGGCCCCCGCGCTGACCGAGCGGGTGGCGGCGCTCCCGGTGGCCCCGCCCTACACCGTGGCCCGGCTCTGGATGGACCGCGACTGCGCCCCGGAGCGCTCCCCCGTCTCCATGGTCACCGGTGAGGAGGAGCTGGACATGCTGGTCCTCTACCACCGGTTCCATGAACCCTCCCGGGCGTGGGCCCGGCGCACCGGCGGGGCCGTGCTGGAACTCCAGGCGCTGGCCTGCTCCCCGGCGACGACGGCGGAGGAGACCCTGCGCACCCTGCTCGCGGAGCTGGCCGTGCTCTGGCCGGAGACCGCCGCGATGCGCCCCGTCCACACCGAGCTGCGCAAGGAGGCGCGGGCCAGTGGCCACCGGGTGGGCAGCAACCGCGACCGGCCCGGGGTGCGCACCGACGCCCGCGGGCTGCGGCTGGCCGGGGACTGGGTCCGGCTGCCCTTCCCCGCCGGTCTGATGGAGCGGGCGGCGGCGAGCGGGGTGCTGGCCGCCAATGACGTGCTGGCGGAGGAGGACCGGGAGCCGGAGCCGGTGTGGAGCGTCCCGGTCCGCAGCCCGCTGGCCCGCTGGACCCGGGGCGGGGCCCGGCGCGCACACTGACCGCGGCCCGCCCCGGCGACCGGGGGATCAGTCCGCGGGCAGCCAGCTGCTGTGGAAGCCGTGGGGCACCCGTACCGGCAGTTTGATCTCCGCGACCGGCTCCCCGGAGAAGTCCTGGCTGTCCAGGACCGTGATCCGGCTCAGCCCGGTCTCCGGGGAGAGGACGAAGGCGAGGATCCAGCCGTCGCCCTCGGGGGCGTCCGGGGAGCGCGGCACGAACACCCCCTCGGTGGGCAGGCCGCCGTCGGCGAACGCATGGGACTCGGTGGCCCCCGTCCGGTGGTCCCGCCGGCTCAGCCGGGTCCGCTCGCCGAACTGCGGCAGTCCGGTGCCGCGCGCGGCCTCCATCACATGGCTGTAGCGGTACGGGCGGCCGGTGTACCGCTCGTCGATCTGCGGGAACTCCACGATCCGGTCGTCCAGTTGCTCCTCGCGCACCGTGCCCGTCGCCAGGTCCAGGGTCCACCGCCACAGCAACGGCTCGCCGTCCACCCCCAGTATCCGGTCGACCGCGAAGGAGCTGGGGTAGCGGATGGCGTCCAGGACGATCCGCCCGTCCTCCTCGACGGCGTTGACGGTGTGGTAGACGTAGCACGGGGGCACCTCGAACCAGCGCACCTCCCGCGCGCCGCCGTGCTTCGGCAGCACACCGATCCTGCCGGGGGCGCGGGCGTCCCAGCGGACCGGCATCCGGCCCAGCAGCAGCCGGGACGGAGCCACCCGTACGGGCAGATCCAGCAGGACCACATGGCGTTCGGTCAGGGCGAGGGAGTGCATCACCGGGGTGTATCCCGGCATCTCGATGGTCTCGCTGCGGAGGAGCCCGCCCTCGGCGCCGACCACCAGATACCGTACGGCGCTCTTCCCCGGGGTGTAGGCCACGGCGTGCAGCTCCCCGGTGGCCGGGTCCCGGCTGGGGTGGGCGGAGAAGCCGGGGGAGACACCGCCCAGATCGGTGTAGCCGAGGGTGGACAGCTCGTCGGAGAGGAGCGCGGGCAGACAGCCCGCCTCCGCGAGCGCCAGATTCATCCCGGCGAGCCGGATCACCTTGGTGTTGGGGTTGTCGTGGAGCATCTTCCCCCCGGGCGTCCGGGGCACCCGGGGTTCCCCCAGCCGTCTGCTCACGCTCGCCCGGCGGATCCAGCGGTTGCGGTACCACTCGGCCCGCCCGTCGCGGATCCGGACGCCGTGCACCATCCCGTCGGCGATGAGGAAGAGATACGGCAGGATCCTGGGCGGGGCGATGGGGTTGGGCCCGATCTGGACGAAGGTGCCGTCCAGCTCGGGTGGCAGCCGGCCGGTCACCTCCGGCCACTCGACGGTGCGCTCCTCACGCACCGGGGTCCACCGGCCGCGGAGATACTCGCTCATACCGGGGAGCCCTCCCGGCGCCGCAGCGAGCGGAGCCGCTCCTGGGCCGCCGGATCGACCGCCAGCGTCAGCCCATTGGCCACCAGCAGACAGGTGATCACAAAGAACACCGCCTCCTCCAGCGGCAGTCCCAGCAGCGGCACGCCATAGGTCAGCTCCTCGCTGATGTGCCAGATGTCCAGGGAGAGCGCGATCCGGTCGGAGACCCACAGCCAGACCAGGGCCGGCACCAGCACCCCCAGGCGCGCCGACCGCCGGGCCCGCAGGAGATCGCCGCCGACCGCGCTCTGCACCGCCAGCAGGGGCCCGAACCACACCAGCATGGAGCCGAGGTAGGTGCCGTGCGGGCTGCTCAGCGCGAGGACCGCGCCGACACAGGCGGCGGCGGTCCAGCCGGCCGCGGGCAGGATCCGGTGGCGGGCGCCGCCCGGCGCGGACGGGGTGGCACGGGCCAGAAGGAGCAGGCTCCACAGACCGATCAGCAGGGTCTGGAGGGCCATGAAGAGATACTCCTCGGCGGGAATGCCGAAGAAGCGCACGATGACCCGGCCCGGCGCGTACGACCAGGTGCCCTGCCCGATGAGCCAGCTGTCCCAGGGCGTGGTCCACACCCAGGCCACCGCGCAGAGCACGGCCAGGACGACGGTGCCGGTGCGCCAGAGAGCCGGATCGGCACCGGGCGCGCGCCGGACCCGCAGGGTCAGCAGCCAGACGGCGGCCAGCGGCGGGACCACGAAGACGCCGAGGAACTGGAGGTAGGTCATGCAGTCCGCCAGAGGGCGCGGGCACGGGCGTACGCGGGCAGGGCGACCCGCAGCCGGGTCACGGGGGCGACCGAGACCCGGCGGCCGAGGATGTCGTGGTCGGCCTCCTCGACCGCTTCGAGGATCCCGCTGTAGAGCCGGTAGGCGGTCTCGATACAGGGCCGGCTGGTGGGATGGAGCATGCGGATGCCTCCGACGGCGTAGGCGTACAGCTGACGGTTGCGGTCGATCTGGAAGCGCAGCAGCTCCCGCACCCGCCCACCGGTGGGGGTACGGGCCAGGTCGGCGCGGGTGACGCCGAAGCGCTCCAGGTCCTCGGCCGGCAGATAGACCCGGCCCCGTTCCAGGTCCTCCGCGATGTCCCGGATGAAGTTGGTGAGCTGGAAGGCCTCCCCCAGGGCGCGGGCGCGCGGCAGGGCCTCGTCGCACAACGGCTCCAGGACGGCGGTCATCTGGAGTCCGATGACGGCGGCCGAGCCGTACATATAGCGGCGCAGATCCTCGTAGGTGGGGTAGTCGGTGACGGTCAGATCGGCGGCCATGGAGCCGAGGAACGCCTCGACCTGGCCGAGCGGCAGCTCCCAGCGGTCCATGGTGTGCCGCAGGGCGAGGGTGACGGGGTCCTCGGCCGGGGCGGCGCCGGCGAGCTGGGTCAGCGCCCGGTCGGACCAGGCGCGGAACTCCTCGGCGCGGGTGGCGGGGTGGCCGTTGTCCACGATCTCGTCGGCCCGGCGCGCGAACCCGTACAGCGCGTGCACATAGGGGCGTTTCCACGGCGGCAGCAGTTGGCTCGCCAGATAGTAGGTGCGGCCGTGGCGGGCGTGGAGCCGCCGGCACCGGGCGTAGGCGGCGCGCAGGCGCGGGTCGGTGATCCCGGCGGCGTCCAGGATCCGCCGGTCGGCGGCGTTCACCGGACCCCCCGCCGGGTGGTGCCGGGGCGGGCTCCGATGATCCGTTCGGCCGCGATCCGGCCGCTGATCAGGGCCATCGGGACGCCCACTCCGGGATGGGTGCCGGCGCCCGCGAGGACGATGTTCTCGCCGAGGAGTCCGGGGGTGCGGAAGGGGCCGGTCTGGCTGAAGGTGTGGGCGGCGCTGAAGGGGCTGCCCGCCGGACAGCCCCGCCGCCGCCAGTCCGCCGGGGTGAGGAACAGCTCGGTCCGGCGGTCCGTGGCGAGGGCGTGGTAGCCGTGGGCGTCGAGGGTGGCGCTGATCCGGTCGAGGTGCCGGTGGCGTTCGCGGTCCCAGTCCCGGGGCCCGGTGGCCAGATTGGGGGTGGGGACGAGGACGTAGTAGCCGTGGCAGCCGTCGGGCGCCAGCGCGGGATCGGTGAAGCTGCCCACGCTGACCAGGAACGAGGGGTCGCTCATCGGCACCCCGTCCCGGATGATCTCGTCGAAGCCCCGGCGCCAGGAGCGGGCGAAGTGGATGGTGTGGTGGGCGTCGGGGGTCTGCCCGGCGGGGGCCGGGGCCCCGGCGAGGAGCAGCAGACAGGAGGGGGAGTGCCGCAGCCTGCGGATGTGCAGGGGGTTGCGGCCCAGGAGTTCGGGGAGGGCGAGCGCCGGGTCGGCGGTGACCACCACCGCGTCGGCGGGTATCCGCTCCCCGTCCCGGGTGATCACGGCGCGGGCGCGTCCGCCGAGGGTGGTCTCGATCCGTTCGACGGCGGTGCCGCAGCGGATCCGTACCCCGTGCCGCTCGGCCACGGTGGCCAGGGCCCGGGGGATCGCCTGCATACCGCCCCGGGGGAAGTGGACCCCGCCGAGGGTGTCCATGTACGAGATGACGGCGTACAGGGCGCGGGCCCGGTGCGGGGCGACCCCCGCGTACAGCGACTGGAAGGAGAAGAGCCGTACGGTCCGCGGGTCGCGCAGATACTGACGGATCTTGCCCTCCATGGAGCGGAAGGCGCCGAGGGCGGCGAGCCGGGCCAGGGCGGGCAGCGCGAGATCGGCGGGGCCGTCGACGGCGCGGTCGATGAAGGGCGCGAACTCGGCCGTGTACAGCTGTCGCAGGAAGGCGGTGAGCCGGTGGTAGCCGGCGGCCTCGCGGGCGCCGCAGACGGTGGCGATCTCCTCGGCGGTGGCGGCCGGGTCCCGGTGGACGGCGAGGGAGGTGCCGTCGTGGTAGCGGGCGCGGTAGACGGGGTCGAGCGGGAGCAGTTCCAGATGGTCGGCGAGGTTCTCGCCGACGGCGGCGAAGGCCTGGCCGATGAGGTCGGGCATGGTCAGTACGGTGGGGCCGTCGTCGAAGGAGAAGCCGTCGCGGACGAACCGGCCGGCCTTGCCGCCGGGGTGGTCGGCCTGTTCCAGCAGGGTGACCGAGCGGCCCGCACCGGCCAGATGGAGGGCGGCGGAGAGTCCGGCGAGCCCGGCGCCGACGATCACGATCTCGTCGGCGGGGCCGCGTACGGTACGGAGGGTCATCGTGCCCCGTCCGTTCTCGCGCCCCGGGTGCGCCGGCCGCCGGACGGTACGGGCCGGCTGCCGTGCGGTACGGGTCGGCCGGTCTGCGGTACGGGCCGGTCGCCCGCCGGTCCGCAGGCGCGGGGCGCCCCCGCCGGCGGAGGCGGTGGGGTGGAGCACGGGGGTGGTACGGCACCGGGCTCGGAGTACCTCACCGTCGTCGCCTCCCGGGATCGGGCCCGGACCGGCGGACAGCGCCGACGGCCGGGCGGAGTGGTGGTGGTGTCACCGCGGCACACACGCGTGCCGGAGCGGACTCGGACGGTCGGCTCCACCACGCCGGGGCACAGGGCGATTCCCCATACTTCGCTCCGGTCGCTGCGGTGAAGTTCCGTCACTCGACCCACTAGAGCCCCGGCACATCATTGACGTTCCGTCATATGACCTGTTTCACACAGCACATGATGACCCGCCTCCGCCGGGCCGGGGAGAGGCCCGGTCAGTCCTCCGTGGCGAGCAGGGTGAAGACCGCGGAGAAGTCCCTTTCGCCCAGCCCCTCCTCGCTCATCCGGGCATACAGCTCACGGGCCCGGAGGGTCACCGGGAGATCCACCGCGTGGGCGGCGGCGGTGGCCAGCGCCAGATCGAGGTCCTTGCACATCAGGGCACCCTTGAAGCCGGGCCGGAAGTCGTGCTCGGCGGGGCTGGACGGCAGGACGCCCGGCACCGGCGGGCGGGTCCGCAGCGACCAGCAGTCGCCGGAGCTGGCCGAGACCACGTCGAAGAGGAGCCGGGGGTCGACACCGAGCCGCCGCGCCAGGGCGTAGCTCTCGGCGACCGCCACCATCGAGGTGCCGGCGATGATCTGGTTGGCGAGCTTGACCGAGACCCCGGCGCCGTTCCCGCCGCAGTGCACGATCCTCCCGCCCAGCTCGTCCAGGAGCGGCCGGACCTCGGCGAGGGTCCCCGCGTCACCGCCGACCATGACGGTGAGCGTGCCGTCCGCCGCTCCGGCGCTGGAGCCGCTGACGGGCGCGTCGAGCATCCGTACCCCCTGGTCCGAGGCGGTCCGGGCCAGCTCCTGGGCGGTCGGCGGGTCGATGGTGCTCATATCGATCAGTACGCTCCCCGGCCGCAGGGCGGCGAGGGCTCCGTCGGGCCCGGTGAGCGCCTCGCGCACATGGGGGCCGTTGGGCAGCATGGTGATCGCCACCTCGGCGCCCGTGGCGGCCTCCCGGGCCGAGGCGGCGGGCGCGGCCCCGGCGGCGACCAGGTCCTTCACCGCCTCCGGCAGCCGGTCATGGACGGTGAGCCGGTATCCGGCGGCGAGCAGCCGCTCGGCCATCGGGCGGCCCATGGTGCCGAGGCCGATGAAGGCGACGGCGGTCTCCGGCATGACAGGGGTCTCCGGCATGAGGGGTACCTCCATACGGTGGGGGTGCGGCCGGGGTGGCCGACCGGTGGGGGGCGGCCGGGGTGGCCGACCGCACGTCAAGAGACGGGCAAGAGAAGGGCAAGCGGGGCCCGCCGGAGAAGCGGGCCACTAGGGTCGGCCGGGTGGCTGCTTCCGCTGGTTCCTGGCTGATGTCCCTGGTCGAGAGTGGGTCCGGCGTGCCCGGTGCGGGCCGGGTCACCCTGGTGTGCTGCCCGTACGCCGGGGCCGCGCCGACCGCGTTCCTGCCGCTGGCCCGGGCCCTCGCGGACCAGGGGCCGTGGCCCGGTCTCCGGGTGCTGGCCGCGCAGCTCCCGGGGCGGGGCCGCCGGATCCGGGAGGCGCCTGCCCGGTCGCTGGACGCTCTCGCGGGCCCGCTCGCCGGGGCGCTGGCGGCCGAGGAGGGGCCCCTGGTGCTGTACGGGCACAGCATGGGCGCGCTGCTGGCGTACGCGGTGGCCCGTACGGTGCGCCCGGCCCATCTGGTGGTCTCCGGCTCCCGTCCGCCGGGGGTGCGCGGGGCCGGGGAGCCCTGGCATCTGCGGTCCGACGAGGAGTTGGTGGCCGGGATGGTCCGGCTGGGGGCGAGCGCCGCGCCCTTCGACGACCCCGGGATCAGGGCGCTGGCGCTGCCGGTGCTCCGGGCCGATCTGCGGGCGACCGAGCTGTGGGACCCCGAGCCCGGTCCCCCGCTGGCGTCCCCGGTCACCGCGGTCGCCGGGGCGCGGGACGCCGAGGCACCGCCCGGGGCGGTGTCCGGCTGGTCCCGGCTGACCGGCGGCGCGTACCGGCAGGAGGAGCTGGACGGCGGCCACTTCCTGCTGGAGGAGTGTCTGCCGGAGCTGGCCGGCGTCCTGGGCGGGGTCATCCGCCGGACGGCTCCAGCCAGATGATGTCGCCGAGGGTGACGGCGAGATGGGTCATGGCACTGCTCTCGGTGGCGCCGTGCCAGTGCTGTTCACCGGGCGGGCAGGCGACGATGTCACCGGCCCGGACGACGGTGGGCTCCTCGCCGCGCACCTGGACATAGCCCTCGCCCTCGGTGATGTAGAGCAGCTGGCCGCCGGTGTGCCAGTGCCAGTGGTTGCGGGAGCCCGCCTCGAAGCGGACCAGCAGCACACTGGAGGTGTGCGCCTCATCGGAGGGGAAGAGATCGGTGAGCCGGGCCTCGCCCGAGAAGACCTTGGCGTACTTCTCCGGCAGTGGCTCCAGACCTGCGCGGTACTCGTCGGGGCTGTTGTGGATCATGACGTGGGTGGTCCTTCCTGGTTCCGGTGGCCGGTGCGGTTCCCGCGGTCCGGTGCGGTGCGGTTGCGGTACGGGGCGCACCGCGGGGTACGGGATGTCGGTGCGGTACGGGGTGCCGGGCGGGTACGGGGTGGTGCCGGGCGGGCGCGGTCAGGCGCCGGGCCGGGAGGCCGGGGCGATCCGGGCGGCCAGGCCCTCGGGGGTCGGGTCCTCCATGAGGTCCGCGAGGCCCAGCTCCCCGCCGAGCCGTTCGCGGACCCGGGCGAGCAGCCGTACGGCGGTCAGGGAGGTGCCGCCCGCGACGAAGAAGTCGTCCCCGGCGGCGATCGGTTCGCCGAGGATCTCGGCACAGGCGGCCAGGACGGCGGCGAGCGCCTCGGGGTCGGCGGCGGGCGCCCGGTGGCGGGCGGGCGCGGGTGCCCCGGCCGGGGCACCCCGCCGCACCTCCAGCTCGACCGGCGGGTCGTCGTCGCCGAGGAAGCCGTCGAGGGCCTGCCGCAGCCGCTCCAGGGGGCCGGGCGGGGGGACGGACTCCAGGGACGGAGCCGGGGCGGCGGCCGTCCCGGTCCCGGTGGTCCCGGCATCCCGCCGTACGGCGAGGACATTGTGGTAGCCGGTGCCGCGCAGCGCGGAGACGGTCTCCACCGCGCAGTGGTACCCGGCTCCGGTGAGCAGCGCGACCAGTCCGGCGACATCGGCCTCGCGGTGGACCTCCATGACGATGTTCCGGATGCGCGGCCACCGGGTGGGGTCCAGTGAGCCCAGGATGTCCGCCTCCGCCCCCTCCGCGTCCAGTTTCAGCAGATCGACATCGGCGCCGCCGATGCGGTCCAGGGCCTCGCCGAGCCCGATCACCGTGACCCGCGCGGTACGGGCGCCCCGCATCCGGTCGCCGGCCAGTTCCCCGGCGACCTGGGCGGCTGCGCCGCTCCCGGCGGAGACGGCGGTCCCGGTGGGGACGGCCGTGTCGGTGGAGACGGCGGTGTCGATGGCGGCGCTGATCGCGGCGTGGTCACCGGCGTCGTCGGCGTGGAGACCGGAGTAGACGGTGGCGCCCGGGTAGACGGTCATCGTCGCCGAGCCGCCGGTACCGCCCATCGCCCAGGGCAGTGCCACCACGGGCAGTTGGAGCGCGGCGACATTGGCGGCCAGCGCGGTGAAGGCGTCCGGCGACGGCTCGAAGGCGTAGACGGTCGCCTCCGGGTGGTTCCGGGTCAGGAAGAGCGAGCAGACACCGATATTGGCGCCGACGTCGAAGATCACGGGCCGGGGCGGCAGCCGCAGCCCGGCGGGGGCGTAGACCCGTTCCCGGAAGATCTCCTCGTACAGATAGTCGGTCTCGTAGCCGTTGAGTTCATAGAGCGGGGTGCCGTCCGGGAGGGCCCGGCGGGGCAGGCCGTACGGGGTGTCCTCGACCCACACGGTGGCGGATATCCGGTCGCCCCCGGGCGCGGGGGCCGCCTCGGCGGCGATCACCCCGTTCTGGCGGCGCAGGAACTCCCGGACGCGGCCCGCGCCACGGGCGGTGGTCCGGGTCCGGGCGCGGGTGCGGCGGATCAGGGACTGGGGGGTGAGAGGGGAGGGACGGTCGGGCATCAGGCCGTGGTTCCTTCGGTGGGGGACGGGACGAGCCGTGCCACGGGGACGACGAAGGCCAGGTCGGCCAGGGGGTCGTCACCCGGGTCCGGGTCACCGGTGTCGCCGGTGACGCCGGAGCGGTGCGGTGCTGAGCCGTGCGGGGCGGAGCTGTGTGGGTCGGAGCGGTGTGGGTCGGAGCCGTGCGGGGCACGGACGGTGGGTGCCTCGGCGCCATGGCGGCGGAGGAAGTCCAGCGCGGGGCCGTTGCGGCCGGTACGCCGGACGCCCACCCGCAGCTCGCGGGCGTCCGCGTCATCGGCGACGGCGGCGAACAGGGCCTCGGCCACGCCGCGTTCGAGGGCGCGGCAGCTCATCGCGAAGCAGTCCAGCCGGACGGTGCCCCCGGCGGGGGTGGCGACGGCCGCCGCGATGGTGCCGTAGTCGCCGAACCGGTCCCGCAGCCGGGCGGTCCAGGCGGTGGCGCCGGGCCGTTCCAGCAGCGCCGGGAGGCCGGTGGCGGAGACCGTGGCGGAGGTGAACTGATTGGTTCTGGCGAGCAGTTGGGTGATACGGGGGAGGTCGCCGGGGACCGCGCGGGCGACCGTGACGACGGTGCCGAGCCGCTCATTGAGACGGGCGGTGTCGGGGGCCCCGGCCGCCGCCTCCCGGCGCAGCGCCTCGGCCCGGTAGCCGGCGTTGCGGGTGCGGTCCTCGGCGGTGGAGAAGAAGCGGTCCAGCTCCCAGCAGTGGCGCAGCAGGGCCGGCGGGTCGGTGCCGGGGCCCACCTGGACGACGGCCACCTCGGGCAGGGCCTCGGCGACCTCGGCGCACACATAGGGGTCGTCGTCCACCAGGACGAAGGAGTCGGTGCCGAGGCCCAGTTCCTCGGCGAGGGAGCGGATGTTCTGGGACTTGGGTTTCCAGTTGACCCGGGCGGCGGCGAAGTGCTCCCGGGTCAGCCCCAGCTCGCCGGTGCGCTCCGCGAAGACCCTCGCCACGCTCTCCGGGTCGTTGCGGCTGGCCAGCGCGAGGACGAAGCCCTCGTCGTGGCGGAGCCGCAGGAAGTCCCGTACCCGGGCGAAGTCGCCGCCCAGCTCCAGCTCCCGGGGCGGGCGGTCGCCGCAGGCCCCGCCCCACAGGGTCTCGTCGCAGTCGGCGACGATCACCTTGCGGGGGCGGACGAGGGTGGAGCGGACCACCCGGGCGAGCCCCAGCGCGAGGACGGCGAACGCCTCCTCGGTGTACGGGATATGGGCGATGGAGGCGGCCCCGGGGTCATGGATGTCCCGGCAGCCGTAGGCGTCGAACCAGTCGGCGGCGTCGACCGGGGCGATGCCGGGGACCTCCCGCACCCCGGCGAGCAGGCGCGCGGCCCCGGCGGCCGGCTCCCCCGGGCCCGGCGGGGGCGGCGGATCGGGGCAGAGCACCAGCACGGTCGGCCTCCCCTGGGCGGCGGCGAACTCCCGTACCGCCGCCATGAAGGCGTCCACCCGCTCCGCCGAGCCCGCCCAGTCGGCGATCCGGACCAGCCCGGCGTTGATCCCGGAGGTGTTGCGGGCGAAGTGGCTGGAGGGGGAGAGCAGTTGCTCGACCAGCTGGCCGTAGGGCGCGGACTCGACACGGTGCGGGGCCTCGATGTGCTCCAGCGCGTCCCGCAGCAGGGGCAGCAGGGGGTCGGCGGTGAAGGTCGCCGCCACAGTGAAGAGATCACGGGTCATACCCGGAGAGAACGGTGGGTCGGAGGACTCCGTTCAATTCCTTTACCTTCCCCATACCGTTCGATGGGCGAACGTGATGGGTCCGCACGCCTCCCGGGGCGCCGGGGTCCCGCCTCCGAGGGGCCTTCCGCTTCGGGCCCGGCCGGTCAGCCGTCGCCGTTCTCGCCCAGTCCGGCGGCGTGCGCCTCCACCTCGTACAGCGCGGCGAAGTCCGCCGCGCCGTAGCCATGGCCGATCGCGGTCTGGAGGAGCTGGTGGACCAGGGCGCCCGCCAGCAGGGGGACGCCGAGCCGGCGGGCGGCGGCGAGGGCGAGGTCGAAGTCCTTGCGGAGGAGTTCCGTGGTGAAGGTGGGCGTGTAGTCGCCCTCGGCCAGGGCGCGGGCCTTGGCCGAGGTGAAGGGGGAGGCGAGGACCGAGCCGTCGAGGACCCCGGCGAAGGCGGCGCGCGGCACCCCGCCCTTCTCGGCCAAGGCCATCGCCTCGACCAGGGCCTGGGTGACAACGCCCAGCATCAGATTGTGGGCCAGCTTGGCCACCCGGCTCTCCTCGGCCCCGCCCAGCAGGGTGACCACCGGGGCGATGGTGCCGAGGAGGGGCCGTACCCGGTCGAAGGCGGTCCGTGGTCCGGAGACCAGGAAGGAGGCCCGGCCCGCGGCGACCGCCTGGGGGTTGCCGCTGACCGGGGCCGCGAGGAAGGCGGCCCCGGCGCCGGTCACGGCGGTGCGCACCTCGGCGGAGGCGGCGGGCGAGACGGTGGAGCAGTCCACGACCACGGCCGGGGGGCGCCCGCCGCTCAGCAGTCCGTCCGGGCCGGTGACCACGGTCCGCAGGGTCCCGTCGTCGGGGACGGTCACCAGGACGACCTCGGCGCGGGCGAGTTCCGGGAGGGTCGCCACGGCGGTCGCCCCGCGCTCCACCAGGGGGCGGGTCCGCTCGGGGGTGCGGTTCCAGACCAGGAGGCGGGTGCCCGCGCCGAGGAGGCGGTCCGCCATGGCGGTCCCCATGCGCCCGGTGCCGAGCCAGCCGACCGTACCGTCCGTGCCGCTCGTACCGTCCGTGCCGCTCGTACCACTCGCACCATTCGTACCGCTCGCACCGGAGGGGGTGGCCGGGGGTGTCATCAGGGGGTGCTCCTGTCGGGGGCGGACCGGGCGGCGGACCGGGCGGCGGCGCGGGGCGGGCCCGGGGCGGAGAGGTCCTCGGCGAGCAGCCGCCGGGCCAGGGTGTCGACGGCGGCGCGCAGCGCGTTGTCCGGGGGCCGGTCGCCGTCCTGGCCGACGCGGTCGCCGAGCCAGCGGGCCCAGGCGGCGGTGATGGTGTCGACCTCGCGGGCGCCGGCCGGGGTGTGGCCGAGATAGGAGCCGTCGCGGGTGAGATACCCCTCCTGGACCATGCGGTCGAGGACGGGGGCGAGGACCTCGGGCGGCATGCCGTGGCGGGTGGCGATCAGCCGGGCGGTGGCATGGCCGACGAGCCGGTCGAACTGGGCGACCTGCATCACGGCCCAGGCCCCGGCGGGGTCGAGCCGGGTGCCGGAGGCGGCCGTGATCCGGCCCGCGGTCTCCGGGCCCGCCGTGCGCAGCACATCGGCGACGGCCCGCTCAAGGAGCCGCTGGGAGTCGCCCTCGGTGGGCTGGGCGAAGCCCTCGCCGAGGTCGGGCGAGGCCAGCCGGGCGCTGTCCCGCAGCGGCACCTCCTTCAGCAGCAGGGCGACCAGGAAGCCGAGGAGCGCCACGGGCACCGTCCACAGGAACACCGTCTGGAGGGCTTCCTGATAGGCGTGGACGATGGGGGCGGCGGCCTCGGGTGGCAGCCCTTTCACCCCGTCGGGGCTGGTGGCCGCGGTGGCGGCGGTCGCCGGGTCGACCGTTCCGGTACGGGCGGCCGCCGCGATCCCGTCGCTCAGTTCCGGGCGCAGCGCGTTGCTGTAGAGGGTGCCGAAGACGGCGGCGCCGAAGGAGCTGCCCAGGGTGCGGAAGAAGGTCACCCCGGAGGTGGCGGAGCCCAGGTCCGCGTAGTCGACGGTGTTCTGGACGGCGATGGTGAGCACCTGCATGGCCAGGCCGATGCCGGTGCCGAGGACGAACATGTAGAGCGAGGAGAGCCAGACCCCGGTGTCGCGTCCCATGAGGGAGAGCAGATACAGCCCGGCGGCCATCAGCAGGGTGCCGACGATGGGGAAGGCCCGGTAGCGGCCGGTGCGGCTGACGGCGGAGCCGCTGACGACGGAGGCGATGAGCAGTCCGATGACGAGCGGCAGGGTCCGTACCCCGGAGACGGTGGCGGAGTCGCCGTCGACGTACTGGAGGAAGGTGGGGAGGAAGATCAGCGCGCCGAGCATGGCGAAGCCGACGATGAAGCTGAGGACCGAGCAGACGGCGAAGACCGGTTCGCGGAAGAGCCGCATGGGCAGCATCGGCTCCGCGGCCCGGGTCTCGGCCCAGCAGAAGAGGGCGAGTGCCACCAGGCCGCCCGCGAAGAGCCCGACGACGACACCGGAGCCCCAGGGGTATTCGGTGCCGCCCCAGCTGGTGGCCAGGATGAGGGCGCTCGCGCCGATCGTGACCAGGCAGATGCCGAGGTAGTCGACGACGGGGCGGACGGCGGAGCGCACCACGGGGATGGTGCGGGCGGCGGCCACGACGACCGCGATGGCGATGGGGACATTGACATAGAACGCCCAGCGCCAGGTCAGATGGTCGGTGAAGAGCCCGCCGAGCAGGGGGCCGACAACGGTGGCGACGCCGAAGACGGCGCCGATCGCGCCCTGGTACTTGCCCCGCTCCCGCAGGGGGATGACATCGGCGATCAGCGCCATGGAGGTGACCATGAGCCCGCCCGCGCCGATGCCCTGGACCCCGCGCCAGAGGATGAGGAGGGTCATGCTGGAGGCGAGGCCGCAGAAGAAGGAGCCGGTGATGAAGACGATCGCCGAGATCTGGAAGACCGCCTTGCGCCCGAAGAGGTCGCCGAGCTTGCCGGCGAGGACGGTGGCGACGGTCTCGGCCAGCAGATAGGAGGTGACGACCCAGGACATGTGGTCGCCGCCGCCGAGTTCGGCCACGATCGTCGGCAGTGCGGTGCCCACGATGGTCTGGTCGAGGGCGGCGAGGAGCACGCCCAGCAGGACGGTGACGAAGACGATGTTCCGCTCGCGCCGGCCGAGCACCGGGGGCGCGCTCGTGGCCGGGGCGGCGCTGGTGGTCACGGAGGCAGCGTCGCACCGGGTGCCGGGGGGCGCATCCGGGGGTGCGCCGTCCCGGTGAACCGGTTCCCCCGGGGTGGCCAACGTCCCTGGGCACAGCGGTTTTCCGGAGCGCGGAACGCGCGCTTCCGACCTGTCCGCGGGACCTCGCCGCACCCGGGTGGCGCCACCCCGAAACGGTTTGACTTTTAACAGGTCTTTACTGTTATGTGCGGTTACCGTTCCAAGACTCGGGGGTCGCACATGCGCCGTTCCATCCGTTCCACCGCCGTGGCCGTCACCGCCGCGGGCCTGCTCTTCGGGCTCTCCGCCTGCGCCGAGGCCGAGAAGGCCGTGGACGACACCAAGAAGTCCGTCGAGCAGGATGTCGAGAAGGCCAAGGACGACGTGCAGAAGGACGTCGAGAAGGCCAAGGACGACCTGGAGAAGGAAGCGATCGACGCGGTCGACAAGACGGTCAACCAGGAGTACGAGGTCACCTATGAGGTGACCGGCGAGAACATCGACACCATCGAGTACGTCTCCGGTGGCGGCACCGCGAGCACGCCCAAGACCACGACGGTGAAGAACCCCGCCCTGCCGTGGAAGAAGACGGTCAAGCTGCGCGGCATCATCCCGCCGCAGGTGACGCCGATCGCCGCGGACATCACCGGCGCCAAGCTCACCTGCAAGATCGTCTACCAGGGCAAGGCCATCGCGGAGCAGAACGCCAAGGGCCTGGTGGGTCTCGGCGCGTGCACCGCGGTCTCGCCGATCGTCTGATCGGATCCCGCGGGGGAGCGTTCCCCCGCGCGGCGCGGTCGGGGCCGGGCAGTCGTTCCGGACAGTGTTTTCGCAGGTCGTAGGCGGTATCGGAGAAATCCGGTACCGCCTTTCCGCTCTTCCCGGCGGGCCGGGCGCCGGAGGTGCGGTGGGCCGTGACGCGGGCGGCGAAGGATGGTCGCACGAGGTCGTTTATCACTGATACGCAACGAGAGTGAGTCAATTTTCAGCAATCAATGGCTGAAAATTGACAGTTAGGTAAACCTCACCGTATCTATGGGGCTTCGTACTCGTTCCCACGCCCGGCAGGACCGCCACGGTCTCCCCATGGGCTGCACTGGAGGCCCTCATGCGTCGCCCGCTCTCTCCCCGCGGCACGGCCGCTCTCGCCCTGTCCGCGCTGCTCCTTCCCGTGCTCGCCGCCTGCGGCGGCTCGGACGACAAGAGCGACAAGGACACGGCGAAGAAGGGCGAATCCGCCCAGCGGGGATCCGGCGACGAGCTGGTCATCTACTCCGGCCGGAACGAGGAACTGATCTCCCCGATCATCGAGAAGCTGGAGAAGGCGACCGGGACCGAGGTCCAGGTGCGCTACGGGGACAGCGCCGAACTCGCCGCCCAGATCCTGGAGGAGGGCGACCGGACCAAGGCCGGTCTCTTCTTCTCCCAGGACGCCGGCGCCCTCGGCGCCCTCTCCCAGGCCGGGATGCTGGCCGGGCTCCCCGAGAAGTCCCTGAACAAGGTCGACGCCGCCTACCGCGGCGCGGAGGGCGACTGGGTCGGCGTCTCCGGCCGCTCCCGTGTGATCGCGTACAACCCCGACAAGACCGAGAAGGCCCCGGACAGCGTCCATGACCTGACGAAGCCCCAGTGGAAGGGCAAGGTCGGCTACGCCCCCACCAACGCGTCCTTCCAGGCGTTCGTCACCGGTATGCGCGTCCTGGAAGGCGACGAGGCCACCCTGAAGTGGCTCAAGGGCCTCAAGGCCAACGGCGCCAAGACCTACGCCAAGAACGGCGCCGTCCTCGACGCCGTCGACACGGGCGAGGTCGCCCTCGGCCTGATCAACCACTACTACTGGTACGAGAAGGTCGCCGAGCTGGGCGCCGACAAGGTCAACGCGAAGATCCACTTCCTTCCGGGCGGCGACTCCGGCGCGCTGATCAACGCCGCGGGCGTGGGGGTCCTCAAGGACGGCGGGCAGCAGGCCGCGGCCGAGAAGGCCGTCGACTACCTCCTCTCCGACGAGGCGCAGACCTACTTCGCCGAGGGCACCAAGGAGTACCCGCTCGCGGCCGGTGTCACCAGCACCGTCAAGGGGCTGCCCGCACTCGACTCCCTCGACGCCCCCAAGATCGACCTCGGCAAGCTGGAGTCGCTCCAGAAGACCCTGGAGCTGCTCAAGGAAGCCGGGATGGTCTGACCGACCCCGGTCGGCACCGCCGTATGAAAGCGAACCCCTCACCGTCCGTGCGCCGTCCGGCCGCCGCCCTTCTCGCGGCGGCCGGACGGCGCCGGCCGCCCCGGGGCCGGCGCCATCCCGCCCGCGCGGCGGCCGTACACGCACACCAGCCCCACGGCTAAATC